>NZ_JBNDKT010000084.1:0-12747 GCF_050435685.1 Paraburkholderia sp. GAS448
GTCGCCGACGCGATCCTTGATCGGCTGGTGCACAACGCTCATCGCATCACGCTCGCGGGCGAATCGCTGCGCAAGACGCGCAGTCGATTGACCGCAAAGCCGCAGTCCGAGTAAAAGGTAAAGGTCCCGCGTCGCTGCGCTCCGTTTGTTCGCGATGGCGTGGAATCCTTGTTCACTTTGCCGTGGGATCACGATTCACTTTGCCCTGGAATGGCTGTTCTCTTTGCGTGGAATACGCACGGCACACCGGTCAAGGCGATGGGTGGCGAGATGGCGCCGCTGTTCCGCACGATTGACCCGCTCTTCGATCGCGACGCGCAGCAACGCTTCTCTGCGATCTACGGCAAGGCATCCCAGCGCGCCAACGACATCCTCGCGCACCGGCTCGGAAAGGTCACCTACAAGGTCGAGAGCGGCAGCGTGGTAAAGGTCGGGCTCCACCACATCCAGAGGAAGGTACGCATCCCGAACGGCGAAAGCTACACGCTCACGTCCATCCGCGAGGAGATGCGCCGCTTCATTGAGGAACGCGCGAAACACTATCTCTCGAACATGCGCCAGTACGAACGCATGTTCGAGAATGCACTCAATGCCTTCGGGAAAACGCTCGTCACACCCGAGCAGAAGGAACACTTCCGGCACTACGAGCGCGCGGTCAAACTCATCCGCAAGCATTTCGATCCGTCAAAGCTCAAGGACGAAATCCGCTTCGCCACCAGCTACGAAAAGAAGGTCATCCTGCCCGCGCTACCCAAACCGTTTCGCCAGGACTTCAAGGACGCGAAATCGGTCGTGAAATACTACAAGCTGAAGGTGCAGGGCGAGGCGCTTGGACAGATTCTCGGCAGGAAACGGGGCCAGTGCATCATCGACATGGTGCCGCACATCGGTCTCGCGGACATCATCGACACCGCGCTCAAGAAGACGCTGATGTTCACCAGCTACGTGGGCGTGGTCGACGCCGCGGCGGAATTCCTCAAGCAGCAGGGCTACCGGCCCCTGCGGGTCTATGGCGAGACCAACAACGAGCTGGCCGGCATGGTCAACGAGTTCGGTCGCAACGAGGATGCCAATCCGATGATCGCGACCTACCAGTCGCTCTCGTCTGCCGTACCGCTCGTCATGGCGAACACCATGGTCATGGCTAACTCTCCCTTCCGTTCGTTCGAGTACGATCAGGCCGTCGCGCGGTGCAAACGCCTCGGACAGGACGAAAACGTCTATGTCAACGATGTTGTGCTCGACACCGGCGGCGAATCGAACATCTCCTCGCGCACGATCGACATCATGCAGTGGAGCCGCGCCCAGGTCGACGAGTTGCTTGGCTTCGAGAACGAGCAGCTGATTGCCACTGAATCCCTTCAGGAACGCAATGCGCGTGCCACGAAGGCACTCGCGCTTGAGGCCATTGCGTGCGAGGAGTTCGAACAGGCCATGGAGCCCTGGACCGGTCGGCCGGCAACCGATGTCTACGGAGCGGAGATACCCGGCTGGCTTCGGTGGGCCAACCAGGCACAGGAACAGGCGTGGGTCAGCCGGAACGTGGGTTGAGCCATACCTCGCGAATCCTTTGACGAAGCTCTCGTCCGGAGTTTCATCTGAGCGGGGAGAAATGAATCGTGAGCCTGTTGCGCGTCGCGCTCGAATGTGATGAGCCTGTCGAGAATGGGGAAACCCTGGATGACTCGGTACCGGAAGGCGACGACCAGGCATTCGCCGGGATGGCCGAAACCGTGGATGAGGATTTCGAACACGATGCGGCGATGGATGTCGCAGCCGAAGCCATCTACGAGTATTACGATCAACTGCGTGGCCTTATTCACAGCAACGCCGTCACGCCCGCGATCACCGCATTGATCATCAAGGGCGTCAACCAGCAGCTCGGCAGTGTCGGACTGGAAGCCATGAGTTTCCCCGCCCTCGAAAGCTACTGCAAGGCGAGTGCCGAAGAGCAGGCAGGAATCGCCCTCGAGGGTATTGGAACGACGCTCAAGACCCTGCTGTTTCAGGATCCGGTGCTCAATTTCAAGCACTTCAAGGATGTCATCCTCGACTCCTTCAGATCGATCGAAGGCAAGCTCGCCAAGTATGAAAACAAGACGCGGCAGAACAAGGCGGAGTTTGAACAGAAAAAAGGGAAGCTGGGCCCGCGGATCGAAATCAATCTGCACGGACTCTGGTACTTCTTCAGAACTGGCCAGGGGCAACCGCAGAACCTTGGTGCGGCCTTGTCAAGTGATCTGGCAGGTTCAAACTACATGCTCACGAAATATCCCACTGACATCATTGCCGCCATTGAAAAACTGGCTGCTACCCTGAGCAGTGGCAGTGCGAAAGACAAGGCCGCGATCGACGCACTCGCCAGAAAGGTCGAAGCGCTGAAATCCCCCACCGAGCTTTTCGATTCCCACTTCATGGGGAACGGAAAGTACTTCAACGTAACCAGTGTCGTTGCCAGCCGCACACCGACTCAGGGGAGCCGTCTGGAGCAGTTGGGCAGCAGTGGGTTCGTACAGGAGAAAGGCAGCTCGGGCCATGGGGCGTTAAAGGCAGCGACCTACATGGGGGGCAATCTGGGCGCTCGCGCTTCAGTTTCCCTGAGCAAGGAGATCACGCTTTCAGTTCAACAGCTCGGCGAGGTGTTCGATGCGGCTCAGGCTTACTGCGATAACGTGAAGCATTTTGTGGAGCTCGAGTCAAAATTCTCCGCCGCGTCAGCAAAACTCGGCGATGCTCTCAGAAAGCTGTCGGAGAGCGCACAGGGACGCGATCGTGAGGTAGTCGCCGTTGGCGACAGGATCGAGGCCTACGCAAAGCTGCTGATGCGCGCCTTCCAGCGTCCGGCATTGCAGGAAGCCGCCCGCTCATTGCGCGGTAGCAAGTACTGCAACTACCTGGGCCTGCGCGGCTTTAACGGCTAAAAAAAGAAGGCAGAATACATGGAGCCAGAGAGGGCCTGACGGCACCTCTCTGGCTCCATGCCGGCTTTGCTCCGAAACCAACGACCTTACTTCCTGGCCGCCTGCAACACCTTCTGCGGCCCGGCTTTCTTTCGCGCTACCGGCATCTTGCTGGCAACCGGGGGCCTGGCTGTCTTGACGGACGTGTCGGCGCGCTTCGATGCCTTCCCGTTCAGTGAGGTCTTCTTCGATTCCTTCGCCGGTGCCTCCGGAACCTGCACTGCGGCGTTCATTGCACTGCCTTGTCGCCTGGGCATCTTCTGCGAGGCAACCTTCTCCGGCGTGATGGAGAGCAGACGCGAGATCATCGCATCGCTGATGCCGCTGTTCGCCATGCCATTGATGCACTTGCCGCGCACAATGATAAAGAGATGCAGGAACGCCTCGCCGTCATCATCCTCGATCTCGCAGCCCTGCACGTAATCTTCCAGTCGCCTGAGCTCGTCAAGCTGTTGCTGGGTAGGCATCCTCATTCCTTGTCGAACTTGTCGAAGCTTCTGCTGAAGCTGGTTTTGCCGGCACTGTCACGGACCACACCGGAACTGTTTTTCGAATGATACATGACGCGTCTGGGGGAGGCTGTTTTGAACCCGGTACGCCTGATGCTACTGGCCGGATTCATGGCCGGATTCCGGCCGGGACCTTGGCTGGCGACGTTTCCCTTCCCTTGATGCACGCAACAGATCGATGCCTGCGGGAGTCGGCGCAAATGTGCCGTTCTCCAGGCAACAGACCAGTCCCAGGTCCGCGAGACCGCGCATGGTGGCGGGCTTCCAGCGATATCTGCCAGGTTTCATGCGCGCACACTCCAGTAGCGCGAAGTACTGCGGGTTGCTCAGCTCGTGCCATGAAAGCCTGGCAGACGCAGGCCCTGGCGGCGCCATTTCCGTCGAGGGTTGAACCTCAGTCGTGCTCGTTGTCATCGGTCTCTGCCTGAAATTGTTCGCTTTCGCGCTTTACACAGCTCCCCCAAACGTCCTAAACCCGCACCCCGGGAGCCCATCTGTCTCCTGCCTTACCGCGCGCCAATGGCTGAACTCCCCCCAAGGAAAGTGAACGTCTGCATATTCGAAGTATCGACGTAGTAGTCGCCGAGGTTATTTTTCATGTTAAGCAGGATGGCATACCTGAAGTGGTTCAGGGCAGACGCGAGTCCGATGAGCAGATCGATTTGACGCATCCATTTCCCCGTCGCCGATAGATACGAAAAGGTACCGTACACTATCTGCGCGCCAGGATAAGCTGTTTGCACCGCCTCCGTTCCAGCCTGAAGGGCGCCGGTAATCAGCTGGTTGTCGGCTTCAGTCTGTGTGATCTGCCTGATCACCGCATCCGAGAACTGCTGACTGGTCGCAAAGTACTGCCGCGTATGACTGGGCATGGTTTTACCTCTCCCTCTGAGGTACGTTCAGCGTTCCGCATTGTGTGAGAGCATTCGGGCAAAAGCCTTCCGCGATCACTGAACCGGAAAAGAAGCTTTGTTAAGGTGAGAAAATCGCGCCGGATCGGTGGCATACATAAACGCGCTGCCTTGTGGATTCAGTAAGCGCCTAAACTGTGCTATATAGTCGGCTGCTGCCGAAACAACGGCAGCCCAGGTTTGGCGACCTGGAAGCGCTGTACCCCGCATGCCCGCAAGGGTGTGCGGCTGCCTTTGTTCGTCTATTGCATTCGTCAATGGGCGGGCCTGGGTGGGGAGGTCTTCGGACCTGCCGGTTTGGTACAGCGCCGGTTCGCCAACCCTGCCTTGTGCCCGCTCACCCTCTTCGTGTGTCCGGGCTACTCCTGAACAGTGAGACCGGGACCATGCCAGATAAAAACGCCGTACCTCCTACCTGCGCCCAGCTCCAGCGGCGCGTCGTTGAACTGGAAAACCAGCTTACGCTTCGTAGCGGCCAGTGCGCGCAGGCCGTCGCCGCGCTGATGCAGGTTACCGGCATCGCGACGCGGATTGCACATCATCCAACGTCTTCAAGCCAGGCAATTGTGGATGCGATCCACCTCCAGCTTTGCGCAGCAAGCGTAATTGACATGCTGACTGATGAAGTTGAGGGAATGGACGATAGCGTCGTATTGCGTGAAGCCGTCGAAGCCGCGCGCAATATGCTGGCGTCGAATGCGCTGTCTACGCCGATCATGCACTGACCACAGGCGCGATGTCGCGAATAGAACGCAGACGCGCCGAGCGTGCCGCGCCGCCGCGACGGATACCGCGCACGCGTGCGGAGTTGTTGCCGGTGAATGGCGAGCTGGTACGACGCATGTCGCTTGTGAATCATCTGGCAATCGAGATATTGCGCACAGGTGTAGCCCAGGCCATTCATCTAACGGTGATAGATCAGGCGATTTTTTTCATGCGCGAGTTCTGTCGCGCCGGGTATGGCGTTGCCCGCGACGGCAATGGCAACGCGGCGAATGTCCACTTAGGCCGCCCGTTGGTCCTCCGGATTAAGTGCGCCCCGTTGCCGCTTCATCGGTCACGATGCCCGCCTCGAGAAAGATCATGGCTCACTGGATTTGCCCGTGACTTTCGTGCGTCACAGCTGTCACAGCGGGCGGAGTGGCCATCCAGGTTGCTACGTCGACACGAGGGCAGCGCGGGCGGGTGCCGCGGGGTCATGATAATTCGCATCAATCTCGACACCCTGGTCCGTGAACATGATCTCCACAGGAAAGCTGCGACCCATGCTCCTCAGGCGCCTTGCAGAACTGATCAACTCATCGAGCGCCTGAAGCTCTTCCTCGGATACCTTCCACCTGCGCTGGCGCGCGAGCGCGTGCGCACCCGACTCCTGCGCCGGCGAGAGTCGAAACCGGCCGTCAACCACGGCCGCGTTCATGCGTATCTCGCCGACGAGCGTGCCCTGATTGAAATGCTGGCCCGGTAGCAGCACCAGAAGATGCACCACCGACCCGTCATCCGCATCCTGCCGGAAGCGGAACGACGGCGTGAACGGCCGTGCATGGTTCTGCAGCACGACAGCGCGCTCGTACACCTCGTCGATACAACCGGTGAGCTTCCTCAGGCCGTCGTCGTCCATGTATTCGACGAGTTCATTCTTCAGGAACCACAGGCCGGACACGGTCTTTTCCAATAGCCCCGGAAGCGGGCTTTCGCGAGTCGGCACTTCTTCCTGCAGCATCATCTCAGCTCTCCCTGGAATCATTGAAAACGATCGTGGCTTGTCTTTTGTGGCAAGGCTGCGCCCAGCCGGGCGAATCACTTCGCGGCCGTTGCGTCTCATCGCATAGAGCCCAGCCACGTAGTGGCCGGGCAGTTACTGGAGGGTGGTTATTCGAGTTTTGAAAGCACCAGCATTGATCCCGGCTGGATGGTCCGGTCGCGATCCAGATATACGTTGATGATGAGCGGGTGGTGAACCGTCACATCAAGGCTTCTGAACGTAATGCTCAACGTCTGTGTCAGGTGCTGCGTCTGGGGATGAACCAGGTCAATCACATCGATCCGGAACGCGGGTGCGTGTTCGTCTATCCAGTCGAGATCCCTTGGATGCAAAATTTGTGAACGAATCCAGTTGATAAAGTTCTCGGGCGCCTCCTTTCTCCCGTTGAATGCTTCCTGTAACAAAATGCCCAGGCCCTTCAGCGAGATGGTCCTGAGCCGCCTGACTACTTCGATCCAGCTCGACCGGGGCAGACGCGGGGACTCGTCTGTGGGATCGGTCATTTACACGGTTCTCCTTTTGGTACTTTGGGTAATCGAATGTCGTTGCCTTGAACTGCCTGACATTCATAGGAGTAGCCAGTCCAGTTTTTTTACTTCGGGCGCGAGGTAGCACCGCTACCAGCACCCGTTTGAGTAATATCTATCCGAACTTTTCTCGGTTACGGGGCAGGGGGCCTGGGACACCACCGGAACACCCGGTGGCTGCGACATGGAAGCAGTTCCGGCATCAGCGGCTCAGCTCGACTTTTTCACCACATCGACTTCCACCTGCTCAATGTCTTCTGTCGGCATCGGAATCTCGGAGGATTCCTTGATCTTTACGCCAGCCGCCGCAGCCGTCACCGCACCTGCGATCGCCACCAGCCCGCCCGAGAAGGCGAGACTGTTGAATGTCTGGTGCCTGACGGTGTCGTAGATCGACAGAATGATGAAGACGAGGCCACCGAGCATCACAAAGCCGTAACCAAAAAGACGGGCCGGGTCAACGTCGCCGTTCCAGCTGCAAAAGAGGTCTTCGCAGACCCTGGCCAGAAATCCCTTCCTTGTCTCTTCCATGGTGTTCTCCGCCGAAAGCATTCAAACAATTTGCTTTCAGGAGAAACGGGGACGCGGGGACGCACTTGAGCACTCACGGCGGGGAAAAAAAGAAAACGGGTGTCAACAGGGAGGTGGGGGGGGGTAGATGCCGCCCCCCCAGGCGAGAAATCAGGGCAAACCACGCCCCCGCTCCAAACCCAGCGGGGGGAGGACCCCCGCCCGGGATAGCCCTCGGCGGAGGTCGGCTCCCACGCAATCGCGACAGCCTCCTTGAACCTTGCGCATTCGTCATCCGACTTTACCTCTGCACCAATGCGCTCGAGCTCCTGTCCAATCTGGTTGACGACCTGTGCGCTCTCATCAAGCGCTTCAAGAATTTCCTCTTTTCGCCTGAGCAACGCCGCCAGATCATCTGGATCAAACGGAAAGAACCGGTCATTGAAATCCTGTTTCACTGCCATTGCGTGATACATCGCGTAAGTCAGGGACCCGCCCATTACTCTTCACCTCCCCCGATTGAAACCGCCCAGCCTGCCGTTCCTGCATCCGGACAAAATGGTTCCTTGTGAATCGCACAATAAAAAGAGAGAGCTTCGCGCTCTCCCCATCATTCCTGAACCAGTCGGAACCCGACGAATACCGGGTGTCAGATCAGTTCTCCCGCTGCCTGTTTTCGATATATTCATCGACGACCTGCACGAGTCTGCAACCGATATAGAGACCGACGACAACACCCACACCCTGACCAAGCGACTTCCAGAATTGCATTTTTTGGGACTCCCTGTTTAACCACAATTTTTGAAACCGGAGGCGCGACCGCCTCCGGCACGAACTGCTTGATGGTGCTTACTGGATCTGGCTCAGTTATTGCCGGCCGCAGGCTTGTTCTTCATGAAGTCCTGCGCGGCCTGAGTCGCCCTTTCCAGCTCTGCCTGCACCTGCTCAGCGGTAGGAGGTGCGGAATTCGTTTCAGGCGTCGCCTGTTTCGATTCCGTCGTTCCGTTCCTGCTGCTGAACCTGTCGCGCAGCAACGGGTAGCTGTAGTAGGCACCGAGGCCAACTGCGACTACCGCAGCGGCGCCAATCACTGCGGTTTTGTTTTCGCTCACCCAGTCCGTGCACGTTTCGAAAAGGCCCGAAGCCGGTTCAGTCATCGATTCGACCGGCGCATTATCAAAGATGCTGGACGTTTCCTGAGCCGCCGTTGCCGCAAACTTGAGAACGTTATTCAGCGCGTTGTTCAACATGGTGATACTCCCTGGTTTGTTTCTGTCTGTTGGGTAATTGAGTTCATTTCATCTCTGTGCTGAACTCATCTGCGGAATATAGGTTTGAGATTTTTTTGAATCGCGCGTACGCGCACCGTGGGCCACACCCCCGCACACGCGCCACAGAAATGTGACGGCCAGTTCACGCAAAGGCAGCGAACGCCCAGGCGCCAGCACATTTTTTCTTTATGCGATTACTTCAATTCTGGCCGACGACATACGAAAACGAATGGCCCGGGTAAATGGCAACGCAGGCCACCCGCCCGACGCGAGCGCGGCGCCCGTCACCACGGTGGGCACCGCGGACACGCGCCTGGCCGCCGGCACGGCGCATCCGCCACACCGGGCCAGGACCGCGAGCGACGGCCTCGAAGCCCGTGACGTCACCACGAGGCGCACTATATTTATAGCGAGGGCGGCCATCGACGGCCGCGACAGGCTCAGGTAAACAGAAGGCTGATATGAACGCTATTCCGGCAGCCACGCTCGCGCACGATTCGCGATCAAGGCTCAACGTATTGCACAGGGCGGCCCCTGTTGCCGTTACCGCTATCCAGAACCCGGACGTCGAAATCTCGACGACCGGGCTGACCAACCCGGCGCAACGTCTGACTGCGCACCGGCACCTATCAGGTGATCTATCGCAAAGTATTTTTTCACTCGCCCCAGCCCCGAACCCCTGCGCCGGCCAGCGCATGGATACTTGTACGGCGAGACAAGCCACCTGCTTCAAGATTCCCCACGAACCGAACGCTGACCCAAACCCGGACGTCGAAACCTCGACGACCGGGCCCACCGACCCGACGCAACGTCTGACAGCGCGCCGGCACCAATCAGGTGATCTATCGCAGACCACGAACTTCTTCCCCCCAGGCCGCACCCGATGCGCCTTCAACTCCCTTCGGAACCCACCCCTGTTAAATGAACCAGCCGGCGCCCCGTGCAACGCCCGGTACAGCGCCTTGTTCAATCAACCACGCCTTATAACGGAAGCCCGTGCAACGTCTGCTCGTGCTGCCAGCCGTGACCAGGACGCTGGTCGCGCTGCGCGCAATCAGACGGCTGCAGGCTCCACAGGATATCTATCGCAAAGTATTTTTTCACTCGCCCCAGCCCCCACACCCCCTGCGCCGGCCAGCCGACACGCATGGGTCCTTGTACGGCGAGACAAGCCACCCTGCTTCAACATGCCTCAAGGAGACGACCAGAGACGCACTGCACCCACTTTCCGTTCAGGTCGCACCTCGTGCGTTGCCAGACTCTTCCCGAAACCCGTCGTTCATGACAGCGACGTCCGGGTAGACCGGCGACCACTGCAACCCGCTTGCGCAGCTGTGGATTTACATTTTGCGCATCTGCGGATTTAGATTTTTGATTGTTAGTATTCCTTCTAAGGTTCGTATAAGACTGACCATTTATCTCTGATTCCCCAAATTAGTGCGTCGCGGTAGCGTTGACTACCGGGGTGAACTGTTGCCGTCTGGTTTTTCCAGGGGTCCCTGGCAAAGCCGGTGAGGACTTGTGCCCGTGAAATGGTGGGGGAGATGAGCACGGCAAACGTCACGCGACAAACAGAAAAACGCGAACAGGTGCCCGGATTACCTACTGCAAAGTGCAACACGCGCCGGAGTTTTGCGCACAACAGGTCGACTGATCCCTCATGAAAATCACCCAATCTGATGCGATCGAAGAAGGAATGAGAGAGCGGTTTTTTCTCTTCGGTCCCCCACTGGCGCCTCACCAACGCCAGCTTGCCGCAGTGGAGAACGACTTTCTGCGCAAATTCGACCTGATCTATCAGCTTGCGCAAAAAATCAGAAGCAGGTCAGGCCTGCGCCTAAATACGCAATGTAGTCACTCGGCCAGCAGGTGCGCCATTCCCGTCTCAAACGAGAAGAACATGATTCGCGCGTTGCTTGAGTTTGATACCCGTCTCTTCTCCAGAACGTTCAATCTCCACAGCATTAATCCGGTCTTGCGCGCACTCATTGACTGCGATCAGGAGACGTTGGAACGTCGCCGCTCGTGGTCTGGCAATCTCGGTTCCAATGATTTCCCCAAAAAAATGATCGACGAAATGAATCAGGAGTTTTCCACTCAAAAAACCACGCTTGCCGACAGGGCGGTCAGAAGAGAGGAAGCAAACTATCTTCACCGTAGCAACCAAGACCAGCGGGAGATGTCAAAATTCCTTGAAAGGCGTTTTTACAATGAACAAATCCTTTGTGGAATGCGAATCAATCTGGGTTACCCCAATCTCTCCGCAAACGGTGAACCCCTGCCATCCGGCATGCGCCTCGAAGAGGTCAACCATCATCGCATCCAGCTTTTTCAGTATCTCGATAATGACTTCGTCCCGTCACCGGTGGGACTTGTCGTCAAACTCGAACACAGTCATGGCATGGGTTACGGGTATCACTGCCTGCTTCTTTTCACGGCTCGGCAGGGAGCTGATCTGGTCGCTATCGCAGAGCAGGTCGGGAAGTACTGGACCCAGGTGGCTACACAAGGCAAAGGCGTCTACTACAGATGGCAATCTGAGGGTGCGGGGAAAATGATTCCCGGTGTGGGACGAATACTGTGCGCCGACGAGCTCGTGCCGGTGGTCCGGTATTTTTTCAGGCTCGACCGCTACATGACATTAGCGCCAACGCGTACCCTCTTCAAAAGACCGGTCGGACAGGACAGGAAGAAGACAACGAAGGCGCCGACGAACACGCGTGCTACCGTTTCCGGGGAACCAGCGGGTTATGGCGGGGCTGGAACCGGCCGGCGCGTCGGTCGGCCTCCAGGTACTCATCGGCGACCTTCCTGCTGACGTCCACCTTCTTTGCGAACTCCGAACTGTGAGAGACGATATTCCAGAAGTTATGCTGCTTTTGCGATCTGCTTGGCATGACGTGCTCCGCGTATGCGCGCTCATCAATGACGCGTGATCCCGGCGAAAACGTAATACATGTCGTTTCGTGTTGATTCACTGCAAATCTCCTGATTGGGTACAAATGCAATCGCAAAGATGAAACCTCGCGACTACCCGCCGTTCAGGCATGCTCCGAGAAATGTTCACCCGGTGTGTATTCGAAGTGCGCAATGCGGTCGAACCAGGCATGGATCGATTCGTTACTGATCCAGCACTCATGGGACGACCCATGCCACGCGAGCTCCCACGGTCCGCCTTCAATGCGCGAAATTGAGGACAGTCTCGCAGCGCTCAATTTGCCGTACACCTCGAGGACGCGTTCGATCAGCTGAGCCTCGCGACTGGCGTCCGGCAGCCGCGGCTGCCGCACGATGATAGGGTGATCTGCGGGAATGGTATTGATCGAGAACACCCCCAGTGTGTGATAGAGCGGCCCGAGCACTGGGCCGAGCCGCCATGCTTCAAACTGTTCGTCCACCATCGGCTTTTCCAGGAGAGCAAGGCTCCAGCCATGGGTGAAAAATGCAAGCTTCTGGATGGACTGGTTCGTCTGTTGCTTACCGTGCTGAGGCGATCGCCGGACGATTTCCGCGGCGAGCTGCATTGGATGGAGCGACATCATCTTGTCCTGGAGCAGGTAGGCGCACCCTCTTGAACCAGCTGATGTCGGCCGGCTTGTCGGTGCCCATGAACCTGTGGGGCATGACAATGCCGACAAAGTCGTCGTAGCCGTTGAGCGTCACGAGGGCCGCCTTGTCTCCATTGGCGGTCACGCGTGGAACGCCTGGCTTGCCGGTCAGGACCGCCGCGCATCGCGAGAAGTCCATCAGGTGCTGGGGATCGAACTGCGCCGCGGTTCCCGAGAATTCACCAGGCACCGTTCTGGCGTAGTCGACGTACTTGTCCGCTATCGGCTTGAATGCATATTGCAGGCCGTGCCCGGGGATCTGGAGATAGTGATTGTCACCATCGATAACCAGTATCACGGGAAGCCCCCGCTGCGCGCGCACCTTGATCTGCCGCAATACACTCATCGGCATGATCAGCGAAACGTCGTGATCGACTGCGTTTTCGATACTCACACGCACGATCCCAAGCTTCTGACCGCACGAGGCGACCAGACGTGTTTCGTGCTTGCGTGCCTCGACGAGCACACCATTCAGGTAGCTGCGACGATCTTTGGTTGCCGCAAGCAGCGCGATGGCCTTCAGCATTTCAGCTGAGAATCGGATAGTCTGCATATGTTTAAATCTCCTGTGGGAAACGCTTTTTCTGCGCGATACTGACGAGTGCATCAAATAGTGCCCTATTCCTTAGGCGGCGTAGCGAACATGCTTTTCCTGGAACAGATTGCGAATCACGTGAGGCTCCTTC
>NZ_JBNDKT010000085.1:0-12258 GCF_050435685.1 Paraburkholderia sp. GAS448
GTATGAACTGCGCTTTCTCAGGCTGTCGATCTTCGATCGACCTACGTCGCAAGCGACGGGGAATGCGACCCAAAGAGATTGAAGTTCCCGGCCATGCGTCAGCTGCGGGATCAGCAAGATCGGCACTGAGCATCTTTTCAGGCACGCGTACGGCTATAGCGTCGATGCAAGATTGCGACGGCTACTGGATCGTCGTCGTGATCGGCGCGATCACGCATGCCTCGATGGTTTCTTCTTCCTGCGACGGCATCCCTAAGCCTGGCAATACGTCGTCGCACAGCCCACGGAAGCGCTTCTAGACAGACAGCGCGCTCACCTCTCGTCGCTCTCTGCGACTTCCCTGAGCGCCCCGATGAGCGTCTCGCGATCCGCCTTTGATTCGTGGCAGAGCTCCAGTTCGCGGGCGAGCGAGGCGAGCCTCGCGAACACCACTGCGTACAGGCCACCGAGGTGGAGCGCGTTGCTGGCCATGTTTTCGAGCAGGGCAATACGGAGCGGGCGTCTGGAAAATCGCGGAGAGTCCTGGGTCGCGTTCTGGTTCCTTATGTTCTGGTTCCGATAAGGTAGGGGCTATCGGAGCAGTTATGATTTACATATTCAGGAACGCATATCGTCTTGATTATTAAGAGACCTCTTGTGAATGTGTAAAATCAGGCGCCCACACTCCGTACTCCGCCGTCCCGGCTCGCATCTCTGACGAAACGAGCCTGAGGGCGATGTCCCATGCCTGGGCAGCGGCGTGCCTTTCGTCTCCCGCCATCGCGGAATGAATTGCGCCATCGAGGATCATGACCAGTTGCCTCGCGACCAGTCTGGCAGCCGGATGACGTGGCACGATTCCTGTCACGATATCCTGAAGAAAGTTCTGCAGGTGCTCTTTCTGCGCAGCCGCCGCACGCATGATCTCGACCGAATGAGAATGGAATTCGTGGAGCGCGCCAGCGAACATCCCCTCCGTAAAATCCCGGGCCATGAGCCGGCGTTCATGCCACATAAAGACCTCATGCAGCCGCTCTATCGGTGAAGTCTTTCGTGCGACCGCCTCGGCCATCAGCGTCAGCGACTGCTGCGCCCGTTGTGTCAGCACTTGCGCGACCAGTTCATCCTTCGAGGCGAAGTGCCGGTACATGGTCATCTTCGCCACGCCAGACTCGCTAATGATAAGGTCGATCCCCACCGCGTGATAGCCGTCTCTCGCAAACAAACGCGTCGCGGTGTCAACGATATCCTGCCTCTTCGTGCTCATGGAAGCCGCCTGCCTGCAAAATGGGGTAGTGGTCGGCAAGCAGGCCCTCCCCATCGCATCGGGAAAGGCACTGGCTTAGCGGATTTCCTGTCGGATTGAAAAGAACATCTATCCAAGGGGAGGTACCGGTGTGCACAGTCCAATCAGGCGGAGCAGCCGTTAGCGTCGGTAGACCACGGGGAAAAGGCGTCCCACACCGGACCATCTTCGGCGTCCGGAGGCGTGGTGAACTTCAGCGAAGCCAGGTTTGCGCGCGCTTCGCGTTCGACCTGTTCGCATGCTTCGCGCAGGCCGGCAGCAATCGCAGTCCGGTCCGCCTCGGACACGCCGGACCGGGCAGTCGCACGCGCCATCGCGCTGATGCGTGCAAGCATCGCCACCTGGCGGTAAGCGGAGGTGAGCGCGCCACGCCTGACACCCTCCAGAAGTGCGTTGTACTTCGTGAGCCGGATCGTGTGTGCGCCCAGCTCTTCAACGGTAACCGGACGGCATGATTCGTCAGTCATAAGGCGTCCTATCTGGTTTCATCAAAAAAACGAAATTGTTTTCGCAACGCTTCAGTGCTGTGTATCGGTTGTCGGCGCGATACGGCAGGCGTGATACAGCGCCCCGCAGTCGGTATCGTGCCCGGGCGCCCCGACCAGATGCCGCAACAGGCGGTTGCGGATGCCACGAAACGCGCCGACGTTGACGCGCTCGTTCAGTTCCAGGTGCACCGTCGTTTCTTCCATACGGGCAAATAGTGCATCGCGCTCGGTCGCGGTTATACAGTCGCTGTCAAGCGATTCAACCAGGGCAACCAGCGACACAATATGCTCGTAGTGCATCCGGTGGGCCACCTGCACACCATCCATGAACTTGTCGAGCAGGTGGAGCAGGCTGTCGGTGCTGGTCGACTCGTCAACGTACTGCGGAATGGATCTGTTCACTCGATACTCCTCAGGTTGGATGTGCGCGGAAAATGGCACTGTGACAGGTACTCGATGTGGCGGCATGGCCGCCTGCCTGCGAAATCGATCACAACTCGCCACGCAACAGTAAAGCCGCTAACTTCAAGGGGGAGCGCGGGCGCTCTCGCCAATTCCATCTCGACCCGTCAAGGTGTGGACTAACGCTGCGTGTCATACAACCGATCCGGAATGAGCAGAGCGGTCACGCCGCTTAAAAAGAAAACTGCGCCTACCACAAGGAAGCCGAGGCCGATGGAGAACTGTGTGGCCAGGTAGCCGATGACAATGGGTGCTGCGCCCGAGCAGAAGCGACCCAGGTTGTAGGAGCCTCCCACAGCTGTGCCGCGGACAGATGTGGCGAAGCTCTCAGCCATGAAGGTGCCCATCGTACCCAATGGCACGCCATACAAAAATCCGAACAAGAGCATGAGATGGGCAATGTTTTCGCGTGTTTGCCAGAAAATGATCACCGGCAGAAAGAGCGCGGCGCCCATGCAGCCGACAACATACACCCCACGCCGGCTCCAGCGATCACCCAGCCAGCCAGCGAAAATCTTTCCGACGAAGGCGACCACGTAAGTGCCAATCATGTATCCGGTCAGCGGGCTGAATTTGATATGCAGTTCTTTTTCGAGGTACGTCGGCAGCCAGTTGTTCAAGCCATAAAACCCGGAAAGAACGAAAATCGAGGCCAGGGTCCACAGAATGAACAGGGTTCGTGCCTGTCGATCACTGAAAATCAGATAGTAGCGGTTGTCGAGAAATCGACGTTCGCTCTTGCGGGCGACGGCGCGGCTCGTCAGCCAGCTTGCCGGTTCGGGCACGGCGAATTTGATCGCCAGCGCCAACAGTACAGGCAGCGCCGACACGTAGTACAGCGTACGCCAGCCGTAGTGGGGCAAAATCCAGCTGCTCAGTGCAAGGACGACGATGTAGCCAGCCGAGATGCCGGTTTGCAAGACCCCAAGAATCAGGGAGCGCCGTTCGGTGGGCACATATTCGGCAACGAGCGTGGTCACCAGCACCATGCAGCCGATGCCCAAAGAACTGATGAAGCGAACGATCGCGAATTCCAGAAAACTGTGGGTGAGCCCAAGCAGCCCCGCGCCGAGCGAAAACAACGCCAGCGCCCAGGCCACGATCCGCACCCGGCCCAGACGATCGCTCGCCCAGCCGCCCAGGATTCCGCCAATGGCCATCCCAAACAGAGTCAAACTGCCTAATGCCCCGGCTTCGACATTGCTCAGCCCGAATTCTTCCTTGATTCGCGTGAGCGTCAAACCGTACATCATGACATCTGCGCCGTCGGCCAGTAGCGCGAGATAGCCGAGAATAAAGACAAGCAGCCAGCGGCTTTGGTGTCCGGAGGTTGGAGTCAAGTGTTGACGTTTTTCTAGGACGGTAGTGGTCATGTCAGGGATGAGCGAAGCCACCGGGGAACATCATATTCCGCTTGATGAGAGCGGGGGCAAGGAAGGAACCGATCAGCAAGCCCATTTCTTCATGCCAGCTCGTGTACCAGTTCTCCCTGTGAGTCATGTTCATCGTGCCAACACACACTCCGTCGTATGCGATCGGGATGTTCAGTATCGATCCGAGCCCCATGCCGGTAATCACTGCGTGATCGTCAAACGCTTCCCGGATGCCTTGCGGCGTTTCTGCACGAAATGGCTTGAGGTCCTGCAGTACCTGTCTGGCCCACGCGGTGCCAAGCTTTTTCTTCCGCCCACCAATCGGATAGACGTCCGGCATGTTGGTATAGACGCGCTCAACCTCCTGGTGTTGCGCATCGTAGGACATGATCGTGAACAGGCTGAAACCTATTGCGCTCGCCGCTACCGCATGCACCGCACGGAAAATTTCATCCGGTTGATCCTTCAACCGGATCGCCCAGGCTAGGCGCGTGAGGTCCTGCATGTCCAGCGCCCTCGGCGCGACCAGGGCAGCCGGAAGATCGTCTATCTGCATGGTTTCCTGTAGATATCTGGGGTGCTTCGCTACAGCCATCAGCCGCGTACTTCCGTGGGCTGCTGTAGGCCGTGTACGTCGTGCGGCTTGCCGAGTTCTTCGGCCTCGATGTCCTCGAGCGAGCGGTTGCGTGTTTCGATGCCGAAGAACAGAACAAGGCAGGCGCCGACCGCCAGCACCACCGTCGTCATGCCGAACACGCCGGTGAACCCGAACATCGGATAGACGACGCCGACAAGGATCGGCGCACTCACCGAGCCAATACGGCCAAACGATGAGGACGAACCGGTGCCGGTCGTACGGACGGAAGTTGGAAAGATTTCTGGCGTGTACGCATAGACCCCTGCAAATGCGCCATTCATGAAGAACGACAGGCACATGCCCGCGGCCATGATCTGCATCTCGGCATGAGAGAACGCGAGCGCGATGGCCGAAAGACCGCCGAGCAGCATGTACGACGACACGACGCCCTTTCTGCCGATACGCTCGTTAAGCCACGCGGCCGAAAAATAGCCGGGAATCTGCGACGCATAGATGGCGATCGAATAGCCGAAGCTTTGCGTGATCGTCAGCCCCTGCTTGACGAGCAGGCTCGGTATCCAGGCGAAGAACGAGTAGTACGCGAACGCCACCGAAAACCACATGGCCCAGCTCACGGCCGTCGTGCCTGCGAGCGGGCGTGACCAGAGTGTGAGCACGTTGGCCACCGCGCCGCCGCGCTTGTGCGCGGGCATTGGCACTTCCCTGACGGGCGACACTGCCGGAAGACTGATGCCCTTCCTGACGAACCACGCTTCAATTGCGCTGACGATGCTGTCGGCTTCGCCCGTCCGGCGCTGGCTTTCGAGCCAGCGCGGCGACTCCGGCAAGGTCCTTCTCCACCACAGCAGCATGACCACTGGCAACGACGTGATCACCGCCACATAGCGCCACCCCTCGGGGAAGTTGCGCACAACCGTAAAGCCCAGAATCGACGAACTCAGATAACCGAACGACATGAAGCCGACCAGCGCGCCGCAGAACATGCCGCGATATCGGCGCGGCACGAACTCCGCGAGAAATGGCGCGATCACGACGGTTTCCGCACCGGAGCCGAACCCCGCCACGATACGCAGCGCAAAGAACGTGTGCCAGTCGTTGACCATACCGCTGGCGAAGGACGCCACACAGTAGATCAGTAGCGCGGTCATCATGATACGGCGGCGGCCGATCAGATCGGCGAGCACCCCCGACAGAAACGCGCCGAAGAAGTAGCCGATATAGGTACTACTCGCGACGAGGCCAGTCTGCACGCTGCTCAGGTGCCACAGCTTGCCGACAACTGGAAGCAGAAACGCGAGCGACGACGAATCGAGTCCGTCGAACATATATCCGAGCCCGCCGATCAGCAGAAGTTTTCTGTGGAATCCGGATACCGGTAGTCGCTCAAGGCGCGCGGCAATCGCTGACATGACGAAGTTCTCCTGGTGCTACGTGTAGGGGATTGTTATGGGCGGACGTTTAGCGTCCGACTGCGTATGCCTGCATCTGGCGCGGCGTCGCGGCGCTGCGCATCAGGCCGTTTCTGACACCCACTGCGCACACCCGTCCGAGCGCCCATGGTTCTGCGACAGTCAGATCGTGACCACGTGCGCGCAACCCGGCGAGCGTGCTTTCGGGAAAACGCGACTCGGCAGTCATCTTTCCGAGCTGCATGGCTCGCGGATAGAACGAGCCGGGAAAATGCGCGGTCTGGAACGACGGCGAATCGATTGCAGCCTGGAGGTTCATGCCGCCGTGGACATGCCTCAGAAACATCTGGATTGACCACTGGTCCTGCTGGTCGCCGCCCGGCGAACCGAATGCGGCATACGGCTTGCCGTCGCGCGTCACGAGCGTCGGCGACAGGGTGGTGCGTGGGCGGCGCCCCGGCCCGAGCGAGGACGGCAGACCATCTTCCATCCAGAACATCTGCGCGCGCGTGGTGACGTTAAAGCCGAGGCCAGGCACCGCCGGTGAAGCCTGGAGCCACCCGCCCGATGGCGTTGCCGACACCATGTTGCCCCAGCGATCAACGATGTCAAGATGAACCGTATCCCCGCGCAGCTCGGGCAAGGGTGCGAACGTCGGCTCGCCCTGCCCGAAGCCGCCAGGCTGTTGCCGGCCAGCGTTTGCGACAATGCGTGCGGCGCGCTGCTCACTGTCGCCCAGCTGGCCCGGCCGGAAATCAAACGATGCGCGCATGGAGTCGACGAGTCTACGCCGCTCGCCGTTATAGGCGTCGCTTAACAGAACGTTTAATGGAACAGGCGTGAAGTCAGAATCGCCGTAAAACACTTCGCGGTCAGCGAAAGCGAGCTTCGAGCATTCGATGACCGTATGCACAAAGTCAGGTCCCGACGGATCCATGCTCGCGAGGTCGAAGCCCTTGAGCAACGCGAGCTGTTGCAGAAATACCGGGCCCTGTCCCCAAGGTCCGGTCTTATGAACGCGAAAGCCTTCGTATTCGTACGAGACGGCTTCCTCGTAAGTCGGCGTCCAGCGCGCCATGTCGTCGCCAGTCAGCAGGCCGTAATTGCGCTTGCCCGATGTGTCGAGCACGGCGGTGGTTCTGAAGTACCGGTCGATCGCCTCGGCGACGAAGCCGCGATAGAACGCATGCCGTGCGGCTTCACACTGTTCCGCGCGATCGCTTCTAGCTGAGGCTTCTTCCAGAATCCGCCTGTAGGTCGCGGCAATCGCCGGGTTCGCGAACAGGCGGTTCGGTGCAGGCGCGTCGCCGTCGCGCAGCCACTGCGCGGCGGACGTGGGCCACTCGCTCAGGAAGAAATCCTTGATCGCCAGAATGGACGATGTCATGCGCGGAATGACCGGATAACCGTTTTCCGCATAGCCGATCGCGTAGCCCAGGATGTCTTTCAGCGGCAACTTGCCGTAGTCGCGCAGCATCGCCATCCATCCTCCGAATGCACCAGGCACGACAGCCGGCAACAGGCCTGTGCCCGGCACGACGTCCAGACCGAGACCGCGCATGCGCGCAATCGTCATGCTGGCGGGCGTGACTCCCTGACCACACAGCACGCGTACGCGGTCCTCGCGCGCGCTATAGAAGATGACGGGCAGTTCGCCGCCCGGTCCGTTCAGGTGCGGCTCGACAATCTGCAGCACGAACCCCGCAGCGGCGGCAGCGTCGAATGCGTTGCCTCCTTTTTCGAGAACGGCCATCGCCGACGCACTGGCCAGCCAGTGTGTCGACGCCACCATGCCGAACGTACCGATAAGTTCCGGGCGGGTTGTAAATGTCATCCTGGATTTCCTCTATGGCTCTGCTGGCGAAATATGAACCAATACGAATTGGTTTTTTCGTCTTTCCAATTAGTTTCATGAGATAAAGTCACAGCTTCACCTGACGCAAATTATTTTTGTCGCTATGAAACCGTCCGTCAAGGAAATAATGAGGAATACCGTATATTCGATACGTACAGCTACAATAGAACCAATAAACATTGGTTTATAAAGTCATGGAAAACACATCGACACTGGATAGCCTGCTCGCCTACATCGCCACCAAACAGTTGAGGGAAGGTGATGCGTTACCGGCAGAACGAAAACTTGCTGAGGACCTTGACATCACCCGGCGCGAACTACGCGCGGCTCTCTCGACACTGGAAGCGACGGGCCGCATCTGGCGCGGTGTCGGTCGCGGTACCTATCTGGGCACACGACCGCTGCGCTTTACTTCGACGCTACGCGGGTTGAGCGTGGGCACGAGCCCGGCGGACGTTGCCGAAATGCGCCTGATGGTGGAACCAACGCTCGTATCGCTAGCCGCGATGAAGGCGAGCCCGGAAGATCTGGCTGAGCTCGAAAAGTGCGCACGCAAGAATGCCGCCGCAAAGGACGACGAGGAGTGGCAGCAATGGGACCATCGCTTTCATCTGCTGATCGCGCAGGCGACGCGGAACCCGGCGATCATCGCACTGATGGAAGCCATCAACGGCGTACGGGTGCGACCTGCATTACGGAAGGAAACGGTCGATGAGGACACACGGCGCCGCTTCGCGCAGCAGCATCAGGCGATCGTCAGCGCAATGCTTTCGCGCGACAGCGAAGCAGCCGCGCAACGCATGCGTGAGCATCTGCTGAATGTGCAAATGCGAGTTTATGGCAAATGACGCATCGAGTATTGAAAATGGGTGTCAATGACTCCGCGTGCGCAGTATCATCGCGTGTACAAGGATCACGATGCCGGACCCGACAGACCTTTGGCGCCGGCTGGCCACCTTCGCGGGTTGATACGCAGACAACGGAGCAGGCATGGTGATTGGCCGCGCGGTTCGCACGACGACTGACCATATCTCTGACTTCCTCAAACTGGAATCGGCAGGCGGCTTGCTGCTCGCCGCCGCAGCAATACTCGCATTGATCTGCAGCAACTCCCCGCTTCGTCAGGCGTACAACGATCTGCTGACGATCCCCGTGGAGGTCCGCTTTGGATCGTTCACCATCGCAAAGCCGCTCCTGCTGTGGATCAACGACGGGTTGATGGCCATCTTCTTCCTCCTGATCGGACTGGAGGTCAAACGCGAAATTGTCGAAGGCGAGCTGTCGACGCCCGCGCAGGTCGTGTTACCCGTCGTGGCTGGGGCCGGCGGAATGGCGGCGCCAGCCCTCATCTATTTCCTTACCTGCCGTGAAAGTGGAGCGGTCCTGAATGGCTGGGCGATCCCTACGGCCACTGACATAGCGTTTGCGCTCGGGATCCTGTCGCTGCTCGGCAAGCGTGTGCCGGTGTCGTTGAAAATATTCCTGACCGCAGTGGCGATTGCCGACGATCTGGGCGCCATCATCATCATTGCGCTGTTCTATACGGCCGAGCTTTCTGTCCAGATGCTGCTTGCTGCGGTCGTGGCAATCGCGGCGCTGATTGCATTGAACATGATGAAAGTCACGCGCATCGCACCCTACGTCATTGTCGGCGTGGTCTTGTGGGTATTCGTCCTGAAGTCGGGCATTCACGCAACGCTCGCAGGGGTTGCAACCGCTTTCGCCGTGCCGTTGAAAACGAAGGACGCCCAGGGGCACGCTCCCCTGCATCAACTCGAACACAGCCTGCACCCCTGGGTAGCCTTCGCCATTCTGCCAATCTTTGCATTCGCCAACGCCGGCGTCTCGTTCGCCGGCGTCACGCTTTCGGCGCTCGCGGCACCGCTGACCCTGGGTATCGCGGCCGGTCTTTTCGTCGGCAAGCTCGCCGGCGTCTTCGGAGCAAGCGCCATACTGGTCTGGCTCGGCCTGGCGAAGCTTCCTCCGGGCGCAAGCTGGCTGCAGCTGGTTGGCGTCGCCGCACTCTGCGGCGTCGGCTTCACCATGAGTCTGTTCATCGGCTCCCTCGCTTTCGAAGGCGCCGAATATTTCACGCCGTTGCGGTTGGGCGTGATCGTCGGCTCGACGTTATCGGGCGTGACCGGCTACCTGTTGCTCAGGTTCGGGGCGAGTGGTTCCAGCACAACTACATCGAACGGAACTGAATAACCGATGGCAACAGGGAGAAGGACATGCTGAGCCTCGACACACTGGAAACGCTGATGGCCGCTGCTCTCGTTCTGCTGCTCGGGCGGCTGATCCTGGCCCGGATCCCCCTGCTACGAACCTACAGCATCCCCGAACCGGTTGCTGGCGGACTACTGGTCGCGCTGCTGGTTTTTGCGTTACGCCGCATGCTGCAGATCGACGTACGTTTCGACACCACGCTGCAGGCGCCGCTGATGCTCACGTTCTTCGCCACTATCGGTCTTAACGCCGATCTGGCCGGGTTGAAAGCCGGCGGGCGTACGCTGGTTGTCTTTTTCGGTGCCGTGGTCGGCCTGCTCGTGATGCAGGATGCGCTCGGCCTTGGTCTCGCCTGGGCATTGGGCCAGGATCGCCTGCTCGGCCTGCTCGGGGCATCGGTGACCCTCTCGGGTGGCCATGGCACCGGTGCGGCGTGGGCCAGGGTGTTCGCCGAGCGTCATGGACTCGCCTCGGCGACGGAGATAGCGATTGCCTGTGCCACGTTCGGCCTGATACTCGGGGGATTAATCGGCGGCCCGGTCGCGCGTTTTCTGATCACGCACCATGCCCTTGCGCCCAGCCCGGCATCCGATGTCGCAGGCACGACCGCGTTCGAGCAGCCCAAGGCGGTGCGCCCGATCACGGCGGAAGCCGTCATCGAAACCGTCGCGCTGATTGCCGTTTGTCTCGCGGTCGGCTCGGCGCTCGCATCGTGGCTGAACGGCACCGCCTTCGAGCTACCCACCTTCGTGTGCGTCCTGTTCGTCGGCGTCGTGCTGCGCAACGGGCTTGCCGTGCCCAGCTGGTATCAGGTGTTCGAGCTCGCCGTGTCGTTACTCGGCAATGTCAGCCTCGGACTCTTTCTTGCGATCGCGCTGATGAGCCTGCGTCTGGGGGACCTCGCCTCGCTTGCGCTGCCGCTTCTCGCGATCCTCATCGTGCAGGCGATCGCCATGGCCGCCTACGCCATCTTCATCACGTTCCGGGTCATGGGGCGCAACTATGACGCCGCGGTGATCGCCGCCGGGCACTGTGGTTTCGGCCTCGGGGCCACGCCCACTGCGATCGCCAACATGCAGGCCATTACCGAGCGCTTCGGCCCCTCCCGTCTGGCCTTTCTGGTGGTGCCGATGGTGGGCGCGTTTTTCATCGACATCGCCAATGCGATCGTCATCAAGCTGTTCCTGCTGCTGCCCGTTTACCGGTAAAGAGGAGGCCAGTCAGCCGTCGGAATCTGGTCCATTGCAATCGACAGGAAGGACAAAGCACCGGTTCGTGACCACGAAGCCGGCAACGGCAACGGGGCTGCCAGCGTCGTGAAGCCGTTCAGTGCACGCACGACACGTAGTACCGGTGCGCATCATGGTCAATGCTCACCCGACCGTCGCCAAGATTGACCACCTTGTGAAGGCCCCTGCCGGCCAAGGTGTGTGACCAGTATGCGGTGCCGCCGCCCCAGCCATAGAGACCACCTGGATAACGTGAATCGTTTTTGGGCGCGACGATCGCGTACTGGTTGTCAGAAGCGGCACTGCTGCCAGCGTTCGCATAGGCGAGCAGCGCCTTCAGCTCCCCGACCGTCGGTAGCCGCATGTCCCGCTTCGCGCAGTGATACAGCGCGTCATGGTAGTCGTACCGGACCACCCGGGCACCATTGAAAGGATCGGGGGCGCTCTGCTTCGGGGGGAAGCGCTTTTTTTCCCACGGATAGGGGACAGTTACGGGATGGGTAAAGCAGGTCTGATTGTGAGAGAACAGGGTCGTGCCACCCCCAGTCATCGGATACGTTCCAGCAGGCATGCAGATTTCTTCAGCGGCTGCCATCGTGGCGGAACAAAGACCCGCACCCAGCACTGATACTGCAGTCAGCAATGCGCGAAGCAGCACACATCTCCGATTCCACGTTCCGCTGGCAAAGGTCATGGCAGCCCCGTAATTGTGTTGATGACCGGTCAGGCGCCCATGACCGGGTTGCGTCGCCAAGCCTGGCCGGGCCGGAGGCCTCAGCTGCTGCCCGGATGATTCTGAGGCCTGCGCATCAAAATAAACCCGGAAGACGAGGAAGTAAACGTCCTTCTTGTTGTCCGCTCATGACCGTTCATCTGAATGGATCGCGCAAGCTCGCAGCGCCGCAGGCGGCTCACCTGTTCTGGTTCATCCCGGTCGCGTTGAAGGGATAGTCCGTAGCCGTCAGGCCCGCCGCGCGTCACCGCCTGAGGAATTCATCATGCACCAGCTGCAGCCCGCGAAGCTGTGTGCGCAAACGGCCATCGGCGTAAATCTGTTCGAGCGTAATGCGGCGCTGCCAGACCTGAAGCGGTAGCCAGCCGCCCAGCGTCGGGTAGCATTCAAATAACTGCGACAACGCACCGGTAGCGCCGCAGCTGCGCTGGCTTTTGCGTGGCGCGAACCGGCCCTGAAGTGCGAATCCGGCTGAGCGTGCCGGACTTATCCACAGTTGAGGTGGACATCTCTGGGGATAACTGGAAGGAGCCGGAACATAACTGTCTGACGCGCCACGGATTTTGTCGTGCTGCATCATGGCGAGGCAGGCCGCAGCCG
>NZ_JBNDKT010000086.1:0-11958 GCF_050435685.1 Paraburkholderia sp. GAS448
GCCTGTCAACTTATGCATCCAACCCGCTGGTCGTCCCATAGACACCTCCTCAGTCAAGGGTGTTGCGACGACCGGTTGAATCCGCCCTATGAACGACAGTACGAATGCCCCGGCCGCTGTCTCGGAGGTTGCGCTACGGAAGGCGCTTCTTATGGACGATATCGACTCTACAGTCGACCACTATCGAAAACTCGCGAAGCGAAACTACAGCCTGAACGTACTTTTGCTATGCATGGCCATTGCCGTCAGCCTCTCGGCGGAGTCTTAGGAGTTTTGGAGTTGGCGGGTAGCAAACTAGTCGGTGCGTTAACCCTGCTGCCAGGTGTAATTGCAGTATGCGCGACGAGCCTTAAGCTCCAGACGAAGGCAAACCAATACTATCGTCGGAAAGACGCACTACAGTTCTTACACAACTACCTCACGTACGACTGTCCGATCCCGTGTACGCAAGAAGCAATCACCGCGGTCACTGCCGCGTGGAAAGAATTGCCAGAGCGAGCGAACGAGGAGTTCGAGGCGATGGCAGCGCCAGATTGGGCCAACATTTTCGCACACGTGCCTCGCGAAGAGGCGAATCAACGGCCGAAGGGACGTGGTGGTCGAAAATAGGACGGAATAGCACGGCGCTGCGACGCCCCGCCCGGCCGGCTGCCGGATCGAGAGAAAAACGATGAAAAACATCTTCGCGCGAATCGGCCGGATCGACGGCTTTACGAAGCTCTACATCGGCACATTCACGCTTGTCGTGGTCATCGCCGTCGCGCTGTCGACATTCACCCATCGCGAGACCGTTGAGGTTGTGTCAGGACCCGGCGAACTGTACGGTCGACGTGGACCACTTCAAATCACATGGCGACGGCAGCGTAACGATCCTTAAGGGCGCGGTTGTGGAATGTGAGCGGTTCATCGCGAACCCAACCGACATGCGCTTTACGATGAAGAAGGCCGGTTGGATCGGCCACTAGACCCCGGGGAAACGCCGGCTTAGCCGGCGCTAGGAAAAATATTTCTCGCGCTCGTGCAACGCCCGGCACGCGCGGTTGCGTTGCCCTGACGCGCCTTCAGAAGTAAATCGTGGGAGTGCGGCCTGAATAGTGGCAGTCGGACCTTGTTTGGGATAAGCGAGAACGCGCCGAACCCCTTGAAAACTCAACGAGCAAGGCCTCCACGAAATGACCAATGCAAGTTTTGGTAAGCATGCCTGCCGGATTCAGTAACCCCACGATTTCACATGTCGACTATCGTTGCTCATGTGCCGGCGCACCGTTGCGCCAGCGGTGTCGATAGGAGCGACCTCATGAAAAAAGCAATTTTCAGCGCGGCGATGGCTGCACTTCTGAGCGTGGGCCCGCTGACTGCGTCTGCACAGGACGCACCGCCGCCGCCCGCCCCAACGCATGGCGAGCCGCAGCGCGGTGACGGCCCGTCGCCGCATGACCCGATGGGTTCGGGCGGTCCGAAGATGGGGCCGCGTGGTCCGGGCTTCGCGGTGGTGAATGACCTGGAGCAACTACGCCGCCTCTATGCGCTGAGCGGACATCCGGACGGCATCGTCGCGGTGTATCACGACGTACTCAGAAAAACGCAGGACCCGATGCTGCGGCACTACATCTACGATTCGCTGGCTCGCGAGCAGTTGACGCCCACCAATCCCGAGCAGGCAATCGCGACGCTGCGTACCAGCCTGTCGGAAGACCTCGCTGCGGCGGCCAAGGCGCCGCACAGTGCACCCGCGCAGCCGCAATAAGCTCGATCGCACGCGCGGCGGCGCGCGGTTGGAGTAAGCAGGCGCAGGCGGCATTCACCGGTCATGGAGTTGCAACGCGAGCGCTGTTTGAGCGCAACGTGGCGATCGTGCGGCAGGTGCGTTGGCCACACACGCCGTGTGGCCCGCCTGCACTCAGGGGAACGCTATCGGCATCAGGGGTCACCGGGCAGGTAAAGCGGGTGGTGCAGCTGCTCTGCCCCAGTGACTTTCAGGCAATGCAGGTTGGGGATCATCGCGCGCACGACGCGGTCGCGCCCGAGGTGCTCCCCGTCGTTACCCCATGCGGCAACGACGAGCGAAGCGTTGCGCGCGAGGCCGACCAGGAATGTGACACTGCACTACCGCAAGGTCAAGATGGTTGGTTGGAGTGATCTGGTCGCGGTCACGCATGGCAAAGCAGCGCACTCGGAACACGAGGCCGCATGACGTTGCCCCGGCGGCCGTGGGCTTGTCGCAATACGTGTGCCGCGTTACTGTCCACTCAGCCGTTAGATCGGCATGACGTTGAAATCCGAGTGCACTTTTGAAGTGTTGAGCTTCGACAGTGCGCTTAGGCGCCGACTCCCCTCCGCGGTATTTCGGAACAGCAGCGCGTCATCGTTCAGGACCTGTCAACGGAGTGGTTGACATTCACCATGTCGCTCCGAGCCTGTAAGTTGCATGGCCTGCCAGTCTCACGACCGGTAGGCTACCCTCACCTTTCACCGAGTCGCGCGATTCAGAATCGTTGCGCCAGTCGTCCCGTCCGGTTATCATCCCCCCAGCCGTTCGATCGGCATCTCATCATTCCGGGGCTACCAGTCGCCCGCGTATCCGAAAGTCTCTTTGGCCGCTCTGGCCGACCTTGATCCTCACCTGCCCGCTGTCGTCGACCGTCTATCGGTTCCGCTCGTTCGTCGCGCGCGTTCTGCCTAGCTCTTTCGGCTACGCAGAGCCTCGAGCTCCTCGGTTTATCCGCCCATCTCGGGCATGAGGAGATCCACATGAACAGCAACTTTGAAACAAAGATGGACCGTCTGCTTGGGCCCGTGGGCGTCATTCCGGACAGACAGATCAACGCGCCTATCGGCGACGAGATGGTGATGCGCACTGGCATCCCGCACCGTGGAGGCAAGCTCGCGGTCCATGCGTTCGAGAGCGGCTATCCGGCGATGGTGTCGGCGAACGCGTTCTTCAACCACAAGACAGGGCGCTTCGACGTACCGGACATTTCGCCGTTGCAGGACGTTGACGTCGCGCTGGATTCGGCCGGGTTCGTCGCCATGATGAACTTCAAGTCGAAGGGCAAGCAGGCCGGTGTCGGGGGCATCTACCCATGGTCGTATGCGGCTTACCTCGAGCTCGCGTTTCTGCTTCGTCCAACCTGGTACAGCAGCATGGACCTGTGCTGCGAGCCCGAAGCGACGAATGGTGGAATCGACACAGACTGGCGTATCCGGGCAACGGCAACGATGCTCGAGGCGCTGCTCCAGATCATCGAGAAGTGGCAGGCCGACTACGCGCTGGAAGGTGTCCGATCGGTGACGATCGCGAACGACCTCAAGCCGCCGGTGCCGATTTGTCAGGGCTTCGAGCTCGATGAATACCTGAAGAGCCTCGATCTGACGATGGAGGTGTGGGACCGGCACGCGTGGCTGGCGCCGCCTTCGTTGATGGGTCTCGGTTCGGTTTGTCGACGCGACCTTCATCATCCGAAGCACGGGCTCTTCGCCATTCTCGACGGACTGGAAGGCCGACTGCCGAAAGGCACGAAACTGCACCTGTTCGGAGTGAAAGGCGCAGCGCTCGAGGGCGTCAAGATGTACTCCCACATCGTCGCTTCTTGCGACAGCATGGCGTGGGACTACGGCGCGCGTCAGGCAGCGTTCCGCCTCGGCATTTCAAACAACATGGTGCACCGGGCCGAGAAGATGGACGCCTGGATGAATACCGCCATCGAACGGATGCGACCGAAATCAGGTGATCAATTCCGGCTTGCCTTCTAAGCCGCGGAAATACGATCGAGTTGAACCCGGAACGCGCACTCCTACGAGGCGTGCGCGCCGCCGGCATCTCAGAAGGCACCATGTCTCCTGAGCTGTACTCACCTCCTTTTGAACCGCCCGAGAGGCACAAAGGAGAAGACCATGAAGCATGACAAGGAATCGCTGACACCGGAACAGACCAACGCGTTGCTGACGTTCGCGCGTCGCCACGGTCGCTACTGGAAGAAGAAATTGGCTGACCTCTGGTTGTCCGGTCGGGACGATCGCGAACCGGAAGGTCCGCTGCTGCGCCAGATCCGCAACGGCGGGGGTCACAGCCTGCTCGTCGGCTTCCGCCTGCCGAACGACGGTCGCTAAGTGTCACATCGGCAACCACGGATCGCCAGACACGCCCGGCGCGTGCTCTGGCGGCTCCGTTTTGTGCCCTCGGAAAAAAATTTCGAAGACACCCCAGAAACATTTCACGGAGCTGCCGTATATAGGCAGATCGACCATCTCACGCAACACCATGCCGTCCGCATCCCCTCTTCTCCAACTGGTTCCCTCTCTTCCGCCCGGCAAGCTCTGGCGCTGTGGCGAGTGCTTCCGCATCACGCTTCCGCGGACCGGCCCGGTCGATCCTTCGTCGACCGATGGCCAACACGCGCGCACGTGGCAGAGCCGCTGCTGCGAGGCACCGCTGGCCACAACCGGCCGTGACGGCACGTTGACCATCTGGGATGGCTCTGCGAAAATACACGCAGCCGTTTGATCGGCAAAACACCTCACCGGAATGCTGCTCGCCCTGAGCTCGATTGCGTTCCAGCACCCCAGAAAGCCCCTTGCGCCTCTCGCCATCAGGCCTGATGTGACATTGCCTGCGCCGGGTTACGTCCGGCCCAGCCCTCCCGGGCATCTCCTTTCAAACAGCCCCATTCGGGCACAAAGGAGAATCCATGAACAGCAACAAGCAAGCCGACAAGCAACTGCCGACTGTGCAGGAGTTGGGCACCCTGATCGCCGAGCGCGTCAAGGCGGCCGACGAAGTCTTGGTGGCCAGCATCAAGCTTCCCGACGGACATGCCTGGCGGATACCCGATGGCCGCCTGTCGTTCTGGGAGGGTTGTCCGGTGCGCTCGACCGCCTCGATGGGGGCCTCGATCTACATCGACCGCCAGGCGACCCCTGGTGTTTCGGGTGAGGAGCGCTACGGCGATCCGGCAACGATCCACGCGGAGATCCGTATCTTCATGCCGGCAGCGGAGTATCGCGACGGCAGGAAGGTTTGCAGGTACCGGCATCATTTGGACGAGCGCTTTGCTGCACATCTCTGGGTGCAGACCGGGCCGCACTGGGCGTTCCAGTCGACGACGCACCTGGTCGACAACGAGCCGTTCGTCTACGCCGATACGCTCGAGGCGCTGTGTGCCGAGATCGTTGCACGCATGAACACCGCGCTCGCGCGCGCGATTCAGTGGGTGGCGCAGAAACGCGTCGAGACGGCGGAGGAAGCATGCGCCTGATCGACGGTCATATCGAGAGCTACACGGACTACATGAAAACGCTGAACGAGAGCCTGCAGGAGTGTCACCCGGGCATGCAGGCGGAAACGCAGGCTCTGATGGTTGCGACGCAGGGCGTGCTGGACAGCCTGCAGAAGTATCGTCGCGTGGTCGATGGTCTTCGAGTGGCGCAGCATTTTCATTGACGTGTTGTGCGGCTTCGGCCACAAGGAACATGAGGGAGCGATGCCGCAAGGCGTTGCTCCCTCTCTTCATTTCCGCGGGCGTAGGCCCGCCGGCTTGCATCCCTAGTGTGCCGGGAGACACTGAAGATGTTCCTGCCATTGGAGTTTCGGCCATGCGCCAGTCCGCTCAGTCCCTGCCCCGCCGCGCCACGCGCGCGAGCCCGTATGCGGCACGCGTACGTTCGACTCGCGTGTCGGAGTCAGTGTACGAAGTGCGCGTCGACGGCGAGCTCCGTTTCCTGATCGAAGGCGATGACCAGTGGCCCACCCAATGGCAACTGTTCGCAGTGCTGGATGGTGTTCGCGCCGGCAAGTGCCTGGCGCTCGAGTCTGAACACTTCGACGTTCTTGAGCAGCTCGAGCGCGGATGCTTCTGGATGCCGGAGGCCGACGTGGTGCCGGCGCCGCGATCGACGGGCCGCTCGTCGAGCGTGACCCGCTACCCCCTCCCGCAGTACCTCTCCGAGTAGCAGACCCTCAGACGAGTTCGTGCTGGGTCGCGTCGATTTCGAGCGGCGCGATCAGGTAACCAACTGTGGTGATCTGGCGCAGGTATTCGGGCATGAACTTGTCTATCGAGCCGGCCGCCTCGCACTGATGGACGTGGCGGCATTCATGGGTCAGCAGGCGCCGCGAGAGGTGTCGCGGCGTGATGAAGATCGCGTAGCCCAGCGCCAGGCCGGCGATGTCGTGATTGAGCAGTCCGGTGCGGATCGCGACCTTGCGGAGCGTCGGATCGTCCGGCATGGGGACTTCGTCGACGAGCGCGAGCCGGATCTTCTCTGGCGCCGACACCCCTACCCGCCGCGCGTCCTCGAGCTCGGCCGGCGTCAGCACGCGGCCGGCCGCCAGCCCCTTCTGTGCCTGCACGTTCGCCCAGGCGAGCGTCTTCGGCAGTATGAACGCCAGGAAATCTTCTGAGACCATGTCGTTCATCAGGCCGCCTTTGTGCGCGGCGGCTGCGGGATCAGCTGGTTCAGGCGGTCCCGAGCCTGCTTACGGTCCATGCCATACGGGAGACGCGGATGCTCGTCCTCGACAGCTTCGTGCAGGCATTCGAGCACAGCCGCCTGATCCTTGGTTCGGTCCTGCACGTGGCAGGTCAGCGCCAGTCCAGCAAGCAGCGCGCGATCCTGGTCGCGCATCTGCATCAGGTCCGGCCAGACGATCTCGAGGCGCTGACGGGAGGCGATGCCATCGCTCTTGCCGGCCAGGCGCCCGATGGAAATGCCGAGACCCGCGATGAGGACAAGGCCGACGAACAGCGAGATGACGCGTCGAGTATCAAGCATGTGGTACGCGCCTCCTCTTACGCGCGCTGGCCAGCCAGCAGGGTGTTGTCGATGACCGCGCGGGCTTCGACCGGCGTGAAGCTGTACCCGCTGAGAATCGTGGCCAGGCGTTCGTCCGTAGGCTCGTCGGCCCTCGCGCGCTCGAACAGAATCCCTTCCTTGCGCCCGGTCGACGCGGCTTCTGCCACGGCCGACGGCCAATCCGATACGGATCGCGCTTTCTTAGCCAGCGCCCCTTCGTTCTGGATTTGAATGCCGGCTTCTTTGATCTGGTCGAGGAAATTCTCGAATGCAGCCATGTTGATGCGCTCCTTGATTCTTGTTGGCCTGACGGTCCTTCGATACCGTGGAGCCATTGTCGTACCGGATCCGTGCAATGCAAACCCGAATAATTGCGTTCTACATCTCGTTATCGGCCGGATCGCGCCGCCGCTGAACCGTCGCGCGGCAGAAAAGGAAACGCCCGCCGTCCGTCCAACGGACGGGCGGCAGGCGCGGGTTGCGGGTTGATGACTACGTCGAAGCGTACTCAGCCTTCAGTCTGTCGTTCGTCGCGACAATGAAGCGGGCCTCTTCGCTCGACAGTCCGTACTGGCTCGGATCTACCGAAGCCGACATCTTGGTGTCGAAGCACGGCGCCGTGATCGAACGCCCCTCGTGCAAGACGCCAAGCTGCGGGTAGCCCATCACCAGCGAGTCGACGATCAAGCGGCCTTTTAGCGACGTCGGCATGCTGGAGCGGATCAGGTTCAGGTCTGCGGCTGTCACGATCTTCATGCCGGTTCCCCTTCCATGTTGCTTTTGATGTTGCGATTCGGGTTGATGCTGATGTTTTCCATACGACTCTCCAGAATGAGCGAGAACCGTCCCTGGCGGGAACGGCGTCCCGCCAGGGTTGATAAGTTACTTCGGCCGCGACCATCTCGGCTCGTACGAAGGACGAGAACGAAATCGAAGCGGCTTGCCGGAACGCCTGAGGTGCCTCGGCCCTGCGTTAAACACCGAGACGAACGGCAGAACACTGACGGCCTTGCCACACACTTCCGTACTTCCCAGCCAAACGTTCGTTTTCCTCTCTCACTGCGGACCGGCGCCCTGCTTGAAGGCTCCGGACGGCAGCGCCCATTCGGCCGGCGCGATCCGAATCGGCACCGTGTATTCTGTCGAGAGCGCCAAGGCGGCGATCGCTTCGTCATACACGTACGGCGTGCCTTCGTCGGCCAACTGATGTACCGACTTCCTGCGGTGGATCGTCAGCCCGAACTCGCGTTCGAGGTCGGCGATCCGCACGAGGCGCATCGGCATGAGTTTTCGCTCGGTGGCCCGCTGGTGGCAGTCCGAGAAGATGCAGTGGGCACAGGACACCCGGTTGAAACCCAGGTAGTACGCCGGATGCGGGCGTACACCGAAGCGCTTCATGATGTCCCACACCTGTTCCTCAGACCACTGCAGCACCGGACGCCAATGGTCGACGTGCCGGCTCTGCGTGTGGCAGCGATCCGGCTCGTTAGCGAGGTACTTCGACCGCGCCGCCGACTCTTGAGCGCGCTCCCCCGTGCAAACGAGGGAGCGGATGCCCAAGAATCGAGGCTGGTTCCTCATTGCTGCGGCGCCGACATCGACCTTGAGACTGGCCGAGCACCATCTCTGCGACAGAGCTGCCGTCACCTGCGGGAACTTGCGCCGCGTGTTCTGCGGCCCTACCCCGCCGGCCTGGATTAGCCCGTCCGGTGTTTCGGTCACGACCGGCGCGGTGGACTGGTTCTCGCGAAGCATCTCGCGCAGAAAGCCGCCCACACGCCAGCTGAAGTACAATGGCAAGCCGAATGCCGCCGCGAACCGCCGGCAGTAGTCGCTGGTCACAGGCCAATCCATGAAGGATTCGCCGTTGCCGTCGACGTCGTGATGCCAGAGCTCGATGCGACTCGGATCGATACCGATGTCGAGCAGGTGCAGGACCGTTGCTGCCGAATCTTTACCCCCGCTGAACATGACCACGTATTTGTCGTACGCGTACGGATCGAACGCTATCCACGGGCCGGTCACATCGGAAAGATCCGCCTCGAACAGCGACTGCTGCTGCGGAGGCTGACAGTTTAGTGGTTCCAAAATGCTCGCCATGCCTTGAAGCGATTTCTTGCTATTCATGGGGTTTTCTCCATTCTGCCCTCAGGGGCTGATAAAGGAGCGAGCAGCGCTCAGTGGGCCGGCTTGGCCGGCTGAGCGTAGAAGCGGCCTCGCTGGCCCCCGAAGGACCGGCGAAACGTGTTTTGGTTGCTGAACGCGAGCTACCGTTACGCGGCTGCCAACTGCTGAGCAGCGCGTTTTTCGAGCCTGTCGATCTTTTCGAGACAATCTTCGATCGCGAGGAAAACGGCCTTTTCGAGCCGCCCTTCTTCCGACAAGGGAATGTCGATGGTATGTTTCGAATCGTTGTCGTCGTTGACGTAGGCACCGAGACGAGTGAACGTTCCTTCCGGCCCTGTCACATCGTAGAGCCTCAGGCGAATACTCGCCTTTCCATCCTCACGCACGAGTCGCACCTGCAAAGGCGAGTCCTGAACCGGATATTGGTATCCACTCGGCTGATTCGCGAGCGCCCAATACTTCAACATACTGCCGATGTCGTGACTCGTCTTCACGGGATCGAGTACCCCGTCCCGAAGGACGAAGTGCGTGTAGTCGATACCCTGCGCGGCAAATTTCACGCCCCGCAGATGCCCGTACGCTTGCCGAACCTGGTCCCGATAGGCCTTGATCGTATCGACAGCCGGTACGGCGTGACTGCTCAGGTACCACTTGTGGTTGACGTGGTGCGCGAACGGTGACTGGATGATGCGATTTCTGGTCATGATTTTCTCCTTTGATGCCCAGGCGGGCGTTGATAAAGGAGAGAGCTGCGCTCAGCGGGTCTGCCCGACCGGCTGAGTCCTAGGTGACACCCACCAGCCCACAGAGGGGCCGGCGAGCGTGATTGCAGTGTGATAGCTTGCGCAGGAGCGTCGCGCTTACTGCTCGTCCGAGCTCGAATTCTCAATGTCCGCGCCATCCGGCGACACACCGGGGTCCAGAATCATGATCGCGCATGCGCCGAGGCTCATCTTCTTCGGATCCACATACTCTTTCGCATCTTCTTCGTCGAGACCGTCTTCCAGCGCGCGTTTGTACGCGACTTGGCGGAACGCGGCGGGATCGTGAACATCGAGCTCGATCGTGACGCTGATGCTCGTTCGACCTTCCTGCTCTTCCTCGCCTTCCGGATTGATCGCGGTCAGGTTCGATTCATTGTTGCTATTCATGCTCTTCTCCATGATGCCCGTATCGGGTGGTTGAAAAAGGAGCGAGCGAGAATGCTCGGCTGGGCGCTGCCCGGCGGAGCAAACTGCGGCCTGCCATCCGGAGATCAGGATGGCAGGCGTTCCGGTTACTTGTTCGAGAGGGAAAGTACCTTTTGCAGGTGCTCATCGGTCACGTGCACGCTTCGTCGGCACCGTGGAGGCCAGCCGCGAGCGAATTGACGTACTCGATGACCTGGTCGTTCGCGCGGTCGGAATACTCGCCGCCGGGCGCGGTTGCCTTTTCGAGGACCGAGCGAGCGTCCCACAGGCGCACTTGGGCTGCGACGACGTCCTGAAGAAGCTGCAGAGGTTTCGGCTGTTCCGTGTTGCTCGGGATATTGCGGTTCATGCGTTTCTCCTTCGTACCCTGGTGGGGGTGGTTGATCAAGGAGAGAGCAAGGTGCTCGGCGGGGCTGGCGGGCCCGGCGAAGCGACTGCACTGGAACGCTGAGGTGGCGGCAAGCGCCTGAGAGAGATGCCGATCTAACGGCTGAGATGACTATACCACAAGGATTCTGGAGGTCGACACCGCCGACGTCCCGGATGGGAGCGTGCGGCGGGTCGGACTTCATTGGTTCCGAGCGTTGGCGTTGACCTCGCCGAGGTAGTCTAGGATCGGCACCGCTTCGTACTTCACGGTGTTCAGCCTCTCGACCAGGCGCTTGTCGAACGTCTCGTGCCCTTCTCCCGGATGACCCAGCTGGCGGTGACCCATGCTTGTCCTCCTGATCAGATGCTCTGCTCGACCCGGACCGCAACGCATTCCGCGATATGGGCCGCGCCGAACTTGAAGTGCTGCGGGTTGATCTTACGAGCGGCTTCGTTGGACAAACGGAACACTTGCTGGGCGATCTCCTCCGCTGCCACATCTGCGGCAACAAGCTCGATCGCCTGGTCGGGCGTGCGGCCGTGGAGCCAGTGGCGGGCATAGGCCGTTCGCTTGGCGTATTGCCCCGTCTCCTCCACCAACTTGAGCCAGGCTTCGAAGTCGGTCGGCAAGCCGGCCAATTCGAGGTTGCTGCGCCCCATCGCCGTCAGGTTGCCGGGGTTGAACCCAGCTTACGTGGCTTTGCTGCACTTGATTGCGGTTCATTGGCTTCTCCTTTCTACCCGCTCACGGGCGGTTGAAAAGGAGAGAGCGAGACGCTCGGCGGGGCATAACCCGGCGGAGCTTGGACGGGCGCGGAGGCGGTCCTGAGGAAAGATGCCGACTGAACGGCTGGATAAACTATACCACTACGATCGTCTGGCGCAACTCGTTGATCCGCCAAGAGGTGTTAGACATAGCAGTCTGGTGGCGCAGCGTCTCGAGCGCCTCCTGCACCTTTTTCGCGTCGGCCGCGTCCTGCGGTTTGCGGATCACCAACGGCACGTATTCACTCAATGTCTGTTCCTCGCCGTCGTTGGTGGTGGGTTAGGTATCTTGCCCCAGTTGTTCCTTGCGTCGTTCGTCGCGGCGCTCCATCTGCAGGACCAGCATTGCGAATACCACGAAGAGTTCGGGCTGGCCGAACACCTCGACATCGTGTCGATCGCGCATCGTCAGCAGGCGTCCCCTGGCCTTGGCCAGGGTCTCGCCCGCGCGGGCGACACGGAATTTAAAGTCCCACAGGTTGCCGGTCACCGTGGCGCCGTGCGCTGGCCCGCCGACCGCGTAATACTGGCGCGTCAATGCGAGGCGCTTCCGCTTGATCCTGAACGTGCCGAGTTCGCCGGAGATATCCCACGTGGGCGCCCACGCGAGGATCCGGCGCCGGATCGTGCCGACCTGGCTGTCTCCGCGATAGATTCGCCACGTCGGCGAAAAGAGGGCGAACTGCCCTTTTCCGCGATATGCCGGATTCCCGTT
>NZ_JBNDKT010000087.1:0-11254 GCF_050435685.1 Paraburkholderia sp. GAS448
TGTGCACCCGCTTCTGGCTCTGGCTGCGGATGAGCATCGCTTCCGGACCGCAGTCATGGTCAGCGGCATTCGTCTCAAGGCTATGCCTGTCTTCCTCGAACTCCGTGGTATCCGCAGCGTGCCCCCGGTTCTGGTGATGCCAGGTGTAGAAGGTATTGCGCACGATGCTCAATAGCCACGCACGGGCATCCTCGCCGCGGAACCCGCCAAAAAACCTGAATGCGCGAAGGTAAGCCTCCTGCACCACGTCCTGGGCATCCTGATCGTTATGCGTCAGCCATCGCGCGACATTGAACGCCGAATTCATATGAGGCAAAACGAGCGTCTCGAAGCGCCGCGCAGTATCTGGATCGGCCATTGTCAAATCCCTGCAGTAACCGCATTCCGTGACCGACAGTTACCAGACCGCCGGCACGTCACTTTTATTCCCGGACCGACAAAATGGCTCCGTATTACCCCGGGATAGCAACCGCCTGTCGTGTGATCGAGACGCGTATCCGGAGAAAGCCATGGGGGAAAAGCCTCAGCTGACGCCACCTCTCCCGGCTGGCCAAACCTGCCTCTGTGGAGTGTCTCCGGCCCGCGCCGCGAGTCAGGTGCCGCCCACGCCCACAGCGGTGCGCCATCCGAGGCTCTTGTTCTGATTTTACCCATAGCCACTGGCAATACCCTCAAGCACGGCAAACGGATGAGCGATCCCGGAGGCATTGTATCCGCGCTGAAGGCCATCACGATGCATTCTCTGCCCGGCGACAGTGACCCTCCCCTGATAACGGTACGACCGGACGGGCGGCCGACATCGCGCCAACCTGCCACCCCGTACCTGTCACCGACGGCAAGATGACGTGGACGGTGAGGTCAATGCTTTTTATCGGAAGCACGGGAATATCCGGTGACGACGCGGTGTCTTCTCATCGCATACCGCACAACACTCTCAGGAGTCTGAAATGAAGAAGCTGGCTATCACCGCCATTTCGTTTGCCGTTCTCACGTCGTCGGGCGCATTTGCCCAGGGCAAGACACGCGCCGAGGTCTATCAGGAGCTGATCGAAGCGCAGCAGAATGGCCTGAACTACGTCACCGACACTTCGTACCCGGACGTCAATCCGATCTTCGAGGTACAGGTTGCCCGGATGAAGCGTCAGCATCTTGCGCAACAGCGCGCGACCACACCGGACAGCACGAACAATTGAAGACGCGTTTCGTCCCGCCCTACCCCGCCGATATTCAGGCTGCTGAAGCAAAGGTTGCCGCCAAACATCAAGCGGAAAGAAATGCAGTAGCGGGGGTCGTCCAGAGCGGACAGACAACGCCGACGCCATGAGTTGGCAGAAGCCGATGATGATGATCTGGACGCCGCGAGGTCAAACTATTGCAACCAGCGCTCGAAGCGCAGGACGCGGTATTTCACGACTCGCGCAGTTGGAAACGGTGGGCCCGTCGCACGAAGGCGTTGGACGTTTTGCAGTCCGTTGTATGTAAAGCGAGAATTCGATATCGAAATCCATATCAAACGCGCCACACCTTCGCGTCAATGATGCGATCCGCTGGCGAACAACCCATGTGGGTGTCCAAGCAAATGGGGCACACGGATCAGACGATGATCGCGCGAGTATATGGACGCTGGATGCCAGAAGCAGACCGCGGCGTTGGCTCGCGCGCCGTCGCCATGTTCTCACCAACAAAAGTGGCATGAGAGCGTCATTCTAGCGGGGAAATCCGGGGGAAGCTGCGGGAATGACTGGCATTCGAGTAAGGTCGCGTTTGCCCGTAAACCCCTGTCATTCAAGCCTTCAGGCGTTCGGCAATTTTGAATGACCGGAATCAAAAAAATCCAGATGTGCTAACGACCCTATGCAGCCTTCGGCCTAATGCGACTTCAACGGCCGCTTCCGAGGTACAACGGTCGCCCCTACGCTTCCGGGATCTCGATAGTCCCTTCAAGATATTGAACAGCCTGACCAGAGATATACACCCGGTCGTCCTGTACGCGACAGTGAAGTAATCCGCTGCGGCGCGACACCTGCATGGCCACGAGTTCGGACCTGCCCAAACGCTCGGACCATAACGGCGCAAGCGCCGCGTGAATCGATCCGGTCACCGGATCTTCATCGCCGCCATTGGCGGGCCAAAAGTAGCGAGACACAAAATCGTGGTTATCGCCCTGTGCCGTCACGACGACATCAAGCGGACCAAGTGCCGACAGCAGATTGAGTTCGGGTACGACAGATCGCACCTCTTGTTCTGTTTCGTAGATGGCAACATAGGCTTGCTGGTTGATCAGTACTTCCTGAGGCCGTATCGAAAGCCCTTGGAGCAAATTTGCGGGTATTTCGTTGAGTCTTTCAGGCCGGCGCTGCGGGAAGCTCATTTCGATCAGACCGTCATGCGTATGGCAAACGGTAAGCCGACCGACTGCTTTCGCAACAAATTCGATGACATCCAAATCATCACATCGCTTGAAGATCACATATGCACTTGCCAGTGTGGCATGTCCACAAAAAGCGATTTCGCTCAGCGGCGAAAACCAACGGATGTCGAACGCGCCGTCAGCATTTTTCACGAAGAATGCTGTTTCAGACAGGTTGTTCTCAGCGGCGATTGCCTGCATCAAACTATCGGGCAACCAGCGCTCGAGTGGCACTACCGCAGCGTAGTTACCTTTAAAAACACGATCCGTAAACGCGTCAATCTGATAGATCGGCAGTTTCATGAGATGTGCCTGTTCAAGGCGGGAAGTTAGTCAGCGATTTTCAATGGTGTTCGTTGAAGACGATATCAGCCCGCCACACTGGTGAACATATACAGTTTGCGATGTTCGGTACAAGAAAGTGATCGTTCACCTGGGGCGACCACGCAGCGGGCGTAGTCTGACCCGCCGATTTCGCGCATTGGCGAACGTCCGCTACAGAGCAATCCCCGAGCGGCTCTGATCGAATCCGGAGTGAAAGTTTCAGGGACGAAACAGGAAGACGCACCGGACCACAGCGCTTGATAGCCTGGTCCATCTGACTGAGCACACCCTCAGTAATGTCGCGAGGACGCTGAGTCGCGAGACAAATGTTCAAGCCATATTTCCGAGCCTCTTAGCTACTAGCTCGAACACATCCAGGTTCATTGCGTAGTCTTCCGTGCCAACGGCTTTTCCCAGGAAGTTATGGGGCCGCCAAACGTTTGCGCCAATACGGCTGATCTGCGCCATTACGTCTGATGATTGGCGCGTACTAAAGATTTGCCTATTGCATGTCGTTATCCAGTCAAACAAGTCGGGATGATCGGACATGCTCGTGCCTCACGACGGCGCGGGCCGGACGAGGAAATAGCTCTTCGGGGGAATGAATCTTGAATCACCAACGATCGCCATGGTCGCGGACAGCGGCTCCGGGCGAAGTCATCTATTCTGAAGGCTTCGCAGGCGACGCCGTCATCTACGTCATCGCAGACGGCAAAGTCGAAATCTCTACCCATTGCGACGAAAAGAAAATCATTCTGGCAACGCTAGGAAAGGGCGAGTTTTTTGGCGAAGCGGCCGTGTTGCCGTCCGAACCGCGAGCGCACACCGCGAAAGCACTTAGCTTCTGTCAATTGACCGTCATCGCAGCAAACGTAGTGGAAGAGGAGCTTGAGCGCGTATCGCCGCTGCTTCGCCATATCGTGCGGACCACGATTCGACGGGTGAAGAAGAAGGACGATGTCCTTGCCACCTATACGCATGCCGATTTCCTGCCAGGTGTTCTTTCGTATGCTCATCTTCTGGCTCTGATGGCGGGTGCTGAGAACGCAGACAGACCGGATGGACGCATGCGCCGCGCTCAAGGGGAGGAGTTTTCTGTGCCCCTGCCCGAAGTCATCAAGAAGTGCAATGCGATTGCCGGCCATTCCCGTCCGCATGTGATGGCCATGCTCAAGCGGATGGAGAAACTCAACCTCGTCACGCTCGAGCCGGGCCGGTCCGATCACCTGAGCAACACGTCGGCGCGATATTCAGCGCACGACGGAGCAACAAGTCGGCAGCTTGTTACGTTCGATCCTGTACGGATCACGGAGCGGGCCCAGCAGGTGGCGGACCACGATCTCGACATCTCGATTAGCAGTGAACTGGAACTGATCGAACTGGCTGACCTGGAAGCTCTGATCGGCGTCGAAAAGAAGCTGATTCTCAACAAGCTATCCCATGCGGAAATCGCAGAGGATATCTTCGCGTTTCGCAAAACCAAGGTATTGAATTACGTCGAGGAAAAGGGAGTCAAGTACTTTTCCCGACGAAATTCCCGTGGCCCAGGCGACCTGAAATCTCTGGACGATCTGGAGTTTGTCGACCAGCGAACCTTGTTCGAAGCCGTGAGCGCTTTCGACACCTATGACCTCGCGAAATTGCTCTCCGCCGTGACGAACCAGCCTATCGCCGAGCGCCTGCTTTCGGTGATGACCGAGGCGAGAAAAAAGGAGGTGTCGTGGGTCATGCGGCGTGACATCAAGATCGATCCGCTTGAGATTGCCGAGATTGAACAGCGATTCCTCGAGACCGTGCGAGCGATCAAATCTCCGGCGGCCAATGCAGCGCCGTTTTCCAATCTGGATACCTGACACCTGGTGCACGGACAACAGGCTGTTTTCACTTCGGGCCCGGTGGCTGGGGCGGCCGTTCGAGAGGATGCATGGATCTTTTGACGCTATTTGGCGCATTGTTCGGCGTGACGGCCATCGTTGTCGGATTCTCGCTCGAGGGTGGACACTTCACCTCCCTTTTTCAGCTGGAGGCATTCGTCATCGTAGTGGGAGGTACCCTCGGCGCGGTGATGATCCAGAACACCTGGGCAAGGTTTTATGACAGCGTCAAGCAACTGCGCCTGGCTTTTGTGAAAGCGCGGCAGGTCGACCGGGAAAGCTTGTCTGTCCTGCTCGAGTGGGGCGATCAGGCGAAGCTGAACGGCATGCTGGTGTTCGAGTCGATAGAGGCCGGCGGAATCAATCCTTTTGCCAAAAGAGGATTGGAGCTTCTGGCAAACGGTGTATCGACTGCTGTGCTCGAAGACGCCTTGCAAAGAGAACTTGATGCGTATGAGCGCAATCACATGGCGGCTGCGCGGATATGGCAGCAGGCGGGTGGCTACGCGCCGACATTCGGCATCCTGGGAGCTGTGCTCGGCCTTATTCAGGTAACGGGGCATATGCTCGAGCCTGCGCAGCTCGGGCAAGGTATCGCTGTCGCCTTTGTGGCAACGCTTTACGGTCTCGCGTTGGCGAATCTGATCTTTCTGCCGTTATACGGAAAGATACGGGCGCAGGTAGATAGCGAATTGCGCTTCAGGCGTTTATACCTCGATGGCTTGCTCGCGATATCACGCAAGGAGTCGCCCCACACGATCGCAACCCGGCTGGCGGGCGACGTGCGTGAAAGATCGGCTGAGTTGCTGGGATAGCTGGCTTCGATCCGGGCGAAATGTTGCTGGGCGCCCATTCAAACGCAATCGGGAAGCAGACTTTTCGTGTATGAACACCTCCTCGGGTAACAAGCGCCTTGCGTCAGAGAAAACCGGCTATCAGAAAGGCGACGATGCCGAAGAACAGTCCGGGCGCTGGCTGATTTCCTACGCGGACCTCATCACCACGCTCATGGTGTTGTTCCTTGCGCTTTATGCGCTGCAGTTGGCGAAAAATAGAGAGCTTGAAATAGAGACTCTCGAGCGCCGCGCAGTGAAGGAGGTGACGGGCGCCGCCAGCGCTAACGCCCCTATTGCTGCGCCCGACGCGCCGGATGCCGCAAGGAGGCAGCTGCTTTCTTTGTTAGAGCCGCTTCAAGACAAACGACAGATTACGATTTCGAATGCCTCACAGGGCGTTGAGATTGCAATTAACGCGAAAATTTTGTTCAACTCTGGCGACGCGCGTTTGTTGCCGGAATCTTTCGGCGTGCTCAACCAGGTCGCTGTGGTGCTGCGCGACCATTCAAAAAACAACATCCTCGTAGAGGGACACACTGACAGTTTGCCGATATCGACGGCGAAATACGAATCCAACTGGGAGCTGTCGTCGGCACGGGCAGGGGCTGTGGTTCGATTCTTTGCCGAAAAAGGAATCGAAGCCCACAGGATGGCCGCGATCGGTAGGGCTGACAATTTCCCCTTGATTATCGGAGACGCTGCGGCAGCGCGAGCCGCGAACCGCCGCGTGACTATCCTCGTGGAATATTGAGTCACAAGGAGAGTGAACGCGTCGCTTACGAGGCGGCTATCGCCTTTCTGCGGGGTGAGATGCGGCGCCACAAAGCTGCCGCTGGCGAAGCGCCAATTCTCTTGACTGGCAGCTTACGCTCTACCTGGCCGAACGCGTACAGTCGGACATGAGGAGTCGCTCGCCTGCCGCAGCAACCGGATATTGGTACGGCCGCTTCGCTTTGGGAACGGTCGTTTACCGGTAGCCCAAGCTCTTCGCCTCGTCCGGCAGCACGCTATACAGCTTCGATAAAGCGGGAGTTATGAACGGAGTGTCGAAAGCGGGGGTATCGCAACAGCCTGCTCAAGCATCGCGGCAACCCTGAGCGTAAACCTCTCCCAAGTGATCGCCGCGCCCATGTATCCGACGGGGAGCAGAGACGTCTTCGCCGTTGAGTACAAGGCACCGAAAGCAGATACGGCGCACGGACCGATCCCGCCGTTCAGTCCGCGGATTCTGGCGATGAAGGGCTCGGCCCGGCCTGAAGTGTCACGTCTGCGAGGACGAGCTGTCCGTACTAGCAAGATAGAGGCAAGTCATGAGCTTCCACTCGCGCCGCAACTCATCGTTGAAGAGATCGTCGCCGTAAAGAATGGCCCTATGTACTAGTGCTTCTCCGGTCGACTCAATGACAAACGCCGCCAACCGCAGGTCCGGCCTGGGCACCGGCTCCCCGCATCTGCGAAGCGCGTTTTCGAGAAGGTCAGCAATGGCGAGAGAAACGCGTCTTAGGTGCTGCGTCTTGCTCACCTTGCCCATCTGATCGAGAAGAACGCGATGCAAGGCAAGATCCTTTGCATACGCGTCCACACTTGTATCGATCCACGCGTCGACCAATGGCGCTATCCCCTTGCCCTCCACTTCCTTGAAAGCGCTGGCGTACGTGTCAAGCAGGTTGTCACAATGGCGTTTGATCAGTTTCGCGACGAGGGCTTCCTTGCTGGTGAAGTATTCATAAAGTGAACCGACACTAACACCAGCTGCTTCTGCAATGCGAGTCGTACTCGTGGCATCAAATCCATCTCTTATCAAAAGCTGTCGAGCAGCCTCGAGAATGGCGTCAACGGTCATCAGGGACCGTCCTTGCCTCGGCCTGCGGCGCACGGCAATCTCCGCGTTCGCGCCGAACTTTCGACTTTTGACAGGCACGTCTTCCTCCTTGGCAACAATGTTCGCGGCAGCCACCACCGAGCGCGAGCTACGCCATATAGATTTTAGCCTTATGGGCGTGCTCTCGAATTTCGGGTCATTAGATATCCGAGTAGGCGTCTAGCAAATCGCGCAGGTAGCCAGGAAGAAAGGCGTCGGATGGACCGACGTCGGGGCGCCGAAATCCGAATAGAAGCAGGAAAGTGCGCCGCCTATGATAGGGACGTAATCAAGTTGCGACCTCGCGGGGCAATATGCTGCGCCGCACACTATTACAAATATCTTACGCCAGGTTGCATAGATAGACGGAGACATAAGTCACATGGAACATGCCGCTTCACACGACCTGTCGTACTGGCCCGCAGACCAAACCGAGCCGTTCCTGGAAATCAGCATTGGGGATACGTTCACGAATGCAGCAGAGCGTTGGGAAAACGAAGTTGCGCTGGTTGAGGGTGTAGGCGGAACCGACAGGCGTCGCTGGACGTATGGCGAGCTGCTGACGCAGTCACGCAAGGTGGCGGGCGCACTTCTGAGTCGCTTTCGCCCGGGCGAGCACGTCGCGGTGTGGGCATCGAACCGTCCGGAATGGGTGCAAATCGAACTTGGTGCAGCACTTGCCGGTATTACGCTCGTAACTGTGAACCCGGCGTATCTCGCTCCGGAGCTCAAGTATGTCCTCAAGCAGTCACACGCCTCCGGAATTATCGTAGAACCAGAGTATCGCGGAAGGAAACTGGCAGCTGTCGTAGATGAAGTAAAACCTGAGCTGCCACTCTTGCGGGAAATCATTTCACTGAAGAGTTGGGGAGACCTTGTTGATGGTTCGTCAGAGTTCGTCGCGTTGCCACGTGTTGAACCTGGCGATATAGCCCAAATTCAATACACGTCAGGCACCACAGGCTTCCCCAAAGGCGCGCTTCTAACCCATCGGGGGTTGGCAAACAATGGGCGAATCTATGCGCAAGTTATCGGTGCGCGTAGAGGCGACGTATGGGTCAACCCGATGCCCCTGTTTCATACAGCTGGGTGCGGTCTCGTGACTTTGGGAGCATTGCAGACGGGAGGAACACATGTTCTTCCGCCGACTTTCGATCCGGCGTTGATGTTGGATCTGGTCGAGTCGGAGCGCGGTACATTGATGTCTGCCGTCCCAACCATGATGGTTCGTATATTGGAACACCCAGAGTTGGCGGCCTTCGACCTGAGTTCATGGAGACTCGCAACCCTCGGAGGTGCACCTGTCTCGACGGAGCTTGTACGGCGGATCGAGAATACGCTTCGCGTTAAGGTGGGCATTGGCTTCGGGCAAACGGAAGCTTCGCCCTATATCACCCATACACGCGAGAATGAGTCCCGGTCGGGTTGGGAGTTGACAGTCGGGCGGCCTATGCCACAGATTGAAGTCAAAGTGGCCGATCCACAAAGCGGCGAGACTGTGCCAATAGGCAGTTTGGGTGAAATCTGGACTCGGGGAAGTTGCGTAACCAAGGGTTATTTCGACAACGAGGAAGCGACGCGACAGGCGCTGACCGACGACGGATGGCTTCGAACGGGCGATCTGGGTTCGATGGCAAGCGACGGCTATCTCACCATTCAGGGAAGAATGAAGGAGATGATAATTCGCGGTGGCGAAAACGTATATCCTCGCGAAATCGAGGAGGTTTTGCTTAGCCATCCAGCCGTTGCAGGTGCTTGCGTGGTCGGGTTGCCCGACGCCGAATGGGGCGAGATCATCGCTGCCTTCATCCAGCTGAGAGCCGGACGTGCCGAAGGAGAGAGTGAGCTCACGAGCTTTTGTCGCACTCGTCTCGCATCATACAAGACACCACGGGTCTGGCGTTTTGTGGATGAGTTCCCTCAGACTGCATCGGGGAAGGTCCAGAAGTATGTTCTACGTGAGCAGTTCCTTAAAGAAGTACGTGCGGACAAATCACTGGACGGCGCCCCGTAATTTGTCAGTTGCGCCCTGGCGGGGGCGACCCCTGGGGCGGATTTTTCAAAGTCCGCCGGGATTACAGGATACGGGCAAGACACTCAAATTACCCAACGAAAGTATGGATTCGATCGCATTCTATTTTGATTTCGTCTCGCCCTACGCGTACCTCGCATCGAATGCGATTGAGGCCTTGGCAGACCGTCACGGTAAAAAACTTGATTGGTTGCCGTTCCGGCTTGGCGTTGCGGTAGTAAAGGTAATGGGGCTGAAGCCGCTGCTTGATACGCCGCTCAAAGGCCCCTATGCCCGTCATGACGCATCACGAATGGCGAAAGTATTAGGTATGCCACTTACAGATGATTTCTCCATGTTTGACCCTGTACCTGCTCAGCAGTTGATGTACACGCAACCGCTTGAACAGAGACCGGCGCTGGCGAAAGCGTTGTTGAGTGCACGTTGGGCTGAGGGGCGGCACCTCGGTGACATGGATATCTTGTTCGATGTTGCTCAGAAGGTGGTTGGCATCGACAAGCAACGTTTTCGCGAGACCATTGAGTCGACAGAATCGCGTAGAGCCGTCAACGAGGCGACCCAGGCTGCGGTCTCCCGGGGGGTGTTTGGTTCCCCAACATTCGCAGTAGGAAACGAACTGTTTTGGGGCGGGGACCGCATTTGGCTACTCGATCAGTTCCTTGCCGCTGGGAAGCGGTATGTGCCGGCAGCGGTCACTCCTCTCACTCCGCAGTGAATCGCCCTGGATTTTACGGAGGCCCCACTTCTTGACGTGATGATCTGAGCGCGTGCCTTACGTCGATGCTCTTCAGAACGAGGTCGATTCACCTCGCGGCCAGTAGCTCCTCGACCATGCGCAGACTGAGCGGAAAACGGTAATACGGCCACGCCAAACCGAGCGCTAATTTCACGACAAGACAGGTGCGATTTCCACTACGAATGTCGAACAACCGATTATCCGTGCGTCAAACCAAGGAAGTTACGCGTTTGCGGTTCGTCTGCGCCCGAAGCCTGAATGGCCGCCGGAGAACCAAGTGATAGAAGTGTTGACGGGTTCGAGCGTCGGCGGCGGTGGTCGACCGACGAAAAGCTGGCGATGGTCCAGGAAAGCTTCGAGCCGGACGGGACGGTGTCGATGGTGGCACGCCAGCAAGACGTGAATCCGAACCAGCTGTTCACTGACGCAAGCTTTACCAGGACGGCAGCCTGTCGGCTGTGACGGCTGGCGAAGAGTCCGATAGCCCTCGAGCTTTCAGGCAGCAAATCCGAATAGAGGAGGCAAGTTTAGCCTCGTATCATGGTCGCACTTACATTGTGTATTTCCGCCCCAGCCGGGATTCCCGGTGGTGGAACTCAAAGATATGAGGAGCCAGCATGAAGACACGTATAACCAGGCTTTTCCAGATTAAATATCCCATCATTCAGGGAGGAATGCATTACGTTGGCCTCGCAGAACTTGCCTCTGCGGTTTCCAACGCCGGCGGCTTGGGCATTATCACTGCCTTGACACAGAAGACGCCTGAACTGCTTGCAAAGGAAATTGCCCGGTGCCGGGAAATGACCGATCAACCGTTCGGCGTGAATCTTACGTTCCTTCCGACGTTTTCGGCCCCTCCCTATCCTGAATACATCGACGCTATCAAACAGGGTGGGGGGCGGATCGTCGAGACGGCCGGTCGCAATCCAGAGCCATACATTGGTAGTCTCAAAGACGCGGGTATCAAGGTCTTTCACAAGTGCACGTCAATACGCCACGCCCTTAAAGCGCAACAGATAGGATGCGATGCTGTCACTGTGGATGGCTTTGAATGCGGCGGCCATCCAGGAGAGGACGATATTCCGAGGCGCGATCAAATGTGAACTGCAACACCTTGATCTGCTAAGGTGCGCACATGAATAAAAGCAAGTATCAGCAGTTACAGCCTGAAGAACGTCTCA
>NZ_JBNDKT010000088.1:0-9932 GCF_050435685.1 Paraburkholderia sp. GAS448
GCGGCGGCGCCGTCGGTGGCAAGTGCCTGCTTCAAGCCTTCGATGCCGCCATGCGCGACGTAGTCGTCGATCGAAAGCGGATCGGTGATGCCGATCCGCGCAAACGTCAGGCGCTGCTGCTTCTTCAGGTAGGGAATCTCTTCGACGATGCCGACGTGGCGCGCATGCGTCTTCCCTTCGATGAAACCGGCGTCGAACAGCGAGGCGACCTCGGCTGCGTCGACATTCGCATAACCGACGCGGCCCGCCGGTGTGTCCACTTCGACCAGCGGCTCGAGCCACAGCAGCCCGCGCGAACCGTTGCGCACCAGTTCGATGGCCACGCCGCGCCGGGCGGCTTCATCGGCGATGGCTGCGGCAAGCGCGTCGGCGCCGAGCGCGAGCGCGGCGGAATCTCGGGGAACGAAGATTCTGGTCATGCCGTTTCCTCCGCATGCTTCGTGCTGACGAGCGCAGCGTCAAGGAGCGCGTCGAATTTCTGCGGCGTGACTCTCCCGTGGAGCGTGCCGTTGATCATCATCGCCGGCGACAGCGCGCACTGGCCAAGGCAGTACACCGATTCGAGCCCGGTGCCGGCGCTATGCGCCGCGTCGAAGTGGCAGCCGGTGCGCGTTTCGATGTGCTGCGCCAGCGCCTCGGTGCCCATGCTGCGGCACGCTTCCGCGCGGCACAGCTGCACCGTGACCGGCGCGGCGGGCTGCGTGCGGAAGTGGTGATAGTAGGTGAGCACACCGTGCACTTCCGCGCGCGACAGATTCATCGCCCGCGCCAGCGGCGCGACGGCGGCCAGCGGCACGAAGCCGACGTCGTCCTGGATCGCGTGCAGCACGGCAAGCAGGGAGCCACCACGGCGGATATGCCGCTCAATCAACTCATTCGAATCGGCCAAGATAGTCTCCTGCAGAGCGGCCGTGGGATGCCTTCACGTTCTGATCCCGCATTGCACGCCGAACACGCACTGCTTCAGCGACGCTCACTCGTGCGAACCGAGAGGCGACGGTCGAAAGTGGCTTTCCGATGCCGTGCTGGGCGCAGCGGAGTTCAGAATCCAGCGGCGTCGCATTGGATACAGGATGAACTTCGCCGACACACCGGCCATCAACGAAATACACGCAACGAAGATGAACACCGCGTTCCATCCGCCGTGCGCGGACAACAGCGAAGCCACAGGCACCAGCATGGCGGCAGTCCCTTTGGCGGTATAAAGCGTACCGGCATTGCCCGCCGCGTATCTGGCGCCGAACGTGTCGGCACACGTCGCAGGAAAATTCGAGAAAATGTCGCCGTAGCACAGGAACACGAGTCCGGAAAACAGCACGAACAGGTACGGGTTGTGACCGAAGTGCATCAGCCCCAGCAGCGCCAGCGCTTCGCCCATAAAGGTCATGAACATGGTGTTCTCACGGCCGATCCGGTCGGAGACCCAACCGCATAGCGGGCGCGTGAAACCGTTGCACATATTGTTGATCGACAGCGTCATCGTCAGCAGCGGCAACGTCACGCTCAGCACGCTGACCGGCATCGCCGCAAAGCCATACTCCTTCGCGATCGGACCGATCTCCGCAGTGGCAATGATGCCGCCTGCCGCGACGCACACGAACATCGCGTACATCACCCAGAAAAGCGGTGCGCGAATCATCTGCTTCGTCGTGTAATCGGTCTTCGTTGCGACGATGCGCCTGACCCCAGCCGCATGCGCCGGCGGCTTCGGGCGCACCAGCAAGGTTGCCAGCAGCAGGATGCAGACACCCTGGAACACGCCGAAGAACACAAACGCATGCTCGTACCCGGCGCTCTGGATCATGTTGGAGATCGGGATCACCGTCAGCGCCGCGCCGGCGCCGAAGCCCGCCGCAGTCAGACCGGCGGCCAACCCGCGCCTGTCGGGAAACCACTTGAGCGCCGTGCCCACACAGGTGCCGTAGACGCATCCCGCTCCGATACCGGCAATCACAGCGGCGACGTAGAGGGTCGGCAGATTCGGCGCATAGGCATCGAGAATCCAGCCCAAACCAGCGCAGATCGACCCGCCGATGACGACAGGGCGAGGACCGAACTTGTCGACGAGCCAACCCTCGACAGGTACCAGCCAGGTCTCGGTGATGATGAAAATCGAAAACGCCAGCTGGATGGCGGCTTGCCCCCAGTGGTGTTTGGCGTCCATCGGGATGACAAAGAGGGTCCATGCGTATTGAAGGTTCGCTATAAGACCCATGCAGGCGATGCCGGCTGCCAGCTGGACCCAGCGGTTATGCCGCCGCGCCGTATAGCCGCTGAAGGCTCTGTCAGTCTGTAACACGTTCTCTGTCTCCGTCTATTGACTTGTTTGCTTGCCTGATCAAAACACCTGCATGTCAAGGCTGAACTGTCATGGCGCTTGAACCATGATGGACGGCTTCAACAATTAACAAAAGTTAAAGTTCCTTCTGTGTCATATTAGCTATCGTTAATACATCCCCGAAACCTTGCAGTCACTGCGAGCGCGCCCGCGCACGATCGCAAGCGCTCCGGCCATTTGACGGCTACCCGTCCAGCTTGCGTGCGGCGTCGCCTAGACTCTGGCAATTCGCAGCAAATTGGTGGTACCCGATTCGCCGAACGGCATGCCCGCCGCGATCGCCACCGGGTCGCCTGAATTTGCAAAGCCCTGTCTCACGGCGATGCTGCACGCGGCACTCACCATCTCGTCGACCGATTCGACGTCAGGGCTGACTGTGGAATGCACGCCCCACACCAGCGCAAGACGCCGCGCCGTCGACAGCTTCGGCGTGATGCTGAGAATCGGCGCGACAGGACGCTGACGGGCGGCCCGCAGGCTGGTGTGTCCAGACGTCGTGTACGTGACCGTCGCAACTGCAGCGATGGTCTGCGCGACGTCGCGCAGTGCCGCGCAGATGGCGTCTCCCGGTGTGCCCAGCGGAAGTTCATGCTGGGCATCAAGCAGGCTCCGGTAGAGCGGATCATGTTCGACCTCCTTGATGATCCGCTCCATCATCGCCACGGCCTGCACGGGAAAGCCGCCGCTGGCCGACTCCGCAGACAGCATGACGGCGTCCGCGCCATCGTAGATCGCCGTCGCGACGTCCGATGCTTCGGCGCGCGTAGGCACTGGCGCTGAAATCATCGACTCGAGCATCTGTGTCGCGATGATCACCGGCTTGCCGTGGCTGCGGCAGGAGCGAAGAATGCGCTTCTGGGCACCCGGCACGCGTTCAGGCGGAAGCTCGACGCCCAGATCGCCGCGTGCGACCATCACCGCATCGGCCGCATTCACGATCTCATCGAGCCGATCGAGCGCCGCCGGCTTTTCCAGCTTGACCATGAGCCCGGCGCGCTCGCCAATGAGTTCGCGCGCGTCGATCAAATCCTCGGGACGCTGTACGAACGACAGCGCAATCCAGTCGGCGCCGAGCGACAACGCAAATTCCAGATCGATCAGGTCTTTCTGGGTCAGCACGGGAATCGGCAGTATCGCGTCGGGCACATTCACCCCTTTTCGATCCGACAGCGTTCCTCCGTGCAATACGCGGGTACGGATCCGCTCGCCGTCGTTTTCGAGCACTTCCAGGCGCAGTTTGCCGTCATCGAGCAGCAGCGACTGGCCGGCGGCGACGACGTCGAAGAGTTCCGGATGGGGCAAACATACGCGATTGACGTCGCCGTCCGCCGGGTTCCGGTCGAGCGCAAATTCGGCGCCCGTCACGAGCATCACCTTGCCCTCGGCGAACGGGCCGACGCGCAGCTTCGGTCCCTGCATGTCTGCCAGAATCGAAATGGGCCGGCCCGAAGCACGCTCGACCTCGCGAACCAGGTCATAGCGCCGCCGATGGTCCTCGTGCGAGCCGTGACTGAAATTCAGCCGGAATACATCGGCGCCGGCGTGAAAAAGTTGGGTAATCGTTTCGAGATCGGAGGTCGCGGGGCCGAGGGTCGCGACGATCTTTGCTTTGCGTAGGCGGATCATAATCGGTCAGTAAGGTGAGGTGACGGGCGAGCGAGCGCGGCAACAGCCGGTCAAGCGTCGAGTTGCCTGAGCAATGCGTCGACGCTGCCCTTCGCGTCGCCGAACAGCATCCGGGTGTTGTCCTTGTAGAAGAGCGGGTTGTCCACGCCTGCATAGCCGGTCGCCATGCTGCGTTTCGACACGACCACCGTGCGCGCTTTCCATACTTCGAGCACCGGCATCCCCGCGATCGGACTGCCCGGATCTTCGAGCGCACCCGGGTTCACGATGTCGTTCGCGCCGATCACCAGCACGACGTCCGTGTTGCTGAAATCTTCGTTGATTTCATCCATTTCGAGCACGATGTCGTACGGCACCTTCGCTTCGGCAAGCAGCACGTTCATGTGGCCCGGCAAGCGTCCGGCGACCGGATGGATGCCGAAACGGACCCGCACACCGAGACCGTCGAGCTTGCGCGTGATTTCGCTGATGGTCGTCTGTGCCTGCGCGACGGCCATCCCGTAGCCCGGTACGATGATGACCTCGGACGCGTCGCGCAAAATCGCGCTGACTTCGTCAACGCTGGTCGCCACCACCTCCCCCGCGATATCCGCCGAACTCGTGCCGCTCGCCGCGCCGAAGCCGCCAAGAATCACCGAGATGAAACTGCGGTTCATCGCGCGGCACATGATGTAGCTCAGGATCGCGCCGCTCGAGCCGACCAGCGCGCCGGTCGTGATCAACAGGTCGTTGCTCAGCATGAAGCCCGTGGCCGCGGCGGCCCATCCTGAGTAACTGTTCAGCATCGACACGACAACCGGCATGTCCGCGCCGCCGATGGCCATCACCAGATGCACGCCGAGCGCCGCGGCGAGCACGATCATCACGAGCAATGTGACGATGCCGTCCGCGCCCGACGGCGCCGTGAGGAACCGGTAGCCGATCGCGACGCACAGCACCAGCGCGAGCAGGTTCAGCCCATGCCGGCCCGGTATCACAAGCGGTTTGCCGCTAATCGTGCCCTGCAGCTTCAGGAACGCGACGATCGAACCGGTGAACGTGATCGTGCCGATAAACACGCCAAGATAAATCTCGGACAGGTGAATCACCCGCTCCGCGCCACCGAACTCGCCGGCCGACATCAGATAGTTGGTAAAGCCGATCAGCACCGCGGCCAACCCGACAAAGCTATGCAATATCGCGACCAGTTGCGGCATCTGGGTCATCTCGACACGCCGCGCCAGCAGCGCGCCGACCGCTGCGCCGATCACGGCCGCCGCCAATACGACTTCGATCCCCGCGCCCTGTGCGATGATCAGCGTCGCAACGACTGCGATCAGCATGCCCGCCACGCCATACAGATTGCCGCGGCGCGCGCTCGTCGGATGACTCAGTCCGCGCAAACTCAGGATAAACAGCGTACTCGCGCCCAAATACGCAATGTTGCCGATTCCGTTCAGCATGACCACTCCTTAGTTGCGCTGGAACATCTTCAACATGCGTTGGGTCACGAGAAACCCGCCCGCGATGTTGATCGTGGCAACCAGCAAAGCGACGCCGCCCAGCACCGTTACCAGCACATTCGGCGTGCCGAGTTGCAGCAGCGCGCCAATCACGATGATTCCGCTGATCGCGTTGGTCACGCTCATCAGCGGCGTGTGCAGCGCCGGCGTCACATTCCAGACCACCTGGTAGCCGACGAATACCGCCAGCACGAACACCGTCAGATGCGCGACGAACGCGGGCGGTGCCACCGCGCCGAGCGCGAGCAGCGCCAACGCCGCGACCGCCAGCAAGACGAGCGATGTATACCGCGAGCGAGCCGCAGCGGCCGCTTGTTCCGCGGGATCGACGGGGCTCGCCACGGGCTTGTCGGGCGGCGGGCGATGCGCGGCGATCGCGGCCTGTTTCGGCGGCGGCGGCGGCCAGCTGACCGCGCCTTGATACACGACGGTCGCGCCGCGCATCACGTCGTCATCCATGTCGATGCGCGCGACACCGTCTTTCTGTGGCGCCAGATCGGTCAATAGATGGCGGATGTTGGTGCCGTAGAGCTGACTTGATTGCGTCGCCATCCGGCTCGGTAAATCGGTGTAGCCGATGATCGTCACGCCCCTGACCGACACCACCTCGCCAGGCTGCGTCAGTTCGCAGTTGCCGCCCTGCTCCGCGGCCATGTCGACGATCACGCTGCCTGGCCGCATGCCCTCGACCATCGCCGCAGTAATGAGCTTGGGCGCCGGCTTGCCCGGAATCAGCGCGGTGGTGATGATGATGTCGACGTCCTTCGCTTGCGCGGCGAACAGCGCCATCTCTGCTTCGATGAACTTCGCGCTCATCTGCTTCGCGTAGCCGCCGGAGCCGCTGCCTTCCTCTTCGACATCGAGCTTGAGAAACTCGGCGCCCATGCTTTCGACCTGCTGCTCGACTTCAGGACGTGTGTCGAACGCACGCACGATCGCGCCCAAGCCGCGCGCCGCACCGATTGCAGCGAGCCCGGCGACACCCGCGCCGATCACCATCACTTTTGCGGGCGGCATCTTGCCCGCAGCGGTGATCTGTCCGGTGAAGACGCGCCCGAAATGCTGCGCGGCTTCGATCACCGCGCGGTACCCGGCCATGTTGGCCATCGAGCTGAGCGCATCGAGCTTCTGCGCGCGCGAAATGCGCGGAACACAGTCCATCGCCAGCACGCTCGTACCGCCGTCGGCGAGCTGCGTGAGCAGCGCCGGGTTCTGCGCGGGCCAGATGAAGCTGATCAGCATCGCGCCATTTTTCAGCAAGGTCGCTTCATCCAGCCCGAGCTCCGGATTCAGTTCGGGCGCGCGCACCTTGATCACGATATCGGCATCGGTCCACAACGCACGGGTGTCGCTGACCACCTGCGCGCCGGCCGCGCGATACGCGTCGTCCGCGAATGACGCCCTGAGGCCCGCGCCCGCTTCGATGTTCACCGCGAAGCCGAGCTTCAGCAACTGGCCGACGGTTTCGGGCGTCGCCGCGACGCGGCGTTCTCCCGCGCGGACTTCGCGCGGCACTGCAATCGTCATCGCCATGTCAGGCTCCTGATGACAGCGTGTTCGACAGCACGCCGATCCCTTCGATCGACACCTCGACCGTCGAGCCGTCCTTGATCGAGCCGATGCCAATCGAGGTGCCGATAGCAATGACGTCGCCGGGCAACAGCGTCATGTCGTGCGAGATCAGGCTGACCTGTTCGGCGGGCGAGAAGATCATGTCCGACAGCGGATAGTTCTGCCGCTCGACGTCGTCGAGCCGTGTGACGACGTGCGCATTACGCCAGTCGAAATCACGCTGGATCGCAGGACCGATGCAGCTAAACGTATCGAAGCCCTTCGAGCGGCACCATTGCGCAAAATTAGGGTCTTCGTTCAGTAGTTCGGCCGCGGTCACGTCGTTGATGCACGTGTAACCGAAAATGCAATCGTTCGCCTCGTCTACCTGGACGTTGCGGCAGCGCTTGCCGATCACGATCGCGAGTTCCCCTTCGTACGCGATCTTGCCGCCGTAGGCTTGCGGCCGCTGGATGGATTCGCCCGGGCCGATTACGGAGGTGGAGGGCTTGATCAGAAATAGCGGATGGGAAGGCGCGGCCTTGCCGAGCTTCTCCGACAGCGCGCGGAAGTTGTTCCACAACGCGACCACCTTCGTAGGAACACACGGATTGAGCAGCGTCACGTCATCGAAGCTGAGTACGTTGGCGCTTGGGACCGCGTCACCGAACATGTCTCCTTCGTATTCAGTGACGCGATGGTTTTCTAGCACGCCGAAACCAATCCTGCCATGGGCGAGCCGAAAACGTATCCACGATTTCATCGGAATGTCTCCTGCGATTTTTTTGCTGCAATGACGCGACTGGTCGAACCGGTCGCGCGGCGATGTCTTGTACGGCGTGCGGCGCGTCGGATGCGCAGCGAGGTTTCGTCTATGCGCTCATATCGCACCGACGGCACGCAAATGCGCGATTTGATCCGGGTGGTAGCCGAGTTCGGCCATCACCTCGTCGGTGTGTTCGCCCAGCAGCGGCGAGCGCGTGACCTTGGTCGGACTGTCGGACAGCTTGATCGGGTTGCCCACCGTCAGATACTTGCCGCGCACCGGATGATCGACCTCGACGATTGTGCCGGTCTTGCGCAGCGAGGGCTCCTCGGCGATCTCCTTCATCGACAGGATCGGGCCGCACGGAATGTCGTACTTGTTGAGAATCGCCATCGCGTCGAACTTCGTCTTCGTCATGGTCCAGCGCTCGATCTCGGCAAAGATGTCCTTCAGGCGTGGCAAACGTGCGGCGGGCGTCGCGTAGTCGGGATCGGTGGCCCATTCCTCCTTGCCGATCACGTTGCAGATCTTCGTCCACACCGGCGCCTGCGCGATGAAATAGATGTACGCGTTCGGATCCCATTCCCAATCCTTGCATTTCAGGATCCAGCCCGGCTGACCGCCTCCCGAAGCATTGCCGGCGCGCGGCACGGCTTCGCCGAAGGTGCCGTTCGGATGTTGCGGATACTCCCGCATCACGCCGGTGCGTTCGAGCCGCTGCTGGTCGCGCAGTTTCACGCGGCACAGGTTGAGCACGCCATCCTGCATCGCCGCGAGCACGTATTGACCACGCCCCGTCGTCTTCCGCTGATAGAGCGCGGTAACGATGCCAAGCGCGAGATGCAGCCCGGTGCCGCTATCGCCGATCTGCGCGCCGGTCACGACGGGCGGGCCGTCGTCGAAGCCTGTAGTCGACGCCGCACCGCCCACGCACTGAGCGACGTTCTCGTAGACCTTGCAGTCTTCATAAGGCCCCGGGCCGAAGCCTTTGACCGAGGCCACAATCATGCGCGGATTGAGTTCCTGGATGCGTTCCCGGCTGAAACCCATCCGGTCGAGCGCGCCCGGTGCGAAGTTCTCCACCAGCACGTCGCACTTCTGGATCAACGCTTCGAGAACCTGCTTGCCTTCCGGGTGCTTCGTATCGATCGTGACCGAACGCTTGTTGTGGTTGAGCATCGTGAAGTAAAGACTGTCCGCCTCGGGGATATCGCGCAGCTGTTCGCGCGTGATATCGCCGGCGCCTGCCCGCTCCACCTTGATCACATCCGCGCCGAACCATGCCAGCAACTGCGTGCACGTCGGACCCGATTGGACGTGCGTGAAATCAAGAATGCGCACGTCCTCCAATGCCTGGCCCATCTCACGTCTCCCTAAATTGATCTGTACTGACCTGAGCCATTTTGCGTCACAGTCCGCCTCCCATCCCGGCCGGCTCACGGGCCTTTGGCATCGTGTTTGTCCGGCGCGGCATGCTCACCGCAGGTCTTCTGCTCGAGCGCGCGTTCTGCACGGATGGTGCCGGCTGTGGCGGCCGGCGTCATCGGTTGCCGGACTTCAGCAACGCCATCGCCACGCGGCGTGCGCCGGCGATGGCCGCAGCTTCGCTTTCGAAGACCGCCTCGTCGGCGACCTGCTGGTAGGGCAGGAGGCTGGGTTGCGCCTGATTTTCTTCAACCGTGCGAATCGCCGCATAGGCCGCCCATCCGCCGTTGTGGATCAATTGCATCGCAGACAGCTCAAGCCGATATCGTCCAAGTACTTCTACTTGCATCGGATGCCTCCGTATAGTCCTCAAGGGTCTGAACTGCCGTGCCGAAACGTCCGGCTTTGCAGCCGATCATGAATCTGGCGTCAGGCGCGCATTGCCGGTTGTCGGCAAAGCAGTCGCACGCGTGCTGCTCAACTCGCCTGGCACGGCAAACATAGTCGATGGCTGCTTGCATGACAGGGCCCGAAGTGGGAAAGCTTTCGTTCACTTGCGAACAGCACCCGTGCGGGGCGCTGTTCGGGCAGGCATCCGCAGATGCCGCACGAAGATTGGACGTTGCTGACAGCTTGCGCCGTCAGACCACTTTCGATTCGCGCATGTTCAGGATCTGATCCCTGGTGTAGCCGAGACTCGCCAGCACTTCCTCCGTGTGTTCCC
>NZ_JBNDKT010000089.1:0-9296 GCF_050435685.1 Paraburkholderia sp. GAS448
GAACGGATGGGGGTGGACACGGTGGATCTCCTGCACATGGAAAACCGGATAGCCTCCGGCCATGCCGTGCCGCTGCACGTCCTGCGGCAGTATGCCGCCGCCTGCGGCAAACGGCTTGTCATCTCGTTCGAGTAGAGCGCAATCGGTGCAAACAACCCAGAAACGGCCTTTGCCAGGCGATGCGACTCCGCTTCCCGTCAATGTCCCGGGCGAAACCTTGATCCATATCCCCGGAGGCGTGCGCACGGATTTCCCCAACGGCAGTCAGTACCTGAAGAAAAAACCATGCGATTCGATCGATTTCACTTCGGCATCATAGCGGGCTGCATGTTCCTGGGCGTTGCGATCGGGGTTAGCGTCGCCGCAGCCGAGGGAGCGATCGTGGGCCTGCTGGCGGGCGCGCTGATTGGTGTGATGGTCGCCGCATCGCTTCTTGATGCAGATGACGCCTGATACTGGTGACGTCTTGAAGCGAACCGGGCGGCCGTCAGACGCATGGGAAGCAAACGGAAGCAAAGGCCCCCTGTTCTACAGTTCTGCAGGGGAGCGTATTCTGGAGAGTTCATGTCTTTTGCAGATCAGCATGATCATGTTCATCCACCTCTTCCCGACGCGGGCGAAACCGGCATTCGACGGATACGCGAATTCAATGCCGCGGCGTTCGAGCAGGCCGTAACCAGCATGCTTGAGGCCAGCGGCATCGACATCGATCCGGCACATACCGGCAGGACCGCGCAGCGCGTGCGCGAACTGTGGCAAAAGCGTCTGCTCGACGGCTATGACGCGGACCCGGCTGCGGTGCTCGGCAGCGGCTTTGAAGACGCGCGGCGCGACATGGTCATCATCCGCAGCATCGCCGTACACGGCGTATGCCCGCATCACCTGCTGCCGTTCCGTGGCGTTGCGCATGTTGCCTATCTCCCGGGCGGGCGGCTCCACGGCTTTGGTCGCATCGCCCGCATGATCGATGCGATCAGCCATCGCTACACCTATCAAGAATGGATCACGAACGGGATCGCGAACGCACTCGTCACGCATGGCGAGGCGCGCGGCGCGGCCTGCCTGATCGAGGCGGAGCAGTTATGCCTGCTGATGGGCGAAGACCGGCGGGGGGATGAGCGCGTCGTTACCCAGTGCTATGCGGGCGAGTTCAGTCACAACATGCAGGCGCGCACGGAATTCCTGCATGCCATCAGGCATCACAAGTAGTTCCTTTACATCACCCTTTACGGAGGTACACGCATGAGTCTGCGTCTTGGCGACACCGCACCCGATTTCGAGCAGGATTCGAGCCTCGGTCGCATCCGCTTTCACGACTGGCTGGGCGATAGCTGGGGCGTGTTGTTCTCGCACCCGGCGGACTTCACACCGGTGTGCACGACCGAGCTCGGTCTGACGGCGAGGCTCGCGGATGAGTTCGCAAAACGCAACGTGAAGACGATTGCGCTGTCGGTCGACAGTACCCAATCGCACGTCGAATGGATCACTGACATCAACGAGACCCAGGCGGCGAACGTCGGTTTTCCGATCATCGCTGATGGCGACCGCAAGGTCTCGCAGCTCTACGACATGATCCATCCGAACGCGAGCGAAACCTTCACGGTCCGCTCGCTCTTCGTGATCGACCCGAAGAAGAAGGTGCGCCTCACGATCACCTATCCGGCCAGCACGGGCCGCAACTTCGACGAGGTGCTGCGGGTGATCGATTCGCTGCAGCTCACCGACCACCATCAGGTGGCGACGCCGGGCAACTGGAAGCACGGCGACGACGTGGTGATCGTGCCGTCGCTCAAGGACGAAGAGCTGATCCGGCTGACGTTCCCGAAGGGCTATAAGGCGTTGCGTCCGTATCTGCGCATGACGCCGCAGCCGGACAGATAGGCCGCATCGGCGAGATCCACATACCACGTCAAGGAGAATGAGTGTGCACGTGATCGAGGCAATTCAGGAACGACGCCCGGCGAAACGGGACCGATGCCGCGAGACTCGCCGTAATGGACAGCCGGGTTGAACTGGACGGGACTGACTGAACTCATGAAACTGGTCCGAATCCCGTTGTTCGTCAGCGCGCTGCTGTCGGTGTTGCCCGCCTGCGCGGCAAGCATGCCGGGTGCTGCGCAGGCCGTAACCGCTGACGTCTGTAAGGGCATGCGCGAAACCGGCGCTGCCGACATTCTCAGATCGACGATTAGCCTGAGGGCGCAACTGCCGCAGGTGCCGGCCGACGAGGCCTCGTGGTTTGAGCAGCGTGCACCGCATGGTCAGGGGCAATCCGACGCCCTCGTCGCGAGACCCTCCTGGTTCGTGTGGCAGATGGGTCGACAACTGGACCGGGTCATTGCCGAGCTGGGCAGCATCCCCGCGCGCGGCGATCCCGCGGTCCGGGCGTGGCAGCACATCGATCGTGCGAATGCGGCGCTGGGCGCTACGACGCTTGCGCTGGGCGCACTCACCATCGCCGTGAGTCAGGCGCGCGAGACCGCCTCGCTGTCACCATTCATGTTCACCGAAGCGCAGGTCATTGCGCGCACCGGGGACCTTGAGGAGATCGCACTTAAGCTGAATACGCTGGTCGCGTGCAGCCTGCGCGCGCCGCTGAGGCAGAAATGATTGCGACATGCGGGCGACGCTGGTCACAACCGGAGCTTCCCGAATCGGGGCGCGACGAATGATGGACCGGCCACAGACATCCGCAACGGTGCCTGCGAATCGGGTTTTCAAACTCGTGATAGCGGAACACTCATGAACCGGACACACTACAAGTGCTCCTACTGCGATACGGGCGTCCTCCGCGCCGCCAGATTCTGTCCGGGCTGCCAGGCGGAATTGCACTGCGGCGCACCAGTCGGACTGTATTTGTTCGCGCTTGTCGCCGCGATCGCGATTGGTGCCGCATGTTCGTCGGCGCTACCTGAAGCCGAATCGTGGGCGGGATGGCTGATCGGCCTGGCGGCATGGGTAGCCGGCTGGGGACTGCTCGACTGGCTATATGCGAACCACGTCACGTTCAGGCGGAACCGGACTGACCGCCCCGACGCCTGAGATTACGGCCGGCTTTTCATCCGCATTTCAGGATTTTCAACGCTTCCATGGCACGTTCATCCCGCCGCACCGTATACAAGCCCGGCCGCAAGCCGCTCACGAAGGACATGCTGCTGCCCATGCCGATCACCAGGGTTCGCGCGCGATCGCTCGAAAACCACCTTGCGCTCGCTACGATACGCACCGGTCACCTACCCACCTGGTTCGTACATCGAACCATCGGGTAAAATACACATTGCCGTTTCCTTCCCCTGCCTTCAACCCAAATCCAGCCCATGATCAGGACAAACTTGCGCTCCGTCGGCATCGCGCACAATCACGACAAGCCGGCCTTATCGAAAGGGCAGAAAACGTTCAACTCGCTGATCAGGCAGATCGAAAAATGTCGCGGGCGGCTTCGCGCCTGGGAAACCATCACGCCCACATTCCAGCAGCAATACGTCAACGAACTGTTGCCTCTTGAGCGGACTTCAACCACGCTGCAGATCCGGATGGTGCATTGTCTCGATCGGGCCCATGTGCAAAGGGAACTGACCAAGACAGAACGCCGGAAGCTGGCCATGGTGATCGTCGATCTGGCGGGCGATCTGATCGACGAAGACGGGGATGAAGGCAAGGTGCTGAAAGCCGTCTACGACAGGTACAGCCCCACCAACTACGACAGCCAGATTGCTGCGGAAGTCGACGGGATGAAATCCGTGCTCGAGACGGTGCTCGGCATTGATCTGGGCGACGATCTCGACCTGCGTTCCCCGGAGGACCTGCTACACCGTGCACACGCGCATATCCAGCAAACCCAGACGGAATGGGCGGCAAAAAACGCGGAGCGGGACGTCCGGCGCGCGAAACGGAAAAAATCGCCCAGGCAACAGGCCGCCGAAGCCCGTGCACAAGAGCAGCAGGCGCAGATCAGCCTTTCCATTCGCGAGGTCTATCGCAAACTGGCCAGTGCCCTGCATCCCGATCGCGAAACCGATCCACAGGAGCGTGACCGGAAAACCAGGCTGATGCAACGCGTCAACGAGGCCTATCAGAAAAACAACCTGCTGCAGCTGCTAGAGCTGCAACTCGAGCTTGAGCATATCGACCAGCATGCCCTCAACAGCATGAGCGAAGAGCGGCTGAAACACTACAATGGGATCCTGAAGGAGCAGGTGCGCGAACTCGATCAGGAGATCTTCCACGTCGAGTCGGCCTTTCGGCATGCTTACGGCATCGATCCTTTCGAAGCCGTCTCTCCCGATACCGTTCTACGAAATCTCACCGCTGAGCTCAAGGAGCTCCGGCTCAATATTCGAACGCTTGAACAGGATCTTGCTGCGTTCGAAGACATCAAGAATCTGAAGCTCTGGCTGAAACGCTTCAAATTCGTACCCGCTGCATCAGACTTCGACACGATGCTGTTTTGACATTGAAACGGACGGACTGTGCTGGCTTATATGGATATGGCGCCTCGAACGATGTTGCGAAAAATAATCCCTCAACCGTCATGGCCTGAAGTGCTCGTGACGCAGCCGAAGAAGCCGCACGATATGAAGTCTATTCCCTTTTGTTTCCGTTTCGCGGCGTGGCTACTGGCCGGCGTGCTTGCCGCTGGTTGCGCTTCACAGTCGCCGTCGAGCTACGGAGCGAAGAACGGGCCCCTGACTGTTCCACCGGATGTGTCAGGGACCCAACTGCCGCCAGGCGACGGAGTGAATCTGCCGCACGCGGTGACGGAACTGACGCTGGCTTCGCCATTTGCCCGGGCGTGGCTGCAGGTGGGGAGCGCGCTTGAGCGCTGCTCCTTCACCGTTGTGGATCGCGATCGCTCGCAGGGCGTCTATGTCATTCGCTACGCGGATCCGATGGATCGAAGCGCGGCTGAGCAGGGCTTCTGGAGTCAGCTGGTCGATGGCCGGAAGGAAAAGTCCGCGCGGCAGTATCGCATTGGCCTGCGGACGGTGACGCCGCAGCAGACGCGTGTTGCCATCATCGACGACCTCGGCAGGACCGATACCTCGCGAACGGCAGCGCAGATCATGACACTGCTGGTCAGTCAGCTCCACTGAATTGACTCCGCGGCGGACAGTCCGACGCGACGACAGGGAAGGGCGCACAAACGAATACATAAACATCAACAAGGAGAAGGCGGACATGCAGGAACAGGAATACAGTGCGGGCATCGGGGATCTGAAAAGCCTGGTTGGGCAACGATCGCGCGAGGGCGACGCACAGGTGGCGGATCGGGTTGCGTTTCAATGGACACCGCTGCGGGCCATCGCGGGCCTGTCCGGCGCGCTGCTGTTAGCGTGGGCATTTCTTCACGTGATCCTGGTGCTCGTGTTTCCGCGCGCTGTAACACTTCACTGAAATGATGATGCGACTGCGAAAATTTATGGCGGCAGCGTTGCTGCTCGCCACGTCGGCTTTGTTGAGCGGATGCGGCATATTCGGGTGCGGGGGCGCGGCTACCAATGGCGCCGCTGCGGGTGGGTGTCACGCCGGCACGCGCTTCTAGCGGGGCCGAATAAAATGATGAAGAAAAAACAGACATGCGAAGACACCTGATGACGCTGCTGGCCGCCTGCACGGTCGGCATCCTCATAGCCGGCTGCGACGACCAGAAGGTCGCCGACGCGGTTAACGCGATCAAGCCGGACGCGATGGCCTTCGGCGACCTGCAGCCGGGTGTGTCGACCATCGACGACGTGCGCCGGCAGGCGGGCAAGCCCGAAATCGTCTGGCAGAATGACGACGGGTCACAGCGGCTCGAGTATCCGCGCGGCCCCAATGGCACCAATACCTGGATGATCGATTTCGGGCCGGACGGGATGCTCCTCGCGATCACTCAGGCGCTGACTGCGGAAAATATCGGGAAGGTCGCGCCAGGCATGACGAAGGATGAGGTGCGACGACTGCTCGGCAGACCGGCAACGGTTGCCCGGTATGCGTTGAGTCACGAAACGGTATGGAGCTGGCACTGGCAGGAAGGAGGCGTGTCGGGCGATGCGATGTTCAACGCACATTTTTCTCCGGATGGCGTCGTGATCCGGACGTCGCGATCGGAAGCGCCTAGGCGAGAAAAGCCATGACGAGGGGCGGCCGGTAAAAGCGAAATTTTCGACAAAAATGGTTTAAGACACGACCCGATATGACGAAAGCAGTGCAGAATCCAGCCCTCACGCCGGCGAAGGTGCTGGCATACCTGACGCCAGGTACGTCGTACACGGGGCAGCAGATCGCACGCCTGGCGGGCTACAGCACACCAGAAGTGCAGAAGGTGCTGGCCGGGTGTGTCGCAAGGGGCATGGTCAGGCAGACCCGCGACGGTGGGCACAGTGTCTACTGTGTGCCGACGGAAGAGGACATCCGACTGGAGCGTGAGCGGGCGGACCGGTATGCGCTGCCGACGGCGATCCTCCTGGGCTATGACGCGGCAAACCGGCGCTCTCGAGAAACATCGCATGGAAGTACGCGTGGTTTTCAGGCCGTTTTCGTGTCGGGAGTGATCTGGAAACCAAGCGCGGACGCGCGGCGTCTGAGCGCCGCGATGCTGCGCTGGCGCTGCTGCTCCTCGTAGTGCTGCTGACCTTGGTCGACAAAGGCTTCGCCGCGCGTGAGCATGAAGTACACCATGCGCGCAAGCTTGTGGGCGACCGCGGTGTTGGCGCGCGGCTTGTCCATGCGGGCGCACAGCCGGCGGTAGAACGCGCCGAGCGCGGAATCGTTGCGTGACAGGCTCATTGCGGCGAGCTTCAGCGCCTGGCGCACGCGGTTGGCGGAGCGCCGGGTGCGCGCGCTGAGCACCTTGCCGCCGCTGATCTTCGTGCCGGGGCACAGCCCCAGCCATGAACAGAAGTGCTTGATGCTGGCAAAGCGGCTCAGGTCCGGGCCGATCTCAGAGAGGATCGTCATCACGGTGGTGACCGACAGGCCGTTGATGCGGGTGAGGTCCACGCCGGCCCAGCGGGCCAGGGCCGCACGTGCATCAAACTGCGGGGCGTTCTTGCCGAGCCGCTTGCCGGGGCCGGCCAGTTCCGCCTCGTGACGGCCCAGCGGGACGAGCAGCGCCTCGATCTTCGAGTCGCATTCGAGGATGCGCTGGGCGAGGCTGTCAAACATCGCCAGCGCCTGCGCGAGCACGAACAGATGCTCCTCGCGCCAGTTGCCGGTCAGCGCCCGTTCGATCTCGGCCGCGCTGGCTTTCACGCGGCCGTGGCGATGCTGTGCCAGTGCCTTCGGGTCGCGCTCGCCGGCGACGATCGCCCGCACGATCGCCTGCCTGGTCATGCCCATCACATCCGTGAGGACCTCGGTGAGCTGAAGGTTCATCTGTACCAGAGCCTTCTGCATGCGCTGCACCCAGCCGCCCTGTTCGGCGAGCAGCACCTCGCGCTGGCGGGCCACCGCACGCACCACACAGACCGCATCACCCGGGCGCCAGGCTGCCCGCAGCAACCCCAGGCTCATCAGCTTCTGCAGCCACTGGCAATCCATCACATCGCTCTTGCGACCCGGCACGTACTTCAGCTGTCGCGTATCGACCAGCCACACGGTCAGCCCGCGCCGCTCGAGCACTTCGTACACCGGGATCCAGTACACGCCCGTCGATTCGAGTGCCACCGTGTCAACGCCGCACGCGAGCAGCCAGTCGGCCATCGCGTGCAGGTCGTCGGTCATCGTGCCGAATTCCCGCACTGGGTCCTCAGCGGCCGCAGCAGGCACGGCCACCCAGTGGCTCGAGCCTCCAATATCGATACCGGCCGCATTCGGAAACACCTCGGGACTGTCTTCACGTTTGCGCATTGCCATGGCCTGCTCCGCACTGGTTAGTGAACGGCAGCGCCATGGGTATTCGTCAAGATTGACTCTATCTCTCGAACGGGATGCAGCTCGCGCTGCTCGCCACTGTCGCCGACGAATCCCGGACCATGCTTCCAGGCGGGCTTATCCTGCGGCAGGCACGCCGCAGGCATGCACCATTGCCGTGTCGGTCATTGCGGCGCTGCCGCTTACCTGTATACCGCATCTCTGTTTCTCCGCCAACGCCGAGCCCGGCACGGGTTTGGAATGCTTCCAGGAAACGTGCATGGCCAGCCGCCGGCCACTGCAGGGCAGCGTATCCCGCGACCGGGACGGGCAATCGAGTGACTGAGCGCACCGATGGGCGCCGGATGTCCCAGATGAAACGCCTCTGCTTCTGGACTGTCGTTACCATCGTCGTCATGCTGGGCGCGGTTGTGTGGGTCAACCGAGAATACCTCGTGCCGACGACCACCTTGTCTGTGCGGATCGGCGAAAGCTACGACGATGTGGTCAAGGGATCGACGTTTGCCGTTGCGAAACATTCCACCGCCCCCGGCAAAGGTTCCGGAATGACGGCTGTCGATGCCCCGGCAGTCGTCATTGTGTTTAGCGATCCTGCCAACGGCTTCACACTTCCTGCTACGAAGTTCGCGCAGGTGACCTGGCGTAACAGGAAAGTTGCAACCATCGCCACGTCACCCATGTTGGAGGCGCTGCCGTTCAATGACGCTGTCGCACTGCTGAACAGGTTGCAGGCTGATTTCAGGAAGGCTGGCTGGGAACCTGCCGGTGGATCTGGCGAACGGATGTCGTCATGGTTCGACACCTCGTCGGCGGCAGGCCTGTCCGAGCTTCGGCAGGCAGGCGCGCTCGGGTTCGGGCAAGGCCTCACGCGGGAACTGGCGGTGCCGCACAAATACACGATGCAATTCCAGTTCCGCTGCTGGGACTACTGCAGCTTCGGGCCAAATGAGTACACCCTTTACCGGATCGATGTCAGTATTGGGCCGGATCACTGACATGACTAATCGGCTGATCGGACGGGCGCAACCGCGAACAGGGTTCCAAGCCACCGGCGTCAGGTCGGCGCGGAGCCGGCCTGACGCCGGCAGCTATCAGCGCTGCGCGTGGCCTGTCAGGTACCGGCCGGCCGGACCGACAACGCGTTCGCCGGGTACAGAACACTGTCACGTCGATCAGCAATCCCAGAACGAGACATGCTCCGCGCATTGCACGGAGCATGGGCAGACAAACCAGCTTTAACGCGCCATATGATCGTCGTGATGCCCGTCGGCCATCTGATCACGATGCATCCGGTCGTCACGGGCATTGCGATGCATGCGCTCGCCTTCATGCGTGCGATGTTCGGCCGCCGCGCGATGCGCGTCGGCTTCGCGATGACCGAAATCCTGAGCGAATGCGCTGCCGGCAAACGTCAGGGAAAGGAGAGCAAGCGCGACAAGTTT
>NZ_JBNDKT010000090.1:0-8604 GCF_050435685.1 Paraburkholderia sp. GAS448
CAAACTGTCGCCGAGCAGTTCTATTCGTTGGCGGCATAAGTAGTCCTAGTCATATCAGGCGTTGCTCAACTTGCAATCGTTATCGCGACAAAACCACTCCTCCCAGGGCTTCCGTACTACGTCGATAGCGGAATCGGCGACTGATCCGTTCCCTCCAGAAAAACTTTCATGTGCAGTTCCGCGTCGAGCACTTCGTGAAGAGGGGCTCTCGCAAGCTGGGCGTCGTACAGCGCCAGCAACGATTCGAGGTGGCGGACCACTTCAGGCGCGAACCGCCATTCGCCCGTTTCGTGAGCGTGCGCCAGAATCTCTTCAACTGCGTATTCAACGGCCTTGAACTGCGCGACGGGCTGGTTCCCGTAGCCCGCGCGTTGCAGATACCAGCTCAGGTAGACCGCAAGCATCAGTTCATTGACAAGATGGCTGCTACCGTTTCCGGCGCGGCATGCGGCCAGCGCGAGATGGCAGGATAGCGAACGTTCATTGGCAGCGGCGCGCTCCATCGGCAACAGAAGCGTTTTTGTCAGTGGCCTGCGGGCGCGGCCAACGCGAGGGCTGGATCGTCTGGAGGACATTCTGTTCGAAATTGCGATATATGGGACCGCTAAATTATAACGAAACTATGTCAAATGTACGGCCACGCCTGGTCAACGTGCCATTTTTACCGCCTATTATATAAACGCGATGTGAGGCAAGCGGCAGACGATCATGGTTTCGAGGGACGTACTGCGTACAGAGCGGCGGGAGACAATACGGCAGCTGGCGTTCCGCCTGGCTGCCAGTGGTGATTTTGCCGACTCGCAGGCGATCGAGCAGATCCTGTGCCGTCTGTATGGTGTGATCGAAACGCGCCGGCTGTTCGTCGATCTGCGTATCCGTGCCGAACTGGACAGGCGCTGCATATTGGCCAGACAGCCTCCAACCGGAACAGCCCTTTAGGACAGCCCCCGGGCGGGCCGCACAATAACGGTCCTCGCGGCCCGCCTTTCAGGCCTCGCCGGCTATGGACTGGCTGGCGAGGCGCTTTCTCCGGAACGCGCGCACGGTGCGGCAATGCCATGAAATCCATCAACCCCCTGAAAGTGATGACCACCCACCTGTCTGGTACACGGACTCTCCCTGTATTGGTGCTGATGGCCGGCATCCTGCTTGCCCTCGGTGCCGCGCTGGGTGACACGTTGGAGTTCGGCGTATGCCCACTGCGGTGAAAATCACGTAAACTGTCTGACGCCAGATGCGGAATCGAGCGGCAGTCAACTGGGTGACCGGAACGGATTGATCACCGTCAGCCGGTCGAAGATAACCTGCCCGTGTTGCATGTCTTCGCTGTAGAAAACTTCGCAATCTTCGAGCAACGCGAAGGCGATGATGCATGAATCGTAGAACCTGAATCCATAGTGTTCGGCGATATGGCGCGCTTGCCTGTGGACTTCAAGCGTCAGCGGCACGATCTCGCAGAATTCCTCCACGTCGCCAAGCAGAGTATTGATCTCCGGCCATGAGAGGCCCATTTTCCGGCTCATGACGAGCGTAACCTCGTTCATCACCTGCGTGCTGATGACGGGTTTCGGGTTGCCCTGCACCACCGCCGCCTCGGCCCGGTCAGCCTTCGCAGTGTCGCTCGAGAACAGATAGGCAATCACATTGCTATCGACGGCGAATCGCGTCGGTGCCTCAACGGTCATTCAGCGCTTCCCCTGTCGGTGAGCGATTCCCGATCAAACCTGAAGTCGGCAGGCAGTCGTCCGCGGTACTTGCGCAGGCGCTCGATCCGCTCAGCAGCTGTCAGCTTCTTGCTGACTGAGAACGCGCCGGACTGGTCGGCATAGATCTCGATGTCGTCCCCCTCCTTCAAACCGAGCGCATCGACGACGCTCGCGGGCAGCCGGACGGCAAGGCTGTTGCCCCATTTTGCGACTTGCATGAGTATTTCTCCAATAGATATACATTAAGTGCATTGTATATCCAAATCGGCGTCTTTCAAGTCCGGCGACGGTTCCACCTGTTTGGTGCCCCGTCCTGTGTGACCCTGTGCGCGTCGCGCCGTTTCGGGAACCGCGTGCTGCTCTTCCGCACGCTGGATCGATAGGGACACCGGCGGAGGATGCTGCGTGTTGGCGGCGGCGTAGACCCACTAGACGGCGGCGCAAGGCTGAGTGGAAGCGTCAACGATACCAGGCGGCCAGTGGCGGCCGCCTGGCGTGTCAGTTGGTTCAGGAGAGATCGTCGAGGATATCTTCCGGATCGTCAGGAGGCGATCGCTGCTCGCGAATTAGGTCATGCAACTCGATGGAGTAGTGCATCCAGATTCGCGCACGCAGATCGCTGAGCAGTTCGAAGACGGCGAGCGCCTGTTCAGGCGACCAGTTCGCATCTATCAGGAAGTCGAGCCCGCGGACGATACCCGATGGCATGTGTGCAAGGCTCTTCATCACTTTTTCTCCGTACGGTTGGCAGTGCGTCTTTTTGTGCGCAGTTCGGCCCGCTCACGCGCCTCCTTCACCCGATAGGACTCGCCCTCGATCACAACGACTTCCGCCCGATGCACCAGTCGGTCAACAAGGGAGACGACGCAAGCCGCGTTCGGAAACACCTCATGCCATTCTCCGAATGGTCTGTTTGTGGTCACCACAGTCGACGCGACACCGTACCGCCGGCTGACGAGTTCGAACAGCAGATCGGCGTGGCGGTTCGAGTACGAGAGGTAGCCGACCTCGTCGATCACAAGCACGTGGGGTGAGGCATAGCGGTTCAGCCGGCGGCGCAACGCCGAATCGCTATCGAGCGCGGCCAGTTCACCAAGCATCTGGCCGGCGGTGGTGAACAAGGCCGTGTGACCATGGACGATTGCCTGATAGGCGAGATTGAGCGCCAGTGTCGATTTGCCGACGCCGTTCGGTCCGATCAGCACGACGTTCGCGGTGTCCTTGACGAACTCAAGCGCCATCAGCTCTTCGACGGCAGCACGATCGCAGCGCCTGGGCCAGGCCCAGTCGAAGTCGCAGAGCGGCTTGAAGCTGCCCAGATGGGCATCGCGGATGCGTCGCTCCAGCGAACGGCGTCCGCGCTCGTCCTCTTCCCACTGCAGCAATGGCGCGACCCACGGCTCGGCTACCACATCGGGCCAGTGTGCGAGCAGTCCATACAGGCGCAAGGCGTTCGCGCGGCTTTGCAGATCATCAGGCGCGCTCATCGGTGTCTTATATGGACGCCTCCCGGTTTGCCAGGTGATATTCATGTGTGACAGACAGGATGTGGCTGCAGACTTATACATGGCCTCGTCCCGTTTGCCAAATGGTTTGATCCACTGCTTGCAGGTGCTGGATTGTATATATACATACGGCCTGTTTGTGGCACGCATGTGCCTGGCCCCAATGGATTTCGCCCGGCGACTCCTTTATATATCCACGGCTTCGGGAGCCCTAAGACTGCGCAGGTTTTGTCGCCGACGGTCCGACCTGTTTGCCATTGAATCAAATCACTTGTGCAATCGATGATGGGTTGAAGATTACTGCAGCCGTGCTGCCATAGACGCACTCATACAGGGGGCTCGTATTCACGTCCTCGAGCCAGCAACACCCAGATTGTCCGGGCTATCTTGTTGGCGAGCGCTACAACGGCGACGTTTGTTCCCCGTCGTGCCTGAAGCTCAAGTATCCATTTCGAGAGCGGATCGTTACGCTTCGCTGCCTGCTGGACGACTGATCTGGCTCCGTGCACAAGAAGCATCCGCAGGTATCCGTTGCCCCGTTTCGTAATTCCGAACAGGCGTTGCCGGCCGCCTGAGGAGTGTTGGCGTGGTGTCAGACCGATCCATGCAGCAAACTGTCTGCCGTTCGCGAACTCGGTCGCGCTGCCTGCAGCGGCGATGGCAGCGGTTGCAATCATGGGGCCGACACCCCGGATTTTGTCCAGTCGCTGGCTTGGAGGAGATGCCTTGTGCGCCTGACTGATGAGGTTGTCGTACCGCGCGATCTGCGTATCCAGAAGCGCGAGTCGTTCATACATGTCGCGCACCATCGAGCGGGTGAGCCCGGTGAGCTCGTTAGCTTGATCGTCAAGAATTGCTGGCAACTGCTGCCGTACTTTCAGCGGCGTCTGGGCAATGACGACGCCGTATTCAGCCAGTAACCCTCGTATCTGGTTGATCTGCGCGATCCGGTCGCGCATCAGCAGGCTGCGGATGCGATGCATGGACTGGATGTCCTGCTGCTCAACGCTATTGATCGCGACATAGCGCATCGTCGGACGTGACGCCGCCTCGGCGATCGCCTCGGCATCGTTGCGATCGTTCTTTTGGGAATTGACGAAGGGTTTGACGAACCGCGGAGCAATGATCTGCACATGATGTCCCATTGCGGAGAATCGGCGTGCCCAGTAGTGTGCTCCGCCACAGGCTTCCATCACGATGCGGCAGCAAGGTATACCGACGACCGCCTCCAGCAGCCTGGCGCGGCTGACACGCCGGCTCAACACCGGCCTGCCGTGCTCGTCAACGCCGTGCAGCTGGAAGATGTTCTTGGCAAGATCGATGCTCAGCAATGTAACGCTCATGACAGCCTCCGTTCATTTGCAGATCAGGGAGTCCCATACTGCCACGCCCTCTGGTGGAGCCTTCGTGCCCTACCACCGCGGGTGGGACGAGGCCATTCCACTATATCCGGCCTGTGGTGCGGGCGGTGGCCCGCTGGCCCTGATGGAATCTGCTGGGGAAGGGCCTCATCTCCTGCGAGTCCTTGATGGACAAGACACCGTTCAGGCTTGCTTCCCCACGGTCCGACCTGTTGTGCCATCACATGTGTATCAACCTGCGCAACCTAGTGACGACCAGTCTCCATAGTTAAGTGGAAGTTCTACGCGGCATGCGCCACGTAACCGGGTTGGTACGTACGGGCGTGGGCGAGCAGCGCCCAGATCATGCGTGCCATCCTGTTGGCCAGTGCGACGACCACCACATTGAAGGGTCGTCGCGCCAGCAGACGTTGCAGCGTGTCGTCCAGATGCTTCGAGTGCGTGAGCACCGAGCGCGCGCCGTGAATCAGCAAGGTGCGCAGGTACACATCGCCCCGTTTGCTGATGCCCAGCAGCTTCACGCGCCCTCCCGTGCCGCTTTGTCGCGGCACCAGACCGATGCAGGCGGCGAACTCACGTCCCGAGCGGAATGTACTGGCCTGGCCGATGGTGGCCACCGCAGCGGTCGAGGTGAGCAGGCCCACGCCGGGAATCGCGACCAGCCGTGTGGCCGCTTCGTCCTGGCGCTGCCATGCTGCAAGCCGGCGTTCAATGGTGCGGATATCGTGCGCGAGTGTTTCGACACGCTGCAGCTGTTCGCGCAGCGTGTCGATCACCATCGCGGGCAAGGTGTCGGCCAGTTCGGTCAATTGGCGTGCCGCATCGTCCATGCTGTGCCACCCACGATGTACGGCTGCGCCGAATTCATAAAGCAAGCCGTGGATCTGGTTGGTCTGCATGCGGTGCATCTTCTTCAGTTGCTGGCGTACGCGGTGCAGTGTCAGCACCGCCTGCTGCGCTTCGCTCTTGACTGCCACAAAGCGCATTTCCGGTCGTTGCGCGGCCTCCCAGATCGCCTGCGCGTCGGCGACATCGGTCTTGTTGCGATTTACGAACGGGCGCACAAACGCGGGCGCGATGAGCCTCACCTGATGGCCAAAGCCCGCAAAACGGCGCGCCCAGTAATGAGCGCTGCCGCAGGCTTCCATCGCGATGAGCGCCGGCGCCTGCTTCGCAAAGAAGGTCACGAGCTGTTCGCGCCTGAACTGCTTGCGGTTGATTTCGCCTGTATCCATGTCTACCCAGTGCACCTGAAAGACCCGCTTTGCCAGGTCCACGCCAAATGTCGTAGTCTTCATTTCGAGCCCTCCTTGCCCTCAGTGGTCGTCTTGACAACCACCACTTTGGCACTCTGATGCCGTCGGGTATAGCGGAGGGCTCCGCCGTTTCTACTGCCTCTGCTCACCGACGCGGGAGGGAGGCGTCCATACCATCTCCCGTGATCTGGTCGTAAATGTCGAGCCGATGAGGTGTCACCAGCGCGTCCTTCTTGCGCACGTGTTCTGGCATTGGAACCGCCACCGGCGGAGGCAGCCTGCGCGCCTCGCGCCGGCGCTCCAGCGCCAGACGTACCGGATTCGGATGAGGCGCAGCGCCACTGGCGAGGGTCTCCGCAATGGCCACCTGCAGTTCGGAGGCGCCATAGCGGTCGAGCAGGCGGAGCAGATTGGATGTAATGTTGCCCAGATTGCCGCCGAGTTCAGCGGCGCGCAACATCAACGCCTGGCTGGCCGGCGCCGCCCGGGCCAGATGGTCGAGGCCGCGATGGTGACGGGCTTCGCGTTTGCGCCCGAGCGAGGGCGTCGATGTGCGCGGCAATCTCGATCTGCGCGCCGCGATCGTAACTGCGCACATGGGTGGCGAGCAGATCGGCGCCATCGAGAATGCGTACCTGCCGGGGATCGGCCCGCACCGTGAGCGTACGCCGCACGTGGGTATGCGGGATCGTGTAGTCGTTCAGGTCGAAGCGCACGTACGGCTGCTTGCCAACCTTCACGGCCAGTTGCAGTTCGCACGGATACGGATTCTCTGGCAAGGCGAGCAGGCTGGGCTGTTCACGGACGAAGGCTTCGCGCACGGTGATCGTGGACTCTTCCCGGCAAGGACGATCGGCGGCGGGACCCGCGCACCAGCCCGCGGCCTGAGCATTGAGGTCGTCGAGGTCAGCGAACTTGCGCGCGGCAAAGAAGTTCTCGCGTACAAACCTGATTGCCCTTTCGACACGACCCTTCTCATTGTTATGGGCTCGAGCCCATAATCACGATTGTGATTGAACTCATTTGATGCGGGAAAACTGCACACCGGGTTCGGAGGGAGGGGACGGCGATCGCCGTTTCCTACCCCTATCCAGGCCGATCTGCGACGCCATCCGCAGCCATTGATATCACGGCATACATTGCACCGCACAAGACGAAATCAACCGCGCAATGCGGATACCCATTTTTTGAAGACACCGAGAGGCAGGAGCCGACCCTGCCTCCCGGCGTCCGCGACTACGCCGTCCTGGCCATCGAGACAGGCGGTGTGGGCATCGCCCGCGCCATCCCACGCTGGAACGGCTGGACCGTACCGGCTACTGTTGTGGCTGAAGTGCCTGCGCTGACGGCTGCCGTCCCCGCCGAACCGGCGCCCTGCTTCACCGCCTGTTGCATCAGGTCGTACATGGCCCTGAGGACGTCGAGCGCCTGTTCGTGAACCTTGAGCGACCTGTCCAGTGTTTCTCCCACTCCGCCCAGCGCGTCCATGTGCTCGTCATGCTGGGCCCGCTGGATCGTCATGATGGACTTCGGGCCCTGATCGATCAGCTTGACGGACGCCGGCCCGAAGCCGAACGGAGCCGCAGGCGAGCCTCCCGCGAAGGGGATCTTCGAGGCCACATTGCTGAGCGCTCCACCCAGCCCGGTACGTGCATCCGCCGTATCAGCGCGAGTCGATGCCGTGGCGAATGCTGGCTGCCTGGGTACGACCGTCAGGGAGCCACCTTGCGAGATGTTTGATACCGGGATCGTAGCCCCCGCTGGCGCGGGTTTCGACGCAGTGCCCGCACCAGCAACGGAAGCGGCCGTGGCACTCCCCGCACCGCCGACGCCTGTCATGCCAGGCATCCCAGCCTGCAAGCCCGGCGCGATCGCCGCAGCGCCCGTCGCGGGACTGGGCGCCTTCGCTGATGCCGGCGAAGCCGGTTTCGCCGGTCCGGTGGCCGCTAGAGCGTTAGTTGCGTTTGCACTTACCCCCGAGGCGCCCGGCGCCGGCGCCCTGGCAGTGGTGTCCGCAGCGCCCGCGCCCTTGCCGGTTTTAACTGGCGCGGATGCAACGTCAGCAGCGCCAGTCGTCACCCCCGTCTGCTTCAGGCCAAGCTGGACCCGCCGTCCAATCTCCGCATAGACCTGGGCCACCGTGCGATGAGACCCATCCTTGTTGTTGAAGAAGATGGACCGGTTAGCGGCCGCGGGCCCCGGCATGAGCGCTACGGCATCCGTGCCGGGATCGGCCTTGAGAAGCTGCTTCGCACCGCCGGGGCCGAGAAAATGCGCGAGATAGACATCGGTCGGTGTGATGGTGCCCTTCACACCCTTGAGCGCCGCGACGTTTTCCTTGATGAACTCGGCGCCCATCAGGGCGCTTGCGCGCGGATCGGTCTGTGGCGTGTTGGGCGGAATGTCGTACTTCGGCCCGTACTTCCTGAGCATCGTCTGCCAGGTGCTGCTGATGAACTGGAACAGACCCGATGCGCTGCTCGTGCCCGCCTTCGCGGACGGATTGAACGCGGACTCGATCGCGCCGATCGCCGCGAGAAGAATCGGATCCACGCCCACCATCGACGCGGCCTTGCCGATCAGATCCTTGACGGCACTCCAACCCTTGCCGATAGGCAACGGGGTTTTGTCGCGATAACGATTGCAAGTTGAGCAACGCCTGATATGACTAGGACTACTTTTGCCGCCAACGAATAGAACTGCTCGGCAACAGTTTGTCGGGCGCCGTTGTCTTTCATCTGCCCCTTGGCGATCATGTGAGCCACCTCGATGCCAC
>NZ_JBNDKT010000091.1:0-8247 GCF_050435685.1 Paraburkholderia sp. GAS448
ACACGGCGAGATGCTGCGGATCGAGGTCGATGTCGTTCACGTCGCGGTCGGTGCGGCGCCACGACAGCGTCGCATCGAGATTCGTCACGCCCGCCGGGCTCAGATCGAGCGCGTAGTTCCAGCCGAAGATGTGACTGAGCGTGCGGCCGTACTCCAGCGCCGTCGTCCCAACTACCTGCTGGTATTCGGAATCCGAGAACGTGTAGCTGAAGGTATGGCGGCCGAACGGCACCGCCAGCGAGCCGACGATCGCGTTGCTCTCCAGGCTGTCGATGAAGTTCAGGCTGAGCGACTCCTGCAGGCCGAGCAGGTTGTCGGCCTCGACGCCCGCGCGGTAGCGCGTGACGCCGGTCGCCGAACTGCCGTAATTGTCGACGCCCAACGTGGTGTACAAACGGTCGCCGGGCTGGTTCGCAATCGCAACCACCGAATCACCCGGGCTCTGACCCGGCAGGATCTGCACCTGCGCCTGGTTGCGCCGCAGCCGGTTGATCTGCGCCACGCCCTGATCGAGATCCCCGAGGTTCAGTGCATCACCCGGCGCGGCGGGAAACGCATTCTGGTAACCCGCATCGGTCAGCCAGCCCCCACCAGCCGACGCCTGATCCTTCGCAAGCCGCTGGATGGGCCGGCCGTTCACCGTGAACGCCTCGATGCGGCCGACCTGCACGGTCACCGTGAGCGTGGCCGTGCCGAGGTTCTGCGGACCCAGCAGGGCGCGCGTGGTCACATAGCCCGCCGACACGAACGCATCGGTGAGCCGCTTGAGCAGCACATTGATCCGGTGCGCGCCCAGCGCGTGCCCCGTGAACGGCGCGATGATCGCATCGAGCGTCGCCTGCGGCACCCCGGTGGGGTTCACGAACGCGCTGCCATTCGGGCCGCCGAGCATGATCCGGCTCACCTGGAAGGTCGGCCCCGTTTCGGCAATCTGGTCGACCGGTGTATCGGGCGGAATCTCCAGCGTCGTTCCCGCCTCCGGGGCCGGCAGCGTGATCGAGGCGGGCGGCTGGTTCAGTTGCTGCTGTCGCGCCCGCGCGCGCTGCTGGTCGATCAGCTGCTGCGCCGGGTCCTGAACCGGGCGCACCGGCGGCGCAGGCGGTGCGCCCGGCACGGTCTGCGCGTACGCCCGCTGGTTCAGGAAAATGGCAGCGACCAGCGCAGCCACGGCCAGCAACAGCGTCCACCATGCAGCCCGGATGAATTCCACCAACGCGCGCATCAATACCACCACCACGTCGTCAGGCCCAGGTGCTGGCCGATCTGCACCGGCGTGCTCGACGGCGCGCGCACGGTGGTGATGCCGCCGGTGGCGCTGGTTCCCTTGCCGCCCGAAATGTAGCCGCCATCGATCACGCCGTCGCCGACCAGCGTGACCAGGCCGTCAGCAGCGAAGCCGCCACCCACATCGGTCGCAAGGATCTGCGCCCAGGTGCTGCCGAAAAACGCCTTGAAGCCGCGATCCTGGTTGATCGCCGAGTAGCCGGTGACGCCCTGCGCGTAGGTGACCGGCGCGGTGACGCTGATATCACCCTTCGCGTACACGGTGCCGCCGATGTTGGCTGCGACCGTGCCGGCGTTGATCGAGATACTGGCGCCGGTCTGGATCGTGCCGCCGTACGACGCGACGTCGCTCGACGCGCTCGCATGACAGACGATCCAGCAGCCGCGCGAATAGCTTGCCTGTCCGGCGAACACGGCCGCGTTGGTAAAGGCCTGCTGCGCGGTGATTGTGATATCGCCATCGTTGGACTGGATCAGGCCGCCCGTGTTGGAGACATTGCGGCCGGAAATGGTGATGGGGCCGCTGTCCGACGCGATTGATGCCAGCTGGTCGGGCTGGCTGACCGCGCCGTAATCGACGTCGAAGCCGCTCGTCGTGTGCGTGAAAAACAGGAAGCTGCCGCCGGCATTCGAATACGCGACCGGCTGGCCGTTGGCCGTGCCGTCCGTATGGTCGATGAGGTTCGAGACATCGCCCTGCGCGGCGAGACTCACGCCCTGGTTGCCCAGAATCCGGGCGTTCTCGTTGGTGATGTCGCCGGCAGCGTTCAGCGAAAGGACACCACCTTGCGCAAAGATGACCCCGAGGTTCGCACCCGTCGACCGGTTGGCGATGCTGCCGCCTGCATTCAATGTCAGGCCATCGCCAACGGGGGTGCCGTCCGCTGACAGGGCACCCGCCTGGATCACGCTGCCCGTGTTCGAAATGTCGCCCGCACTGGTGAGGCTCACGGCATTGCCTGCGCTCAGGGTCGAGGGGCCGATCGCGTCATCGGTCAATGCGATGCCGTTCGCGTTGACGGTCACACTGTTCGCCGCGCTGGCCTGTGCACCCTGCAGCGACAGCGCGCCTGGTGTCGTGATCCGGATATCGTGCGCGGCCGTGATCGAGCCGTCGGTAACACCGACAGCACCGCCGCCCGCGTTCAGCGTGACATCGCCGCCGCTGGTCGTACCGTCGGCTGTGACCATGCCTGACGCCTGGATCACGCTGCCAGTACTGACGATGGCCGCCGCACTGGTCAGATTGACGGCGTTGCCCGCCGTGACCTTCGAGGCGCCGGTCGCGTCGCCGGACAGCGTGATGCCGTTCGCGTCGACCGTGACACTGCCCGGAGCATTAAGCACGGCGCCCTGTAGCGAAACCGCACCCGACGTGGCGATACTGACATTGCCCCCCTTGGCCCCGATCGAGCCATCGATGACACCAACGTCGCCATTGGCCGACACGACGACGTCGCCCGCCGTCGCATAGAGCGACCCGAGACTGCGCACGCCCGCGCCCTTGTCGGTGACGATCAGTTCGACACGCCCGGCCGTCAGGCCACCCAGCGCCGTAATGTCGACCGCAAAACCGGGGCTGTTCGTACCGGGCGAGGTGAGGCCAGTCAGCCAGTCGTGACCATTGTCGGTCGGCGAAAAGCCCGTGTCCCAGGTGGTCGTGCTGTCTCCCACGATCGCGCGAACGCCGCCGGTGGAACTGGTGTAGTCGTTGGTCACCGGTCCGTTGACGGCAAGCTGCTTCGAGACCAGGTCGAGGTTGACCAGCGTGCCGGACAGGCCGCCGGCACCGATCGTGATCGTGCCGCCGTTCGTCGTTAGCACGACATTGCGCTGAGTGATGCCGGGGGCAAGCGTCACGTCATTGAAACTGACCTGCCCGGTGGACAGCACGACATGACCAGCGTTCACGAAGCTGCCACCGTCGACCGTGATGCCATTAGGGTTCGCCAGAATCACGTTCGCGCGCGGTCCCAGCACCCCGATCGCCCCCTGGATCAGCGACGGGTTCGTGCTGGTGACCTGGTTGACGATCGTCTGTGCGTTGACGCCGGTGTTGTTCAGGTCCGCGCCCGGCTTGCCGACGTTGAACGACGAATAGGTGTTGTGCGAGACACCGCCAAATGCCGGCGCAATGTTCACGGTCTGGTGGCCGTTGGCAGCGGTCGAGATTGCTGTCGCGGTGCCGCCGTCGGCGACGATTCCAGCGGCAACAGCAGCCTGCGCGAACGCTGCCAGTGTCAGGACACAAAGGGTCCCTGGGGCGAGCGAACGCCTGCGCACTCCTGATTCACGTAGATACATAAATTTCAAGCTGGAATTAAAAGGTCGTGCCGGCGTGACACCCGCCAAAGGCGGCATTGTTGGTGGCCGCCCCGCCGCAGCCGAACATTGCGCAGCCACCAGCGAGCAGGATCGCTGCTGCGGCAAGGAGCGAAATCAGCAGGGAAGTGAGGCGCATCGAATGCTTTTCAGTGGGTGGCCGACGGGCCGGGAAAGACCAGCACGAGCATCAGATTCAGAAAGCCCCATGCGAATAGCAGGGCCAACGGAATGAGCGCAAGCGCCACGACGACAAGGCGACGGCCCGACCATTGTCTTGAGCGGGGCGCATCAGCCGCAACGCGTCGCAGCTCAATCATCCATTTCATTTCGCCCGAAGTCTGAAAGTCCGTCTGTTCTCTTTGCATATTCAACGAGAGCACCCCAAGATCGGCTTGCCAATTTTTGACATAATTTTACGTTTTGCACTGCTAAGGTGACTTCATGTGGACTGGATGACTTTTTCCGTGCCACGTCATCCCTTCGCAGCATCGCCGTCAACGGTGATGGCATTCGGGTCGTCATCAAATCCGGCGTTGGAAAGGCCTCTCCGACCAGCTTAGCCTCCGTTGCGATAGTTACTTACCAATCCCTCACGCCATGCCGGGACCAAGTGGTCAAACGGAAACAGGGGGGAACACCCTCCGTCCATCAGATCTTCAATCGGCCTTGCCCACAAATGCTGCAGAGGTGCTTCAAATTTTTTGATTCCGTCAGCGCTACGTAAACCTACTACCGCAATATCGTTGCTCTTTTCGCAATAAATACACCACTCACCGACATCGGAGGCGCAAGCGTACCGATCAACTCTATAAAGCCAAGCATCCGCAGGACCACCAGCACGTAGCTCGTCGCCATACTCTTTGCCAAAAACTGCCTCGTCAAGGAAGAGTGCTGCCACATTCTCAAGCTCAAACACTTCCGTCTTATCGACGTTGAGAAGACATGCAACCTTTGCGTGTTCAAGACGCAGTAATTGGCACATTGCGTCCATAAATCCTGACTCGAAAATCCGATCGGACTCGAAAAAGAGGAAATGCGTCCACTCCCCGATGAAAACACGTTCAGGTAGCAGCTTATCGAAGTCGAGCGATCGCATCACAGTGTCGAATGCTTTGCGCCGAGCAGCGTTGTTCATGTGCGCTTCCATCGCGTCCCGCCCCATCACTATTGCCCATTAAGACTGAACTTTGCTGATGCCCCGCCCGGCCCAAAGTACTGAGCTCCTACCTCGCCCGTGGACGTTCGTGTATAGACAGTGTAGGTAGAGGTTCCATTGCTCAATACCGTGAAAGGACCGTTTTTGTTTGTGCCTTGGTTAGTGACACTGTACCCGTTCGAAACCAAGTTTGACTCAAACTGCTCAGCCGTAACGTTGGTCTGCACATTTTGGTATTGGCTCCCAGGCCTAGTAATCGACGTGTTGTATGTCGAGGACGGACCCTGTTGTACGCTGTTTGTGGCAAGTTACACCTTGACGGAAATCAAAAAATCGGCGCCGAGTTCTTTCTGCAATTGCTCGGCAAGCTGAACACCCTTCGCTCTGAAGGCGGCCGCTGCTTCCGAACTTTTGAAGCCGGAGCTTGCGGGGTCCGACATATCCAGCGTTTCATCGAACACTCGTGCCCAGTCTACGAACTGTTGCTTAAGTTCCACCGAGATGGGCAATGTATTCGGGTCGATGTCGCCGTACATTCCAGGTGACATATCCCATAGAGGATGGCATTGATAGTCAGCCATTACCTTGATCTTTCTCATTTGCCGCTCCCCCTCGGATTCGCACCCACGATAAACCCATTGCTTCCGACTGTAACTGCGATCTTTTGTTGTTGACCATTCACCGTCACTTCATAGATAGGTCGACCTGTACCCGAGCCTTGATAGCCAACGATGTTTCCTTCCGTTACGGCTTGCATTACAACCTCGGGAATTTGTGCTGGCGACACCCCCATGTTCGCAAACTCTGCACCATGTTCTTCAATGATGTGTTGCAGACCGGCGCTGGAACTGCCGGTTTCGAGGAAAACAACTTGCCCACTCGGTGTTGTTCCAGTCGCGACAACATTTTGCGGCGTGAATTTCACACCATTCGCCGCAAGCGTGTCGAGATCTGCCTGACTAACCGCCGTGTTTGTGGCTACTCGATGTCAAGCTTGTGGCCGCCTTTAGCGAAGTCAGCTTTTATATCGTCCAATATGAGTTGCTTCTCTGTCGGCGAAATCCGAATGGCCTGATCTGGCGGGTCCCAGAAACCGATGGTATCCGAGTAGACGACAAAGCCTAGCTTGTCGTTCCCGGGGAAGAACATCTCGCCCCCCACCGTTGCAATCCGGTCCATGATTTTCACCTTGATGTGCCCTCGTGATACGTCAAGAATCGTTACTTGCCTCGCGTAAAGATGACCTTGCTTGCACCCGTTGCAGGGTCGATAGTTGTGATCTGGGTCACCTTGGGATTATTCATCAACGCTGGCAATTCTGCCGTTTCCCAAACGTTGCCCGGCCTGAGATTCGAGCCGATGACTGCGCGCACGGATCCCGATGCTCCTGCCGCATACTGCGCGGAAATGTTTTGCCAAGCTTGCACCACCGAAGGATTCGACGCGTCCCATGCTGGCATTTGCACTGTTTGTGGCAACAAGTCCCTACCTCTCACGTCGGGAGATCAGCGTGCAACTTGGCCCATTTGCTAACTATACAAGCATGCCCTCAGCCGATTCTGAATATCAGCAGTTTCCTCGGAGATAAAGCAACGTTCCGATATGCGAACTTCCATAATCCCCTTCGCTGGTTCACTCGTTTGAGGCCACTCCGTTGAATTCAAACGGTTCTTATGATCTCGTCCGACTCGATCCCAAAACAATTCGCTCAACCACATGACCGCTCCGACAGCCTCGACGTAACCTGATCGCAACACCCAGCGTCCCGGGTTACGGGACGTGTCAATCTCCATCTGCTCGAGCGGAGGCGGCAGGCCATTCGACTTCATGGGCAAATGCGAGAAGTCACGGCCGGTGACTTCATATTCAATTGGATCTTTCGCGTTCTGCCAGTGGTTGTATTCGACATCCGCCACCCATCCCTCGACAAATCCGTCCAATTCGACAAACGGGATCATCCATGCTTTCCAATCACCCGCCACATTTGCCACCTTCTCACGGATCGAAACGAAACAATGGTCATAGGACCCGGCCACCCCATATCGGAGAGAAAGGTCCGCCGTCTCCAGATGTCCCCATGTGCCTTTCGTCTCGACCTGCTTCCGGAGGGAGGTCGTCGAGATGGTCCTTCGTCCTTCGGTGAAAGTCGTTTGAATACCGAGCGCCTGCATCCTGCAAATGAGGAGGTTGAGCGCATCGAGTGGTGCAACGGAACCAGTTCTTGGCTGAAATTTCACCTTATCTTCGCCCAAGATCATCTCTGCTGAATCCGTAGGGTCCTTCAGCATAAAGACGAGCGTCAATTCCTCTGTTCGGTCACGTTTTGTCATGGATATACCATAATCCTTACGGTAACGCCTTGCTGGGCACCATAGCTAATTAATTGTTGGGCTGCTGCGGCGCCACCAGGTTGCACACGCATATCCAAGACCATGTTTGCCGGAGATCCATTGACCGTCGCGTTACTCGAACCAAGCTGGTCAATCACACCCTCCATGCGCGGAAGCCATGTCGATCCAGTCGTATCGACAGTCTTCAGGCTCACCAGCGTGTTTCCATTCTGGAAATCGACGAGCGGGAAATAGCCATTATTCTCAGCACCAACCTGATACCAGCCATTAGCGGCACTGTATTCGGTCTGAGCGAGTTGCGATTCGATAGTAACACCACGGGCTATCGGATTAAGGCCCCACACGTTGGCGCCAGTTGCCGCCGTGTTTGTGGCAACGGCGACATTGGCCAAAGTTCCGGCTTCCTCTGCAGCAAACGCGCTCTCCGCTCCCTCGATAAGCCCTTCTTCCTCGCCCGCAGTGCCACCAATGTCTGCATTCATCGACAGCATTGCCATGACCTGCAGCCCCGTCGGCGATGCGATCCAGTCTCCGATGTTCGTGCCGACGCTCGAAACGGCGTTAGTGAGCAGTTGCGTGCAGCTCTGCGGGTGACCCAGACAGTTATTGATCGCCTCGTTCTGAGCGGCGAACGCGCCCGCCTCGACATTCTGTCCTGCCAGCCCCGCGAGCGCCCCTCCGGCGAACGTCGCGAAGGCTGCGATCGCAGCAGCCTGTCCTGACGTTACATTCGGATCGCCACCCGTGATGGCACTGGCAACGTACGGCGTCAGTGCTGCACTCACTGCGCCGCCAATGGCTCCGCCCGCGCATCCTGTGCCGCTCGCCGCGCTGGCCGCGCAGCCCAATGCCGCATGGGCGGCGATATAGCCAACTTCACCCGGCACGCCAGTTCCGAAAGCATTCGCATCATTCGCGGTACCGATATCGTAGGCACCAGCGGCCGCCACATCAGAGACCGCATCGTTTTTCAGGGCGGTCAGGAAACTACCACCTTCAATCGCCGTCTGAGCGCTTGCCTGGATTACCGCTTCAGCGTAAGCGGTAATTTCGGCTCATCTGGAACCTGCGGGTGAGAGGGAACAAGATTGCGTCCGCAGCTTACACATTGCGGACGCAACTTATGACTGA
>NZ_JBNDKT010000092.1:0-8089 GCF_050435685.1 Paraburkholderia sp. GAS448
GAGGGAGCCGATGAACAGACTCATCGTGAAGCCAATGCCACACAGGGCGGCGACGCCAACCATCTGGAGCCAGCTGGCGCCTTCCGGAAGCCTGGCCAGACCGAGCCGGACCAGCAGCGCGCTCGCCCCGCAGACACCGACGAGCTTCCCAATAAAAAGCCCTTCGGCGATGCCGAGCGGCAGGGGCTCGGCGAGCGCCATCAGCGACACGCCCGTGAACGAGACGCCGGCATTGGCGAAAGCGAAGATGGGGAGAACGCCGAAGGCCACCCAGGGATGGAGGCCGTGTTCGAGCCGGTGCAGGGGCGCGTGGCCATGATCGTCCGTGGTCTTCAACGGCACCGCGAAAGCGACGGCACCCCCCGCGAGCGTTGCGTGCACGCCGGACTTCAGCACGAATACCCACAGGATCACGCCAACAATGACGTAAGGTGCGATCCGCGTGATTTTCAGCAGATTCAGGACGGTCAGCACTGCGATGGCCGCAGCGGCCAGAAACAGCATCGGGAGAGATAGCTCGGCGGTATAAAACAGCGCAATGATGATGATGGCGCCCAGATCGTCGGCAATCGCCACGGCGGTCAGGAATACTTTCAGGGAAGTCGGCACCCGGTCACCGAGCAGGGACAGCACGCCCAGCGCAAATGCAATGTCGGTGGCGGTCGGGATGGCCCAGCCATTCAGGGTGGCACCATTTCCGCGGTTAAGGAAAAGATAGATCAGAGCGGGCAATACCATGCCGCCCAACGCGGCCACGACAGGCAGCACGATCTGCGCAGGCGTGGACAGCTCACCTTCGATTACCTCACGCTTCACCTCCAGTCCGATCAAAAAAATCAATCGGCCAGAATGGCGAACCCGAGACGGTGACGATCGACAAAAGCGGCGCCAATCTGGCTGCGCTGGAAGCCATCAGCGCCGAGCGCGAAACGCCCATCAAGATCCGGCAGACGAAGTACTTGAACAATATCATCGAACAAGACCACCGCGCGATCAAGCGGCGTACCCGCCCCATGCTCGGGTTCAAGAATTTCCGGTGCGCACGCATCCTACTCGGTGGCATCGAGGTGGCTCACATGATCGCCAAGGGGCAGATGAAAGACAACGGCGCCCGACAAACTGTCGCCGAGCAGTTCTATTCGTTGGCGGCATAAGTAGTCCTAGTCATATCAGGCGTTGCTCAACTTGCAATCGTTATCGCGACAAAACCCAGATCGCTCCGTGCACGGTCGACCGTCCCGTACCACTGCCCCCACGTCCTTCACCGCTCCCTCGTCAGGGCAATGTCAGAGGGCCTTGGGCCAGCTCGCCCCAGATACGGCATTCTGGCACAGACGATAGACATGGGCGATCGTGGGCGAGCGGTTCGTGTTGCTGAGTAGCCGACGGTTATCGAATAACACGGCGGCGAACTCCGCCGTGTCGCCAAGCGGCACGGCCGACCGGACAAGCTGCATGGCCAGCGATTCGGCACGCCGCGAGATGAGCAGCCGGTCCAGCCACGGCGCCCCCTGTTCGTTGTTGCCCACCCAGTAGCGTGCGCTTGCTACAAGATGATCGGTAGATAGCCACTTACCGGTCCGTTCAAAGGCCGCAAGCTCTGAAAGGGTTATGTAACACATCAGGCTGGCGCGAGCCTCCGAGTCGGGATTCGTCATCATTTCCACGATCCTCTCCCTGCCGAAATGCGATATGGAAATTATCGATGGAGGATCGAGAGCTTCAGATGTCCTTGTTCGTCGCCGCCGCGCAGCGCCGGTTCAGATCTGCACGGAACGACACATCGGTGAGCAGCCGGCGCGTCGCGAGCAGTCCATACCGGACACACAGCAGGTCCTCAACCGCGTGCCAGTCCCTGCATCGGCCGCTCTCAGCCAGTCGGTACGCAGACTGCCGTATGGTTTCCCGCCGCCCGGCCCGCAAAACGTCTGGGGTGGTTGTGGCCACGATCCGCCTCCTGCGAGGTGGCACATGAACCTATGTTAGGCCATGAAAGGCCTGCCAGTGAGGATGGTGGCGCGGTCGCGGCGCATGCGATTGCAGCAGGCGCGGGATGTTTGCCGTGCGTAACGGTTACGCACCGATGTGACGCGCCCGGTGAGTCCTGCCTAGCCTCGCCGACCGACCAGGGAAAAGGCCGGTGTGGTGATGGGCATGGATGCGGCGCTCTCGACGCCGAAGCGCGAATGTGCGGAACAGGGACTCGATTACGGGGAAGTGCTGCACCAGCGCGCGATGGAAATCCGCCTGATGAAAGAGCTGGGTCACGAACTGACGGACTGGGCCGGAAGCGTGGCGGCGGCTGAGGCGGGGAAAGTCGAGGAACCGCCAAGGCCGAACTGATACCGGCTCGCTAGCGAAGCCACACAACGATGCCGCCATACGTAGCCAGAAATGCAATCAGCAACACCAATACGTGGAAGGAATCCATATCGTGTCCTGCCTTGTTCAGCGGCAATCGCAGGCCGGGCGACGCGCAGCGAACAGCTTTCGCAGCGCGGAAACCAGGCGCGATGGATTCGGGCGGACGTGGCTGTGGCGCGTAATCCGTGCGCGGCTGTGCTGACGCATCGCTTCAATCAGGAAGAAGGCGCTCATGGCAGTCTCCGTGCGGATCTCGAAAATGTTCAATGAGAGGATAGGCCGGCGGGGCTTCGCCTGGTATTGGACAAGTCCGAAACAACCGAGTCCCCAAATTCTTGAACCTGCGACAAGACAGCGCATCAAGGTCCATTGAATCGCACGGTCATGAACGTCGATTACCCGCACATTGCGACGCACCTGTTTAATTTGCCGCTCGCTATCACGCCAGGCAGGATCGAAATCATCATGGCTGCGCTCGCGGACCGCTTTGGGCTTGCGCGGCTATTCCGGGCGAATGGCGAACCTGTCGCGTTCGATACCAGATTCGACGTGGGCGAGCAGGTAGAGGACTACGCCTGTCAGCTCGTTGAGAAGACCGCTATCATTCGCGTGCAGCGCACGCTCGCGCAGAGGCTCCGCACGCTGAAGATGGGCCATGCAGCCTGCAACGAGCGGCTGACATCAGGGCGCTCATGCCGGATGGACCGAGGCATCCAGTTGACGCCCGGCCCCCACACCGCATATCCACGACAAGGATGGAATAGTGAATCGCAGACTGCTACTGAAACGAAAGCTGATGATGCGCCGGCGATCGCATCCCGAACTCGCTGGCAGCGCGCCGACCACGATGCCGATACTGATGCTGACCGGCGACCGGACCCACGACGACGGGATGACGCCGGACGAGCGTGCGCAGGCTGCGGCGATGCTCGATGAACTGCTGGCTGCCGCAAGCGCCTACGGCTTCACGCGGGCCGACACATTGCGAACGCTGCTGGCAAGGGGCGACAAGTCGGCGCACACGATCGCAATCGCCCATGAGGCGATGGCTTTCATTCCCGAGGAAGAAATCGGCGCGATGCTGAAGCACACGTATCGGCCTGTCGCTGCGGACGACGTATCTGGCAGCGAGACGACAGGATGAGTGACGGCCAAGGTGAGATGTCAAACGGATCGAGGCCGGAGACGGGAAGAATCGGTCACGGCCGGCGCAGGCAACTTATCGTGCGGTGTAGTACGCCCCGCCAACCCTGACGGGGCGGCAACTTCGTCAAGAGCAGTACCCGCCGCACGGGGCCGGTAGTGCCGTGCAACCTCACAGCAGCAAGAACTGACCGCCGGAAAGACGGCACCGAAGCCGGCCTCGCAAGGGCCGGCTTTTTCGTAGGCGACCGGACGAGATCTATGTGGTCGGTGCATCGACTGCGGCATTGCAGCCATAGCCATACGATCGCCGTGCCCGAATCTCCCTTCGACCGTTCAGGGGCCAGATAGCACGCCGAAAGCGTCGCCGTACGTTTATAATCGAAGTGCCGTCACAAACAGCGACGGCCGGGTGTGAGAGCCCGATTGTTTGCCCGCACAACCTGCCACAAGCGGGTTGCTGCGTTTGCCTCTGCACGTCTATCTCCAATGGGCGGGCCGAGGCGAGGGGGTCGCAAGGCCCGCCGGCTTGGCAAACACCGGTCTCTCAACCTCGTTGCTGTGCCCGCTCACCCTCATCCCCTGATGCGAACTGTGAGCGGCCCCAACCCAAGGAGACCGCTGCATGACCAGCCGCATTTCCGACGTTCCCGACGACTCCGCGGAACAGTTCACTTCATCCACGCTCACCCGCCTGCTCGACGAGTTCCTCGAAGCCGTGAACCTTGCCCACCGGGTGCACTACGAGCAGTTCACGCGGCTCATCGCGATGGCCGAAACCCTCGACGCCAGCGCGATATGCCCGGCCGAATCCGCCGTGCTGTTCGCGCGACTGGGCGAAACCGCGATCCACTTCGAACTGAACACGCAGATCGATGTCGCTGCGTTCCGCAGCCTGCACAACCGGCTGCTCGGCGCCACCCCGCACGACACCGACCACGGTGGTTTCTTTCACGCCTGCCGACTCGGCCCGTCCATCACGACCCGGCACTGATCACCATCGCCGCTCGCGGGAATCCGCGCACCATCCCGATTTATTTTTCACGGGCCGATATCGCTCGGGAATCCTCCATGTCGTGATTCGATACGAGCCAGTTTCAACGAGACTTTTCAATGTTTTCCATCCAGGGACCCAGAATGATGCTGCATCATCAATCGCCCGCACTGGTCAGGCTGCTTGATAGCTTCACGCACGAAATATTGAAGGCTTGCCGGCGCCACTACGCGCAGATTGGGAAAATCTCCGCGCTCGCCGAAACCATCGAACGCGGAGCGGCGTCGCCCTGCGAGCGGGACGCGCCGTTTGCCCTGCTGGTGGAGTCCGTAACCGGCTACGAACTGAACGCACAGGCCGATGTCAAAGCCTTCCGGCGCGTGCACAACCGCGTGATGCGCAGCCCGCTCGACCGGCACGATCAGTCGGATGCGTTCAGCTAGCGAGCAGGTGCCTTGCCTGCAACGAACCGGAGCAGATCGGCGGCAAGCCCTGCCCTCGACACCGTCGTTGCCAGAACGGGCGCTGTCAGCGTCGGGCCGTCTCGCGGACCTGCACGGACGTATTGCCGGAACGCGGGATACAACCGCAGGATGACGTCACTTTTGCGGCAGGCGCGGTCGCGCCGTTTTCAACGACGATCCGGTTTCAGTCGCGGCGGCGCCACCGCAACGGATGTCGCGCGACCGCGGGCGGGCAACAGGCTTGAGCGGCACAGCCAGGCTTACCTTTGCAGCGCGTCAAGGCACGCGAGCCTGACATGTGCAAGGTCCGGTCTGTCGGCACGGGAGACGGCCGCAACGGCGCGCTCAGTGTACGCGTGAACGTCGCCGATGGTTCCCTCGATAAACGGCACGCCACATACGCGGCTGACGCCAATCACAGGGCCATCTTTACCATCGATGACCGAGAGCACCGCCTCGGGATTTTCGGGCAGCGCATACGCGAGCGCGATACCCAGGTCCTCCGCTGTCCCAGCATCCGTGCCCGGCGCCAGCCTGGGCGCCAGCGCAATCCATCGCCCGTTGCCGTTCTGGATGTGGTTCAACACACGGTCGTATTCTCCGCTCGCGACAAGCTGGTGAACAGCCTGGTCGGCCCCCAGCCGGTCAATCTGGCCTGCCACGCTGGCTGGCGAAAGGACATCGGCCCGCGCGCAAACCATGGCCAGCAGGCTAACAATCAGAAGGGCAGATTTTCTCATGGCTCCACCACCAGCGTCGTCTCCCGGCTACTGGAAATCAGTTGCCGGATCCTGAGCGGAAAGATGATACAACCCTCGGAGGCCTCGCCGGGATGCTCGATACTGTCGGCGTGGATCAGAAAACCCGACCGTCCCCAGGTCTGCGTGCCAGGCACGGGCGTCAAGGTCATGGAGTGTGGGCCGTGACGCGAAGAGTTGCGTGGGCGGCCAATGTGGTAGACGCCGTGCGGAATCGGGCCAACGTCGCGTTGCTGCTCGATGCGCGGATTGTTCTTTCCTTCGCCGCCGCCCGAGTAACCGATCGCCACGACCACTCCGTTGCGCTTCAGTTGACCCGAGCCCTGGCTGTATATCCACGGCACATCCTGCTCTAGTGGTTCGGCTGAAGTGACGATCAGGGCACCGATCATCACCATTATTAGCGTTCTCATGAAGCCCCCATCGGAACATCCGAAGCCGGCAGGTTTCGATATCGCCAACTGAAAGCGCGACCGGGGGAGACCCTGTCCGGTGCGGCGGCAACCCTGCAACACCTCCGTGCCGATATCTTCGCGCATCTGGACGAACGATGCCGATGTCCGCCGGCCCTTCGCATAAAATTATTGTGAGCCGTGCTGCCCGACAGGGCATGACTTCGCCCATCATGCGGCAGCACCGTTCGCCGCGTCCATCCACGATCGATCCCGCTGACACCGCGCCATGCATGATTCCACGACCGACAGGCCACGCGATGAAACCGCGCCTCGCACCATTGAGGGACTGTGGGCCACGCTGACTGCGCTCGAAGCCCGCCTGACCGCTACCCCGCAGCGCCGCACGTGGTTCAGGGGGTTCGGATCATGGGTATCGTTGCGTTGATGGCGCTGCGGGCGCGACCGTCCGGGCCAGACTACGCGCGAGCGGACCGTCGAAAACCGGCTCCGGGCCGCGTGAGGAAGTATTGATCGGATACGGCGCCCTGCCTCGCGATTCCGATGAGCGCACAGGCGCCGATCAGTTCGAAAGGCGGCTTCGAACGCTGCGTGCGCAGGTATGCGCTCAAGGCATGCTTCTCCAGGCATTGCTGACGACCCATCCACGCCGGCACGCGCTGATGGAAGTGTTCAGGGCGCAGTCCCTGCACCATCTGGGCACGCTATCGTCGGTTGGGCGGCTGGAGTCACGCGAGGCGTTTGATTCAGCGCGCAACGACTGGCTGACCTTACTGACGCGTGCACCAAATAGTTCGTGGTGCGTTATACGGGAATGAAGACGAAAAACGATGCCCGAAAGCTGGACCAGGCGACACAGGCGTACCTGAGGCAAACGGTGGTACAGGCTGTGCGTGAAGGAATGACGCAAACTGCGGCGGCGAAGACCTATAAGGTCAGCGTGCGAGCGGTGAGCAAATGGATGAAGACGGCGCGAGAAGGCGGACTGAGAGCGCTCAGAGCTGGCAAACGAGGCCGGCGAGCGGGAAGCGGCCGACTCAATCACCGGCAGGCGGTGAGAATTCGCAAGATGATCATCGAACGGATGCCCGACCAGTTGGCGCTGCCGTTCTACCTGTGGACGCGCGAATCGGTGGCACAGTTGATCGAGCGGGAGTACGGCATCACGGTGTCGGCGACCACGGCTGGCCGGTACCTGAAAGCATGGGGCATGAGTGCCCAGAAACCGGTCCGGCGAGCCTATGAGCGAAACGACGCGGCGATCGAGCGCTGGCTGAACGAAGACTATCCGCCGATCGCCAAAGAGGCGAAGCGGGAGCAGGCAACGATCTACTGGGGCGACGAAATGGGATTGCGCAGTGATCACATCAGCGGAACGAGCTTTGCCCTCAAAGGGCAAACGCCGGTCGTGCGCGCCACCGGGAAGCGCTTCAGTTGCAACATGATTTCGGCGATCACCAACCGCGGGGAGTTGAGCTTCATGGTCTTCGAGGGCACATTCAAGAACGCGACGTTTATCGAATTCCTGAAGCGCATGCTCAAACAGGTTACCCGGAAGATCTACCTGATCGTCGATGGGCATCCGGTCCACCGGTCCGTTGCTATCAGGCAGTTCGTCGCCGAGCATGCTGATCGCCTGCGTCTGATCCGACTGCCAGGCTACTGTCCCGAGCTGAACCCGGATGAGTTGCTGAATCAGGATGTGAAAACCAATGCACTCGGCAAGAGCCGCCCGACCAACAAAGCGGAGATGATCCGGAACGTCCGGCGCCACCTGCATCGTCGGCAAAAGGAACCTCAAGTGATTCGTAACCTGTTCAACGAAAAACATGTTCGTTACGCCGCTTGAAACATTACGTACTAAGTGTTCACGAGAAATTGACTTGAAATTGAGTGCCGTATCCGTCGAGCAGTTTCGCCAGTTCGGCATCGATGGTTTCCTTCGTCCAGGTG
>NZ_JBNDKT010000093.1:0-7719 GCF_050435685.1 Paraburkholderia sp. GAS448
TCGAACCGGCATCGGCCGACGCGCAGCTGTGAGAATCCTGGGGACCTGACGATGGAAAACAAATCACATGCGTTCTGGGCCGGGCTCTTCACCGTGGCCCTGACGCTGACGATTGCTGTGGTGGCCTTCCTGTTCAACGTCGACCGGTCGGTGCGCGAACCGTACGACCTGATTGCGCGAACCAGTGTCACAGGGCTTTACGCCGATGCCGCCGTGCGCTTTCGCGGGCTGGATGTCGGGAGGGTGCAGTCGATCAAGTTCGATCACAATCATCCGGGACAGATCGTGATCCGGATCATGGTCGACCAGCACGCGCCGATCACGCATTCGACCTTCGGGACGCTCGCGCTGCAAGGCGTGACCGGTCTCGCGTTCATCCAGCTCGACGACACGGGCAAGGATTTGTCGCCATTGACGACGTCGGCGAAACAGGTTGCGCAGTTGCCGATGCGTCCGGGCCTGTTCGACCAGTTGCAGCTGCGCGGCGATATCCTGCTGCGCAAGCTCGAAAGGGTCGCCGACGACGTTCACGAGATGTTGTCCCCCGAGATGCACGCCCAGTTGCAGGCGGCGGTCACGAGCCTTCAGCATGCCGCCGATGGCGTCGCCACGCTCTCGCAGCAGATGGGGCCGGCCGTCGGCAAGCTGCCAGCCACGCTGGACCAGCTGGACCACATGCTTGCGTCGACGAACCAGCTGATCACGAGCCTCAACCGGCCGAACGGTCCGTTCGAGATGAACCTGAACAAGGTGGGCACGGCCGCGCAGCAGGCCGGCGAGGCTTTGACGTCGATCGACGCAACGGTGCAGGACCTGTCGGCGCGCGTGGGTTACGACACGCTGCCGCGCGTCAACTCGCTTTCCGACGACGTGCGCAGCGCCGCGCGCTCGATCGATCGTGCCGCCGATACGTTCAGCACCAACCCGCGCAGCGTACTGTTCGGCGCTGCGCCCGCCGCCCCGGGACCGGGCGAGCCGGGTTTCTCATGGCCCGCTGCCAACGCAGCAAAATGACTGAAAAGGGACATTGCGATGTCATGCTCAATTCGTCGTTTGGTTTCCGGTGGCGCCGCGCTGACCATCGCGCTTGCTCTCGGCGTTCTTGCCGGGTGCGTCGGCACGAGGCGCGTGGTGGAGGACATTCGCTATGACTTCGGTCCGCCAGCGCCGCTTGCGGCGGCAAGCACGATGCCGGCGGTCAAGGTGCTGGACGTGACCGCACCCGAGTCGCTCAGTACGGACAACCTGAACTACCGGCTGGGTTTTGCCGATGCCCAGCGGCTGGCATCGTATTCGGGAAGTCACTGGACGATGCCGCCGTCGCAATTGCTGACGCAGCGTCTGCGCATCGCGCTCAGCTCACACGGCACCGTATTGACCGGCGCCGATGGTGTGCACGCACCGGTGCTGCGGGTCGATCTGCAGGAGTTCGAACAGGTGTTCGACGGCCAGGCCGATAGCCACGGCGCGGTTACCGCGCGCGCCACGTTGTTTCAGGACGGCAAGGTGATCGGGCAGCGCACGTTCGTCGCGCGAGCGCCCGCCAGTTCGCCCGATGCCGAAGGCGGTGCCCGCGCACTGGCCACCGCCAGCGACGATCTCGTCGCGCAGGTCATCAACTGGGTTGGCACGCAGCCGTTGCATGCGTGATCGGTCGTTGTCGGTCCGTGAAGGGCTGCGGCCTGGTTCGTCGCCCGGCGCCGAACAGGGCAATGCCGGAACGGGTCGCACGATCACACGGCAATCTTGACGATCGCCACCCTGGTGCAGTATTCCCCATTTGAGGCAGCCAGGACCTTCAATGCTCTGTCCAGCATGGCTGTAAACCGACCCGCGCCCGGATAAGCCAGGCCGCGCGAGCGCGCCGCTATTGCCGCACCGATGCCAGAGGTCGCGCCGCCGCAACGGCAGCGCGCCTGAATCATGTTCAAACGTGTACATTCAGAGTCCTGGCCATTACCCGCACAATCATGCACTCCGACCTCGTCGCAGTTCTTGTGCTGCTCGGCGCCGCCATTGCGATGTTTGTCATCGGCAGACCCCGGATCGACGCGGTCGCGCTGATCATGATCGTGTCACTTCCGGCGACCGGCGTCGTCACGATCAACGAGGCGCTCGCGGGTTTTAGCGATCCGGCCGTCGTCCTGATCGCCGCGCTCTTTGTGCTGGGCGAGGGGCTGGTACGCACCGGCGTGGCGCAAAGCGTCGGGGACTGGCTCGTGACAACCAGCGGCAGCAGCGAAACCCGCCTGCTCGTTCTGCTGATGGTCTCCGTCGGCGTGATGGGCTCGATCATGAGTACGACCGCCGTGGTGGCCATCTTCATTCCGGTGGTGCTGCATGTCGTGCAGAAGACGGGTACGCCCGCCAGCCGCCTGATGATGCCGATGAGCGTCGCCGGGCTGATCAGCGGCATGATGACGCTGGTGGCCACCGCACCGAATCTGGTGGTCAACAGCGAGTTGATGCGTATCGGCGAGCAGGGCTTCGGCTTCTTCACGTTCACACCCATCGGCGCGCCCGTGCTTGCGCTTGGCATTGCCTATATGGTGGTGGCACGGCGCAGACTGGGCAGCAGCACAGCGGCGCGCCGTGCAGACGGTCCGACGCTGCATGACTGGGTGGCGCAATATGGCCTGCAGGACCGCGCCTTCCGGCTGAGCGTCGAACGCTCGTCGCCGCTGGTGGGCGAAACGCTCGGCAGTCTTGGCCTGCACGGCGCGCCGGACGCCCATGTGATCGCGGTCGAACGGTTCCAGCGTTTCAAAAGAGAAGTGCTGCGCGCCCTGTCGAGCACCGAAGTGCGCGCGGGCGACATCCTGCTTGTCGATGTCGATGCAAAGGGATTCGACATCGACGCATTGTGCGAGCGGTTTGTCCTGCAGCGGTTACCGATGGCCGGAACCTACTTTACCGATCAGTCACGCGACGTCGGCATGGCCGAGGCCATCATCCCCGTGGACTCTCACCTGGTTGGCATGAAACCCGACAAGTCGCCATTGCTCATGCAGCATGGACTGAGCGTGGTCGGCCTGCGCCGTGGGCGGGTCACGCACGATCATGGGCTGGAGAACGCCACACTGAAGATCGGCGATACGCTACTACTGGTCGGGCCATGGGCGGCCTTTCGGGCACTGCGCAAGGAGGGGCACGATCTGATTGCGCTCAGCCTGCCGGTGGAAGGTCGCACGCTCGTTCCCGTGCCCGATCGGGCGCCGCACGCGATCGCCTGTTTGCTGCTGGTGCTCATACTGATGGTGACCGGGGTTCTGCCCTATGCTCAGTCGGTCCTGATCGGTTGTCTATTGATGGGGCTCTTCCGTTGTATCGATCTCGATTCGGCTTATCGGGCGATTAACTGGCGCACCCTGATACTGATCGTCGGCATGCTGCCGTTTGCGCTGGCGCTGAAACGGACAGGCGGGATGGATTTGGGCGCCGACGCGATGCTTGCACTGGTTGGCACCGCAAGCATCAGAGCCGTGCTGGCGACCGTCTTCGCGATGACCGCGCTCATCGGTCTCGCCATTTCAAACACCGCCACGGCGGTATTGATGGCGCCCGTTGCCGTTGCGCTCGCCAACCATCTGCATGCGTCGCCTTACCCTTTCGGCATGATGGTCGCGCTGGGCGCGTCGTCGGCTTTCGCGACGCCCATTTCGCCGGTCAATACGCTTGTCAGCACGTTCGGCAATTACAGCCTTACCGATTTCGTGAAGGTTGGCGCACCGTTCACGCTGGTCGTGATGGCGGTTAGCGTGCTGCTTGTTCCTTGGCTGCTACCGGCATACTGAAGGCCAGTCGTCCTGGAGCCAGCGTGTTTGCGGGTGTTGGGGGTCGCTGCGCAATCGTGCCGGATATAGCTTAAGCGGTATCGGGGAACAGGGCGCGCCCTTGCGTCATGTCGCGCAACGCATCGCGCGCGGCATCGAGTGCCGTGACCGGCATGCGGATGGTGAGTCGCACAGCCATGCCGTAGGCGCTTTCTGCGAGCGCGTGGTTCTCCTGCTCGATCCAGCGTCGCACGCGTGCTTCGTCCGGGTAGTCGATCTCCACGGTCAGTGTTGCCTGCGCAATCCGTTCGATGCGCGGTGCGTCCTGCAGCGCCGTGGCAATGGCGTCGGTATAGGCGCGCACGAGGCCTCCCGCGCCGAGCTTCACGCCGCCGTAGTAGCGGACAACGGCCGCCAGCACGCCGTCGAGATCGTGATGTCTCAGCACTTCCAGGATCGGCCGGCCCGCGGTGCCGGACGGCTCGCCATCGTCGGACATACCGGACTGCCCGCCGGCGAGGAGCGCCCAGCAGACGTGCGTGGCGGCAGGATGTTCGTCGCGCAGGCGGCGCAGTTCGGCCATCGCCGCGTCGCGATTTTCAACCGGGATCGCATGGGCGATAAAGCGGCTTTTGCGGATTTCGAGTTCCGCGGTGAGTGCGGCGGGAAGGGTGTAGGTAGACAAGACGAATTGCTTTCGGATGGGAACGTGCAGACGTCATGGTAACGGATACGTGCCGTGCCGATGGCAGGGGGCGTTGTTGGGGTGCGCTGGCGGGATTTTGTCAGGATTGACAAAGGTCTCTTGCGGGTTTGCGTGATGACCCGGACGCGTGCACGCCGGATAATGCGTTGCATGACGGATCTAGCTCCCGGCTGGGGCGAAACCGGACTCCTCATCTGGCGATCCGTCATCTTTCCCACGTCCTGTTTCCGTCTTGCGTTCGCTCAGAGCCTTTGCTGACAAGGCTCTCAGGCGGATCGAGCCATGTCTTCGAGAGCGGAACCGGATTTTTTGGGCAACGGGTGTGCCCAAATCTTGACCGTTTCCGCGTGATGAGCAAGATGATCAGGTGCAAGATGGGCATAGCGCAGCACCATCTCGTAGTTCGACCAGCCACCCAATTCCATCAGCACATTTAGCGGTGTTCCGTTCTGCACGTGCCAGCTTGCCCACGTGTGCCGTGTGTCATGAAAGCGGAAATTCTCGAGGCCGGCCCGCGCGCAGGCGCGGCGCCACTGATGCATATCCGATTTCCTGCGCGGCTTCCCGTTGCGGGCAAACACATAGACTGGGTGTTTGCCCAACTGGCGTCTGATCACTTCAACTGCGGCTTCGTTCAGTGGTACGCCGATCGGCTTCTTTGCCTTCGCCTGGTCGGGATGAATCCAGGCCCGCCTGCGCACAAGATCCACCTGAGTCCACTCCATTCCCGAAATGTTGTACCAACGCAGGCCGGTGTTAAACGCCATTTCGGTGATATCGCGCATCCAGTCTGTAGTCATTTCCTCTAGCAGACGAGACGCCTGGTCGGGCGTAATCCAGCGTATCCGGCGTTTTGCTTCCGGAACATCGGTCAGTAGCGGTGCACGATCGATCCACTCCCAGACCCCAGCCGCTGCGTTTAACATGCCGCGGATGGTTGCGAGGTAACGATTGCGGGTTGCAACGCTGAGCGGCTTCGGTGTCGTCAGCTTTCGCTGATCATGCTTCGGAAGTGCATCCATGATTTCAGAGCGGGTTATCGTGTGCAGAGCCCTGCCGACGAAGTGTCGTCCGAACCATGCCAGGTGCCGTTCTTTACTCTCGTAGTCGCGCGTTCCTGCTTCCTGCTCCAGATACTTCATTGCAGCTTCCTCGAATGTCCGGGGAAGCTTTTCGTCGAGCTTCGAAGCGCGCCACAGATCGTTCTTCAGCCTGTCGTGATATTCCTGCGCTTCTTTTCGGTCCTTCGTTTCACAAGATCGGCGAATTCTTTCGCCGCCTGGTGTGCGGATGTCGACAAAGTAGACACCGCTCTTGGGGTGCTTTCGGATGGACATTGCTGCTTCTCCTGTTCCGTCTGCGCCGGTCGACGTTTATTGTAGTCGCTTGTCGTCTGCCGCAGTTTTTCGGGCCATACGCGCCAGACAGAGCCGATCTGGAAGAAACCCAGTGCTTCCTTGTGTGCGTAGACTGTTCCATAAGAAACTTGAAGGAGCGCGGCCGCCTCCTTGATCCCGATGGCACGCTGGCCGGTTATCAGGATTCCTTCGTCGATCAGGTTTCCCATACAACCCTCACTCTATTTGCGTGTTATCGACTGCTCATTGCGCTGTTTCGGTCAAGTCGGAAATTCGAATGGTTCTGGTCGCTTGTTCGCGGCGGTATGCAGTGGGTGTTTCGGGTTGCCGTCAATGTTCATGCCGAGATGGAACAGCTTCCCGCTCATGCTGGTGATCGCAAGGAGGTGCAACACATCGGCCACGCGCGTCGCCACCGCTTCATGTGAGCCCCACGCACAGATGACCATCGACGCACGGTCTACCGCTTCCAGGATTGCACTATTGGCCCGGCTACGCGATCCAAGCGGGTCCGGGTGCATGAGGAGCTCGTCAGGGTTGGTCGCCCGCAGCGGGAACAGGTTGGCGACTTCAGGCCGGCCGAAGTTGTTCGCGACGGCGCGTGCAAAACATCGGGTGACAGTCGGATCGTCGACGAGATGATCGGCTGTCGACGGGTTCAGCATCAGGAACGTCAGTGTTGGACGTGTGGCGTCCCATTCGCGCCAGAGCCGATACCGGTATGCGCCGCAGTCGCTTAACTGTGCGCCGCGCTCTTCAGCGAGGTCTTTGTCGGTCAGGCGTCTCATGTCGGTCAGGCGTCTCATCGTTCCACCTCCCTTCCTGGCGACCAACGTTTAGATCGATTGGCCCCTGTCTACCTGCGTGTCTGCCATATTGCCAATTTCGGTCATACCCACTACGGCACGTCACATCTTCCAAGTGCTGGCGCTGTGCGCGGGGCAAGTCCGTTCCGAAAGGGGCCCCTTGCGGGGCACCCTGGGTCGAACGTAAGTGAATGCGCGACGACTGCACGATCGGTCAGTCAATGGCGGCGAATATCGATGCCGCTTCCGCGTGCTGTGCAGCGAAGTCGCGCAACTGGTAAAACAGCTCACCGAAGTGCACCTCGCCGGTGTGCCAGGCAAGCGCATTGAACGCCATCAGACAGGCCACGATGCCGGCGGCGTCGCACGACATCTCGCCATCGAAGCCGTTGCCATCGCACTGGATGCGCAGTGGCCCCTCCATGCGAGGGGCCATGTAGAAACCACCACTAGACAGTTCGAAGAAGTCCCAGAAACCGCCTGAATACGCCTCACAGACGATTTGTAGCGACTGGTAGACCAGTGCCTCACCCATCATCCGCTGCCGCCCGAAATAGCGTGGCAGCGTGTTCGTACGCTTTGATTCAGGGACACGCACCGCCTTGATGGTGGTGCTCGAGGTCAGGACTTCAGAGTCAGGTTGCATGATGTTCTCCAGCAAAAAAGCGCGGAGCATGCCCCCTGGCGGGGATGCATCCCGCGACGGGTAAATGAGGCAAGCACAAGGCAGGTGCAAGACCATTGGTCTGGCCGTTGCCGTGACAGATGTGGCTAGTCCTGATCGGGCAGCAAGATCGTTGCGACCGGCCGGTCAGTGGTTCCCGCATCGATGACCAGTTTCAGATGAACCTCGGAGGCCGGTGTTGCACTGGCGTCGTCAGGATCGAGGCGCGCACTGAAAAAGACCGCCTTGTCTTCGTGCCGATGCATGACTTCGGCGGCCGCCGCCCACAGAACGGACCACAGGCGCCTCGCTGCAATGCACGATGAACACGGACCGCGAATGACATCGGGAGTGACGTCTGGAAGACCGGCGAGGCACAGGTGCAATGCCTCTTTTGAAATCGCAACAGGCG
>NZ_JBNDKT010000094.1:0-7657 GCF_050435685.1 Paraburkholderia sp. GAS448
CTCGTTCGGGTTGCCGCAATCGAAACGCCGCGACCTGCGCCGAGACAGGTTTCGTCAATTCCCAGTGGCCAGCCGTTTTGACACACTCTGGGCCAATGCGCGTCGTTCGACGCTCCGCCAGTCTGGCTCCGCCCGCACCCCTAAGCGGTCACTCACGGATCGACACCGACGCCGGAGGCCTGTCGGCCAAATCAATGCAGATGCCCTACGCGATTTCCGGGGCGGATCACCGCAAGTGGATCTGACAAATTCACTCACTCGGCACTGGGAACACGTCGCTGACGCGACAGGTGTCGCTTATCGTGGCTATGCCAGAGACCAACTCCGGATAGCAAAGGGATTGAGCGGGCGAGTGCTGCACGGCGAATTCGCCGGCTCGCCGTCCCGACTCTGCTACAAGCATTCCTGCGCTTGCTCAGGTAACGGGCACGAACTCTCCTTCGGCGAAGAACCACGCCGACATCGTCCGTGCCAGTTCGAGCACAACCTCCGCGTCGGTCCGGCCGGAGGACGCGCGCACGTGGAACGAATGATCTGCGTCGTCTACCACATGCAGCGTGGCGCGTGACCCCAGCGTCCCGACGACCGACCTCAGCAGGTGAAGCTCGGCCAGCTTGTCGCGCGTGCCCTGCAGGAAGAGAATCGGCACCGTGACGTCCGCCAGGTGCCGTGCCCGCTCCACGCCGGGCGCGCCCGCCGGGTGCAGCGGGAACGCGACGAAAGCGAGGCCACGCACGCCGTCCAGCGGGGAGATGGCTTGGGCCTGGGACGTCATGCGGCCGCCGAACGACCTGCCGCCCGCGAAGAGCGGCAGGGCAGGCAACCGCCGGCGGGCCTCTGCGACGGCTGCCTGCACGGCAGCATGTGCCACGGCCGGCGAGTCCACCCGCTTGGAGCCCCGCTCCATGTACGGAAACTGGTAGCGCAATGTGGCGACATTTGCCGCCGCAAGCGCGTCGGCCAATGACGACATGCCGGCGTGCTGCATGCCCGCCCCGGCACCGTGCGCGAAGACATACAGGGCTCGCGCGTCCTCCGGCGCTCGGAGGAGCGCAGAGACCTTGGTGCCGTCGGGGAGTGCCAGGGAAAGCGATTCTGGGTCGTCCATCGTATTCAGGTCGTTTCGTTGTGGCCTTTGCGCCGATTCTGCATCAATGAGGCATCGGGGAGCGTTTGGGGCGGCCTCCGGCAGGGCATTGCGAAAGCGGAGTTTGCCGGCCGATCCATGGAGCGCGCGCCCATCGTGAACGGCGCCGCAGTCGCGATGTGCCGGTTGACGACCGCAAGCCCGATCTGTGGGCCGCAAGGTGATCCGCGCTTTGAGACATCTGCGTAATAGCACGCCTGCATCATTGTCAGCGAGCTGTTACGACACTGCAATCAGCGTCAAAGGAAGTTCTCGAAGGGCAGTTCATTTATCTGGCCCTCAGGAAGAGCATGTCCGGCTGCAGAAAGTTCTGGGTTCGGCCAACTCCAGCCTTTCATGCGTTGCTGCGAAGGGACGTTCAAACGTCGGCTGTATCCATACAGCAGACCTTCGCTTGAGCGTGGCACGCGGAACATCCTCAACTGATCGCGTCCTGCTAACTACAATTGGTCAGGGGTATCGGCGTATGCCCGTAGGCTGACGTTTATTAAGTGCATTTCGAAAACCGTAGTCAATGAACGCGCCCAGATCGCGCCTACCGAGCGCCCGGGCTTGTCTCAACTATCAACCTGAGGTACCTGTCATGGTGACGCACATTAGACTACCCGACCCGAAGGACATCGACGAGATGCTGCAGGGTGCGAGCAAGCGCTCGGAGATGGCAGAGCGCAAGTTGAAAACGGCAATCGGCAACGCTCTGGCGTCCATGCAGGTGGCCGACAAGCAAAAGCTTCTCGCCGACCTGACGCTGACCGATGCCGACGTGCGGATTTTGCTGCTGCGCACTCGGCTCGATGGCCCTGCACTTAGCCGGCTGAAGAGCATCATCACGAAGATGCAGGCGATGGACACCAGTGGTTTGACGACGTATCCCGGCATCGTTCCAGACACGCGCGAGCTGTCAGCGGAGGAGAAGCAGCATGTCACGGCTCTGGCGGCCAAGGTCGCCCAGACAATGAGGGACATCGCCAAGGGGCTCCATGACACGTACGTGAAGAACGTCTTTGGTGTCGGGCACGACACCGCTGCGAAAGCAGTCTTCAAGAACGCAGCCGATGCGCTCGATCGACTGACGCCTTCCTTTTGGTCAAGTTCCGGCATCGTGGTGGATTTGATGCGCAAGAACGAAGTTTGGTGTTGCGGTGCGTTGACCAACAGCACACGCATGGCTCTCGGCCAGAGCGCGGTCGCGGCTGCAGCGAACCAGGACATGAATGGTCTCGGCTTCCTGACGCTGGTCCATGAGAGCACGCATGCGATCGCCAACGGCGCGACTACCGATGTCCTTTACGAACATCACGAAGGATTTCTGACTGCCGGCGCGCAGGCCAAGTTGAAAACGGCCGACTACTACAAGGAAGTGGTGCGTCAGATCGCGACCGGGATCGGCCGCGTTTTTGTGGAAGGGGACGTGGATCCTCATCTTGATAAAACACGATCGCCAGAACTAATGCAGGCGGCTACAACAGCCGATAAGGTGTTGAACGGTGCCTGGGTCACGGCGATCCGCATCCAAGCCGCAATTCATGATATGGCACGTAACCCCGGCGGTTATGTTGGCTGGGAGACGTGGCTGCGCAACGCTTCCAGGCTGATGGGCATCACAGTGCACAGGGAGGCGAAACTGGCATTCGAGCGGAATGTGTTTAGCGCCAACACCGGTCCGAAGATCACCAGTGGCGACATGGCGGTGATTGACAACAAAATTGCCATGCTGGGTCAATGCAACGGCAAGGCGAAACACGTACTGGTCGAGCCTACCCGCCGCCTGAACGCGGAGGGGTTCGTCGACCATGTGCTGGAGCAGGTCGTGAGGAGTTACTGCACAGACACCGGCCTGAAGTTCAGCAAGTCAATCGACAAGGACGTGATCGTCATCCGCTCGCTCGGAGTATTGCACGAAAGCGTCAATGCCAGCGGCAGGAACATGCTGATCGCCCTAGGGGACGCGAGCAAGCCTGGCCTCACGGAACTTCCGGAACCGATGAAATCGTATGACGCACGCGCGCGGATGATCTAACGCGCGGCCTGGATGACCGGACGACTCAGTTACCCGCCGTCAAACCTCTGACGGCTCAGCTCAACCGTCTCGTGTGGGTCGAATTAACCCATTGACCGACACATGCAGCTGCCACTCGAAGTCGACACGCGACGAGCGGCGGGTCTAAGTCGTTGAACCTAAGTCGTTGAGCCGTCTTTGCATCGTCAATACGCGAACGTCGGATAAGGCCGACAACTTGGTGGCCAACGCGGCGGCGCGAGCGTCCGTTGTACTCTGGAAGCGGTCGCGGCTGTGTGAGGGGTCCGAACGGCAGTTGTGGGTCGTCAAGCGCCTATCGTTGAGCTTTGGAGCGCAACGGACAGCCTTTTACATAACTGAGATAACGAGAGATGTTGAATCGTCGAGAACTGGATTTGCGAATACATGCTCCTCGACAGTTGACCGACGTTCGTCGCAGGCATGCGGCAGCAGATCAAATTAACTACCGGGTTGCGTACGGAATCGCGGAACGAGCACGGACAAGCGAGCAGGGAATGCCTCCGGCGGGGACATTACGGAAAGGACTCAGCGAACCGCCCGCAGCCCTTCCGGGCTGCTAGACTGGAAGCTACCCATGCAACCCATGGAGGAGGCATGATATCCATCTACGTGGTGAAGACCGGTGAGCAGTTCCTCTCCACCGGCGAGGACGGCGACGTCGGCATGGCACCGGCGATTGAAAATGCCACGTCCTTTCTTTCGATTGAGGAAGCGGAAAAAGCGGCGAACGAGTACGCCGACCCCGGATACGAAATCTTGGCCGTCTGCGTTACCAGACTTACGCGCAGTCCGTTGCTCGGCGCTCAGTGAGGGAGGCCACAAGCGATTTCGCTGGCGCCATGCGATATGGTCCTCCTGTTGGCTGCGTCCGAAATCATCCGCGAATCGGCTGCATCGCGCATCGCGCATCGAGATTCGCACGAGGCGGTCAACGTGCGCGTTGACCGCCTTCATCACGGGCTCATGGCAGCGAATGACAAACCGTCTTCTACGAACGCTTCCAGGAGTGCGGCAAGCCCTGTATAACTTGCGGTACAGAGTGCGGCGCATGGAGACCCGTCACCCTTGTTATTCACCCAATACCCCACCGCCGTTTCCGTGGCGTGATGAATACCGTCACTTGGCGGCCGCCACGGTCTCGCGCGCGTGAGCACGGCGCTGTTTTGTCTCAGTGCGGCCACGAACGGACGGTCGACACGGGGGGCTAGATTTGTCACAAGACAGGTCTACATCGCGAACAATTTGAGTACGTACGATAGCCGATGTGACAGGGGCGTCTCAGGTCTTGGGCTGTACGCGGTGTGATGCCCATTCGTGCCAGTTCGGCGCGTTGTCGCTGATCCACTGCTGGGCCTCGGCTTCGTCGGCGAAGTCGTTAATCTGCTGTTCGAAGCCGTCCGACCAAGTGACTCGCACGAAATACCCGGAACCGTCCTTTAGCTGCACGGCGTCAAAGGTCGGACGCTCTAGCTGTCGATCGTCGCTGCTCAACATTCCCTCCGTTCTGGTGCCAATCCGATTACAGGCCCTTCAGGATTTCGGCGCGCTTGGCGTCGTACTCATCCTTGGTGATCAGACCACGCTTATATAGGTCGTCCAGATTCGCGAGCCGTTGGCTTGAATCCGACACCGGAGATGCGGCGGCGGATCCTCGGGCAGGGCATGCCTGAACGCATAGCTTCATCGCGTCCGTGCATTGGTGTTGCGCCATGAGCGGAAAGAGTGTGAATTTTCCAAGGCATTCGGAGTAGCTCGCACTACATGAATGGGCGCAATCTGGATCGACCTTACTGGTATCGATGTCGGCGGTGCTGGCGCACCCGGCCAGAAGCACCGTCAGCAGCAACAGCGTTTTGTTCATCGTGGCCCCTCGTTTTTTTGTGCTGCTGATGATAACAAGCGTTTGGGGGCGCTGTGCGATCTAACACCTTTTGCGCGTCGTCCCGTAGCCTGCTACCGGCACCGACCGCTCAGGGTCACGTACTGGCGATTGAGGTCGCGCAACGCAGATGCAGAGCGCATGAGACGGCATTCGGCCGAGGGTGTGTGAAAACGCAGGTTGAACGCGACGTCCGAAAAAATCGACCCTTCAGACCGCGTAATATTGGCTTCGCGACAACTCGGGAAGGGTAAAGCGACGCCCGAAAACCGAGTAGTTTTGCGGTTTCACACACCCGCGGCCAGTTTCGGTCGCTCGACACGCACTTCTAGATCGTCGACACCCATTAGCGGGCTCGGCACGATCTTTTATTCACCCTTATTCAACATATCCGCTAGAACCTGGCCAGTCGAGTTGAGTCGCTCGAGGTAATCCATAACCTCTTCGTCCTCTCGAGCCGGGAAAATCCGTATCAGTGAGGGCAAGTCAGGTTCTCCACCTTCTGTCGCTTTGGTTAATTCCTGAAAAAAACGACGATATGCTTGCTCTTCGATAGCTTTTTGCCAGCCATCCATATCCTTCAAATATCGCGGCGGGGTTGCAATTGCAATCGTTTCCAGCAATTCAGGTAAGTCCTCGGTAGTCTCTGTCAGCCCGTAAATCCCAAACAACGAAAGCCCTTTGTCGTGAAGGTTGTAGGCTGTTCTCTTCAATGCTTCCCCCATTGCTGGCAACGGAGCGTTCGGAGTGTCAGCGTGTGTCGATTGTAAAACCGGTGCAATGGGTTGAGAAGGTACCACCGTAGGCATTACAGGCTCATCAAATCCTTGGTGCTCTTGCGAATACGTTGCTGTGCCCGTATTCTTGTTTCGGAAGATTAACAGGAGAAAGTACAAACAAAAGCCGGGCCCACCCAACAACAAGAAAAAGAACACCAAACGGGAGCTGTCATCATCGCCGAACGAACGAACGTTGAAGAATGCGATTGCGGCACTAATGAGGCCAACTATCGCAGAAATGCCGGCTAGCTTGTTTTTTTCATTGGTGACCGCGCGCTGTTGATCAACAACGGCCGAACAGTTTTGGCAGAGTGTCCGAAGTCCGTAGGAATTGCCATACGAACTTCCTGGTCGCCGAGAGATGTAAACGCGTGTTGTTGTTCCAGTCTGAACTTGTCGACGATACCCCTCGTTCGGACGGATTGAGGCAGCACACTGGTAACAGGTCGCCATACTCTCCTTTTCATGGTATGAGCCAATGCTGAATCATAGCTTGGTCCAAGGGCTAGCGTCGAGACATGCTAGTTACGCGATCCCGCGCGCGGGCGCAACCCCAGCTTACGTACTTGTTGTTGTATGGGGAGTTCCCGCGTCGGTGCCGAGGGTGGTGCAATCGGGCGCGCCGAATGGCCGCTAACGAGAATGGCGAAGGACCGCTTCACGCCCTGAGGTAGTCCGTCAAGGTTTTTCAGAGGGAAGTTGGTTTCCGGTACCCGCCCAGTTTCTAGCCGCGCGCGGCCCGGCCCCATTTTTAGCAAATTTTTCGTTCTTTCGATGGCGACGGATTAACTCCAAAATTGGCTTCTTTTTAACGGATTGGACTCCCCATCGTCGGCGCACACTGACATCGTGCCAATCGCGCAGGGAGCCTGAGATGTCTTTCCGCCACCACAAAAGTCGTCAGTTCGAAGTTGGCCTGCCGGACGTATCTATGTCCGATTGGAACAGCCCTTCGCCGTACTCCGACGCGGGCATGATGCGCGGCCTGCACCTCGCGTCGGAGTCCGTGTTGCGCCTCGCGACGCAGACTCACAACGCCGTCGCACGTGGCGACACGGTGGGTGCGGAAGGAGCGCGCGTATCGCTCGAAAAGCAGCTGGCACTGACCACGTGCCTGATCGATGAGCTATTGCTCAAAGGTACCGACCAACCTACGACACATTGATTGGCCGTCAGGCCAGACAGAACTAATCGCAGTGTCAAACTTCTGAAGACTGAAATGAGTGCCTTGACCGTAATTCTCAGCATTTGGACGATGGTAGCTATCTGCGCGATCCTCTTCATCCGCGGCGCCAGCCCGCGCGTTGAGCGGACCACCAAATCGCCGCAACGCCGCCCGGCGCGCTTTTCAATCGTGGAGTAACGGCGATCAGCCTGCCAATACGGCGGCGGCCGCGGCCGCTTCTTCGCCCTCACCCGAATTGCTTAGTGATTGTCGTGAAGGGCGACAATCAGCAAACGCCGTGCTGCGGATACTCCGCGACGGCGAGGCAGACGAACACGAGGGGCGGTAGCCTCCATAGCCTAGCTGTCAGCTTGCGGCCCAGAGTGTGTCAAAACGGCTGGCCACTGGGAATTGACGAAACCTGTCTCGGCGCAGGTCGCGGCGTTTCGATTGCGGCAACCCGAACGTCAAATCACGGCCGAACACATCGCAAAGGCTCAACAACCCCGTACGGGCATCACGCCCGCATCGCCTTCATAACCGCTTCTGATCCGAGTAGCTTGATCACCCGCTTCATGTTGTACGCCAGCACGTGCAAGCTCATCTCCGTGCTCACCCGCCCGATGGTCCGTGTCAGGAAATGAGT
>NZ_JBNDKT010000095.1:0-7305 GCF_050435685.1 Paraburkholderia sp. GAS448
CTGAACCCGAGCCATGCCGCGCTCTCCCCGGAACAGCGCGCGTTTCTTGACCGACTCGCACGCTGCTCGCTGAGTGACGCGGCGTTCCTTGTGGCACTGCTTGCCGTGTCGGGGCTCGAATTCGATAAGGCACGTCGGATCCACAGTCTGGATTTGCAGCCCGTAAGCGGTCTGACCCGATCTGAGTGGATGCTGGCAGTGGACGAACTGGTGATGCTGGGCGCGTTTGACCGAGAGCATCCTCGCTCGTATCACCGGCGCCAGCCTGCATACCGGCTCGGCTGGCGCTTTCGTCCGGGCGCCGATGAACTGGACCCGCCACGGGGCGACGCGTCGTGACGACGCCAGTTCATGCAGGCTGGTGTCCATCAGTCCGGGAGATGGTGCACCGGGAGCTCTGGCCGTTCTATCTAGACCGGCGCCAGCGTGCATTGCTGCGCGGTCTGCGCGACGCGTGGGGCGAGGATGCCGTGATCCAGATCTATGACGGCTGTGTGCGCATCCGCAGCGAGCACGGTGACCAGCGATTTTACAGTGAAGCCGCACTACGCCCGATGATGATTCACCGCAGTGACGGGGCGTCGGCATGAACGCGCCGCCTCAAAACGGGAAACAGGCACGGGAAACAGGGAACCGTTCAGTAATGAGCAATGCAGAGAAGCACGCGATCGTCACGGTGGAAACGGTGCTAGCGAGCATGACGCCGGGCGAGAGTCATACGGTGCATGAAATTGCCCGACGGGTGAAGAGTGGCGTCCCGAACGTTCAGACGCTATTGACCGAATGCGTTGCAAGACGCACGGTCAGGAAAGCCCACGCCGGCAAGCGGCATGTCTGCGGCAGGACGCTGGGAATCTCATTCGAGTAGTTATGCCTCTGCCGCCCTGACGCACCCTCATTGATCAAGGAGCAACTTTTGACATACTTCGACCCGGTCATGCTCGACTTGGCAAACGCATCTGCCGGAAGCACCACACCGCCGAAACGCCATAGCCCGCAGGTTACCCCGCGCCCGGACGATACGGCGCTCTTTGGCGCGATGCTCGGGGCCCGCCACGATGCCGGCGTGAGTCTGGCGCAACTGGCCGAACGGATGGGGGTGGACACGGTGGATCTCCTGCACATGGAAAACCGGATAGCCTCCGGCCATGCCGTGCCGCTGCACGTCCTGCGGCAGTATGCTGCCGCCTGCGGCAAACGGCTTGTGATCTCGTTCGAGTAGGACGCAACAGGTGCAAACAACACAACCTAGGAACGGCCTTTGCCAGGCGAGGCGACTCCATTTCCCGTCAATGTCCCGGGCGAAACCTCGGTCCGTATTCCCGGAGGCGTGCGAACGGATTTCCCCGACGGCAGTCATCTGGTCGAGGGTCCGTGACGGAGACAGGTATCTCGTTTCGGAGTCCGGCGATATCAACGCGACGCTACCGGTGATCCGGCGCGTCCAGATCGACGATCTCTCGCAGGTCGTGAGCCACCAGTCAGTTTCGCGCGGCCGCTCATTGACACGGCGCGGCAGGCGCCCGGCCCGAGGGCCAGTCAACAGCTGTGACGGCATTGCCAGCAGCGGTACCAGACAGCGTTCATGCGGAAACGCTTACCTGAAGAATAAACCATGCGATTCGAGCGATTTCACTTCGGCATCATAGCGGGCTGCATGTTCATGGGTGCTGCGATCGGGGTTAGCGTCGCCGCAGCCGAGGGAGCGATTGCGGGCCTGCTGGCGGGCGCGCTGATTGGCGTGATGGTCGCCGCATCGGTTCTCGACACGGAATGACACCCGGTGACATCACGAAGCGGACCAGGCCTGCGTCAGGCGCATGGGAAGCAAATTCCCCCGTTCTACAGGGTGTCGCATTCTGGAGAGTTCATGTCTTTTGCAGATCAGCATGATCATGTTCATCCACCTCTTCCCAATGCAGGCGAGACCGGCATTCGGCGGATACGCGAATTCAATGCCGCGGCGTTCGAGCTGGCCGTAACCAGCATGCTCGAGGCGAGCGGCATCGACATCGATCCGGCGCATACCGGCAGGACTGCTCAGCGCGTGCGCGAACTGTGGCAAAAGCGTCTGCTCGACGGCTACGACGCGGACCCGGCCGGGGTGCTCGGTGCCGGTTTCGAAGATGCACGCCGCGATATGGTCATCATCCGCAGCATCGCCGTCCACGGCGTGTGCCCGCATCACCTGCTGCCGTTCCGTGGCGTCGCGCATGTTGCCTATCTTCCCGGCGGGCGGCTCCACGGCTTTGGCCGCATCGCGCGGATGATCGATGCTATCAGCCATCGCTACACGTACCAGGAATGGATCACGAATCAGATCGCGAACGCGCTCATCACGCATGGCCTCGCACGCGGTGCGGCCTGCCTGATCGAGGCGGAGCAGCTGTGCCTGCTGATGGGCGAGGACCGGCGGGGTGACGAGCGCGTCGTCACCCAGTGCTATGCGGGCGAGTTCAGTCACAACCTGCAGGCGCGCACCGAATTCCTGCATGCCATCGGACACCACAAGTAGTTTTCTTGACACCTCTATTTACGGAGCTACACCATGAGTTTGCGTCTTGGCGACAGCTGGGGCGTGCTGTTCTCGCACCCGGCGGACTTCACGTCGGTGTGCACGACCGAACTCGGGACTGACTCGTGGCCAGCCATTAGCCTCATGCATCAGATGCTCCACAAACCTGTCACCAGGTGAAGAACCATGAACAAACCGTGCCTGTCGTTTTCTCTGGCCCTGCTGCTGGCCGTATCCGCAATCCCCACCCATGCCGGGCAGCGGGCCACGCTTCGGTCACCCGAGCCGGGCGTGCTCTGCGACCGCTATCTGTGTGCCAGCGACAAGGGGGTTTCCCGAAAGCTCACCGTGAAGTATCTCGGCAAGAGGGCCGCGACCAATCTGTTTTCACAGGGCGATTTCGACCGGACCCAGTTCACCTTCGCCAACGGTATTTTCTGCGACGTGAAAGAGCGACTGTGCCGCGAAGATCGGTACTACGGCGGGAACGGCCAGCGCAGCGGGGCCGTGTCCAGGAAATATACGGAGCTACTGTTCGGCCAACGATTCTCGCGGTGACGCGCCTTCAACTTCTAGAACATGCTGATCACTTATCGACACCTGATGACGCTGCTGGTCGCCTGCACGGTTGGCGTCCTCGTAGCCGGCTGCGACGACCAGAAGGTCGCGGACGCGGTCAAGCCGGACGCGATGGCGTTCGGCAACCTGCAGCCGGGTGTGTCGACCATCGACGACGTGCGCTGGCAGGCGGGCAAGCCCGAGATTGTCTGGCAGAATGACGACAGGTCGCAGCGGCTCGAGTATCCGCGCGGCCCCAATGGAACGAGCACCTACATGCTGGACTTCGATCCGGATGGCAAACTTTTCGCGATCACTCAGGCGCTGACTGCGGAAAATATCGGGAAGGTCGCGCCAGGCATGACGAAGGATGAGGTGCCACGACTGCTCGGCAAACCGGCAACGGTTGCCCGGTATGCGTTGAGTCACGAAACGGTATGGAGCTGGCACTGGCAGGAAGGGGGCGTGTCGGGCGATGCGATGTTCAACGCAGATTTTTCTCCGGACGGCGTCGTGATCGGAACGTCGCGATCGGAAGCGCCTGGGCGAGAAAAGCCATGACGAGGGGCGGCCGGTAAAAGCGAAATTTTCGACAAAAATGGTTTAAGACACGACCCGATATGACGAAAGCAGTGCAGAAGCCAGCCCTCACGCCGGCGAAGGTGCTGGCATACCTGACGCCAGGCACGTCGTACACGGGGCAGCAGATCGCGCGCCTGGCGGGCTACAGCACACCAGAAGTGCAGAAGGTGCTGGCCGGGTGTGTCGGAAGGGGCATGGTCAGGCAGACCCGCGACGGTGGGCACAGTGTCTACTGCGTGCCGACGGAAGAGGACATCCGACAGGAGCGTGAGCGGGCGGACCGGTATGCGCTGCCGACGGCGATCCTCCAGGGCTACGACGCGGCAAACCGGCGCTTCCAGGAAACGTGCATGGCCAGCCGCCGGCCACTGCAGGGCAGCGTATCCCGCGACCGGGACGGGCAATCGAGTGACTGAGCGCACCGATGGGCGCCGGATGTCCCTGATGAAACGCCTCTGCTTCTGGACTGTCGTTATTATCGTCGTCATGCTGGGCGCGGTTGTGTGGGTCAACCGAGAATACCTCGTGCCGACGACCACCTTGTCTGTGCGGATCGGCGAAAGCTACGACGATGTGGTCAAGGGATCGACGTTTGCCGTTGCGAAACATTCCACCGCCCCCGGCAAAGGTTCCGGAATGACGGCTGTCGATGCCCCGGCAGTCGTCATTGTGTTTAGCGATCCTGTTAACGGCTTCACACTTCCTGCTACGAAGTTCGCGCAGGTGACGTGGCGTAACAGGAAAGTTGCAACCATCACCACGTCACCCATGTTGAAGGCGCTGCCGTTCAATGACGCCGTCGCACTGCTGAACAGGTTGCAGGCTGATTTCAGGAAGGCTGGCTGGGAACCTGCCGGTGGATCTGGCGAACGGATGTCGTCATGGTTCGACACCTCGTCGGCGGCAGGCCTGTCCGAGCTTCGGCAGGCAGGTGCGCTCGGGTTCGGGCAACGCCTCACGCGGGAACTGGCGGTGCCGCACAAATACACGATGCAATTCCAGTTCCGCTGCTGGGACTACTGCAGCTTCGGGCCAAATGAGTACACCCTCTACCGGATCGATGTCAGTATTGGGCCGGATCACTGACATGACTAATCGGCTGATCAGACGGGCGCAACCGCGAACAGGGTTCCAAGCCACCGGCGTCAGGTCGGCGCGAAGCCGGCCTGACGCCGGTGCAGCTATCAGCGCTGCGCGTGGCCTGTCAGGTACCGGCCGGCCGGACCGACAACGCGTTCTTCACGGACGTCACGCCGGCCACGCCCTTCGCGACCTCGGTGGCCCGATCGGACTGCGACTGTTCAGGCACGTTGCCCTGCAAGGTAACCGCGCCGTCGTGTGCGTGTACGGTCAGATTGTTGGCGTTGATCGTGCGGTCGGCAACCAGCGTGTTGCGCACCTTTTTCGCCAGTGCGCGGTTCGCGGCTTTCGCGGCCTTGTACTGCGCTTTCGACGCGTGATACTGCGCGTGTGCGGTTGCCGTCGGTCCGCTCGCCGCTGGCATCGCGGCAGGCTGGGACGCCGCAGATTGTGCGTAGACATGGGTCGACAGCGCGACAAGCAACGCGCTGCCAGCGACGCTGAGCCGTTGGGTGGTTTTCATACCGGTTTCCTTTTATGACGGGTTCTGTCGTTCAGCCAGCGGCCTGGATCGGGCTATTGCACGATCTCGCACGACCGCCCTGATGACGTTTGCCAGGTATCGCAGGACATCGTCATCCTGCTTCACCCTCTGCATTAACGGATCAGGCAACGAAACGGATGTCAGTGAAAACCCCGAGTTGTACGCCGCCAGCTTTGCCTGGCGACGACCCAGTCAATGGGTCCCAAGCCGGAAACCAGGAATATCTCATAGCAGAGGTGCCTTCAGGCGGCGTGCGCATCCTCTGCGGAAAGGCCCTTTTCGGTCAGGCACGTGCGCAACCGCAACCGTGCACGATAGAGCAGGACGCTGCAATGATTGGCGGAAATCAGCAGTTCAGCACAGATTTCCGCCATTTCAAGGTCGAGAAACTCGCGCATCATGAACACACGACCTTGGTGCTCTGGTAGCGCATCGAGGCATACCTCGAACAGTTCCCAGAACTCCCGCTGGCGCAGCGCGGTTTCGGGCGTCGGCCACCGGCCCGGCTTTGCCTCTCTCGACCAGTGCCCGTAGTTGTACCAGTGGCTGTTGTTGCCCCGGAACAGTTCACGATCAAGCAGGGTTTCGTCGTCGAGTTCGGTTTGGAGGGCAGACAGGTTGACCGTGCGCTGTCGTGAACGCAACGTGTCGACCAGCTTGTGGCGAAGGATACCGAACACCCAGGTCTTATGCTGCGATTGTGCAGCGAACCGGTCGGCCTGTGCCCAGGCTGCGGCAAGGGCCTCTTGCACCGCATCTTCGGCGGCGGCTGCATCACGCAACTGCAGACGGGCGAACCGCAGCAGATCATGACGCAACCTCATCAGATAAACGGGATCGTCCAATTGTTCCGGGAGCATCTGTGCGACCATGCGCGACTTGGTTGGGAGCGCGAAACAGGATGCATTTTCAAAAAACGCGCGCCGGACTTTGACGCGCAAATGGAGAGTAACGTTAGGGGACGTCTGGTTCTCCAGCGGGTAATACCTTGCTGTCACGCGGCCATTTCGCTGGACGAGGCGCGGGTTTCAGTGACACGCCCGCCGCCAGCAATCGCCGGGTACAGAACACCGGCAATAACGGCGCCGGCCAGGGGGGCGAACCAGAAGAGCCACAACTGGCTCATGGCTGCACCGCCCGCAAGTAGCGCGGGCCCCGTTGAGCGGGCCGGATTCACTGACGTGTTTGTCACCGGAATCGAGATCAGGTGGATGAGGGTCAGGCACAGTCCGATCGCTATCGGAGCGAAGCCTGCGGGTGCCCGTTTGTCGGTCGAGCCGAGAATGACGAACACAAGGCCCGCAGTCATCACCATTTCGCAGACGAACGCAGCGCGCATCGAGTAGTGTCCCGGCGACCAGTCGCCATAACCGTTGGTGGCGAAGCCGCGCACCGCCATGTCGAAACCGGGCTGACCCGAGGCGATCAGCGACAGCATGAGTGCACCCAGCAGCGCGCCGATCACCTGGGCGATGATGTACGGCACGAGGTCGCGTGCCGGAAAGCGGCCGGCGACGGTCAGACCGACGCTTACCGCCGGATTCAGGTGGCAGCCGGAAATATGGCCAATCGCGTAGGCCATGGTCAGCACAGTCAGGCCGAATGCGAGCGAGACACCGACGAAGCCGATGCCGAGACCATGCACGGGACCCGCGAAATTCGCAGCAAGGACAGCGCTGCCGCATCCTCCGAGGACAAGCCAGAAAGTGCCGAACGCTTCGGCTGTGAGACGTTTTGATCGTTTCATGATCCGTATACCCCAGGAAATCAGTTGGAACTGTGACGGCCGCGAACGCATATGGATCGCTGATTCCAGCGGCGTACTGTTCACGATGGACAAGACCCTGATTCCAGACACTGTCCCGTCGATCAGCAATCCCAGAGTGAGACATGCTCCGTGCAATGCACGGAGCATGGGCAGACAAACCCGTCTTAACGCGCCATATGGTCGTCGTGATGCCCGTCGGCCATCTGATCATGATGCATCCGGTCGTCACGGGCATCGCGATGCATGCGCTCGCGTTCA
>NZ_JBNDKT010000096.1:0-7280 GCF_050435685.1 Paraburkholderia sp. GAS448
CATCACCTGGACGAAGGAAACCATCGATGCCGAACTGGCGAAACTGCTCGACGGATACGGCACTCAATTTCAAGTCAATTTCTCGTGAACACTTACCTATCAGGAATGGATGACGAACGAGAAAAATGGTGAACCGGACGACCGTTGGCAGACGGTATCTCTACTGGGTGCCCACCGCGGACGAAATTGCGAGTACCCAGCCTGCCCAAGGGGCCTGCAGGGATATGACGCGACACATCGCCGCTTCCAGGATCTGTGTCTGGCCAGCCCGCGTCCGGCCGCCGCTCCTTGGCCAACGCCACCCTCCAACCCTGCGTAGAACGAATCATGAACGACAAACCAGACACGCCGGACGGAGATCGTACTTCGCTGCCAGCCAACATCCCGGACCGGGCAATGGTCCGCATCTTCGGCGGCGAACGGATTTCCCCGATGGCAACTATCTGGTCGACGGACCGGACAGCGACCGGTATTTCGTGTCGCAGTCCGGCAGCATCAGCGCAAACGAGCCCTGCATCAGGCGGGTCCAGATTGAGGACCTGTCACAGTTGCTGAGCCACCACGTCGCATACGCTGCACTTTGGCGGTGGCGTGTTTTTCTATCTGCATCGGCAAAACGGCAGTGGCATGTCAATCCATGCCAGCAGGATCCAGTGCCGGACGGCTTGATCGTCGTGCGCGGGACCTGGCGCGCCGATGCGGGCTGACTGTTCAGCCCTCCCTTATTGCTCGACTTTCTCGATTTCCGACGACTTCATGGCCCGATCATCCCGCCGCACCGCACGCAAGCTCGGCCGCATGCCGCTCACGAAAGACATGCTGCTGCCCCTGCCGGCAACAGAGGTCCGCGCGCTGTCGCTCGAAAACCATCTGGCGCTGGCTGCGATGCGCAGCGGCCACGGCACTATCAGCCTCGCGATGCACCTCCTGCGCGTCCTCTACCTCGCCTGGTTCCTGCGTGATGCGACGGAGGGCGAGCGGTATTCCGAGCACCTGCAAATTGGATCAGTACGCGTCGACGTGGATTCCTCCCTTTCGACGACTTGACCGCTGCTTTGACCAACTGCGCCTTCAGGAGACCCTGTGAAATTTGCAGATCAGCATGACCCGGTTCATCCGCTGTTTCCCGATCCGCCCGGGAACGGCATCCGCCGCGCCCGAGCCTTCGATGCCGCCGCGTTTGAACTCGCCGTGACCAGCATGCTCGAGGCCAGCGGCATCGACATCGATCCGGCCCATGCCGGCAGGACCGCGCAGCGCGTGCGAGAGCTGTGGCAGAAGCGTCTGCTGGACGGCTACGACACGGACCCAGCCGAGGTGCTCGGCACCGGCTTTGAAGACGCGCGCCGCGACATGGTCATCGTCCGCAACATCGCCGTGCATGGCATCTGCCCGCACCACCTGCTGCCGTTCCGTGGCATCGCGCACGTCGCCTATCTTCCGGGTGGACGCTTGCACGGCTTTGGCCGAATCGCCCGGATGATCGATGCCATCGGGCATCGCTATACCTATCAGGAATGGATGACAAACGAGATCGCGAACACGCTCGTCACGCACGGCCAGGCGCGCGGCGCGGCCTGCCTGATTGAAGCCGAGCAGCTGTGCCTGCTGATGGGGGAAAACCGGCGGGGCGACGAGCGCGTCGTCACCCAGTGCTACGCGGGCGAGTTGAGCGACAACCTGCAGGCGCGCACCGAATTCCTGCAGGCCATCATGCACCACAAGTAGTTTTCTTAACCTCTACATCTACGGAGCTACACCATGAGTCTGCGTCTTGGCGATACCGCACCCGATTTCGAGCAGGATTCGAGCATCGGCCGCATCCGTTTTCATGACTGGCTGGGCGATAGCTGGGGCGTGCTGTTCTCGCATCCGGCGGATTTCACGCCGGTGTGCACGACCGAGCTCGGCCTGACGGCAAAGCTCGCGGACGAATTTGCAAGGCGCAATGTGAAGACGATCGCGTTGTCGGTCGACAGCGTGCAGTCGCACGCTGAATGGATCACGGACATCAACGAGACGCAGGCGGCGAGCGTCGGTTTTCCGATCATCGCCGACAGCGATCGCAGGGTTTCGCAGCTTTACGACATGATCCACCCGAATGCGAGCGAAACCTTCAGGGTCAGTTGCTCTTCGTGATCGACCAGCATAAGAAGGTGCGCCTCATGATCACCTATCCGGCGAGCACCGGCCGCAACTTCGACGAAGTGCTGCGCGTAATCGACTCGCTGCAGCTTACCGACAACCACTCGGTCGCCACGCCCGGCAACTGGAAGCAGGGCGACGATGTGGTGATCGTGCCGTCGCTGAAGGACGAGGACGTGATCAGGCAGAAATTCCCGAAGGGTTACAGGGCGCTGCGTCTGTATCTGCGTCTCACGCCGCAGCCCAACAGCTAGCAGACGATGTCGTCCGTTTTTCTTCAGCAACTTCTTTTGTTATGCAAATCCGGCACGCGCACTGCCAGCGCTACGTGCCGTTCAATTCAAGGAGACACAACAGCATGACCGACCAGAGCGAGCAGACCATTGTTGCTGCACACGATACCCGGCGCCGCATCTTCGCGATCGTCGGCGCCTCCTCGGGCAACCTCGTCGAGTGGTTCGACTTCTACGTGTACTCGTTCTGTGCGCTGTATTTCGCGCCGGCGTTTTTTCCGAACGGCAATCCCACGACGCAGTTGCTCAACACCGCCGGCGTGTTCGCCGCGGGTTTCCTGATGCGGCCGATCGGCGGCTGGTTCTTCGGTCGGCTCGCCGACAGGCACGGCCGCCGCGCCGCGATGATGGTGTCGGTGTTCATGATGTGCGGCGGCTCGCTGGTGATCGCGGCGTTGCCCACTTATGCGCAGATCGGCGCGCTTGCGCCGGCGCTGCTGCTGGTCGCACGGCTATTCCAGGGGCTGTCAGTGGGCGGCGAGTACGGCACCAGCGCCACCTACATGAGCGAAGTGGCGCTCAAGGGGCGGCGCGGCTTCTTCGCTTCGTTCCAGTATGTGACGCTGATCGGTGGCCAACTGTGCGCGCTGCTGGTGCTGCTGATCCTGCAGCAGACGCTGAGCAACGATGAACTGAAGGTATGGGGCTGGCGTATTCCGTTCGTGGTCGGCGCCTGCGCGGCACTCGTTACGCTCTATCTGCGTAAGTCACTTGACGAAACGACCACTGCCGCAACGCGTCAGCGCAAGGAAGCCGGCACGATCCGCGGCCTGTGGAAACACAAGGTTGCGTTTCTTACGGTGCTCGGTTTTACAGCCGGTGGGTCGCTGATTTTCTACACGTTCACGACCTACATGCAGAAGTATCTCGTCAACACAGCAGGCATGCACGCCAAGACGGCCAGCAATGTGATGACGGCGGCGCTGTTCGTCTTCATGATCATGCAGCCGGCATTTGGTGCGCTGTCGGACCGGATTGGCCGCCGTACGTCGATGATCCTGTTCGGCCTGTTTGCGACGATCGGGACCGTGCCGCTCCTGCACACGCTCGGCGACGTGAAGAGCCCGTACGCGGCGTTCGGGCCGATCGTGCTCGCACTGGCAATCGTGAGCCTCTACACATCGATCAGCGGCCTGATCAAGGCGGAAATGTTCCCGGCGGAAGTACGTGCGCTCGGCGTCGGCTTGTCGTATGCGGTAGCCAACGCAATTTTCGGCGGCTCGGCGGAGTATGTCGCGCTGCGGCTGAAGTCGGTGGGTAGCGAGCCGATGTTCTACTGGTACGTGACAGCGCTGTGTGCCATTGCGGGTATCGTCTCGTTCCGGATGCGCGATCCGTCGAAGGTCGGGTATCTGCGCCACGAGTCGTAGGCTGACGCCCAACTGGTTAATTGGGGTAAGGCGCGCCGGGTAATCGCTCCCTGCACCTATAATTGTCCGTAGAATCAGGCGACACCGGCTCACCAACTTGTCAGACGTTGCTCGGGATCTGGCTGGAGGGCAGCGGTGTTGCCCTCCAGCCAAGCCACCGGCCCCGAGGTGGCCCATTGACCACCCGAAATGCAGCGCGCTGCGGGAGATTTCCTGCCGTTTTGGGTTTCTGGTGGGTTTGTTGTATTTTTACATAACTATTGAAATCCGTGAAATGCCCGTCCGGCATGCCTTTCAGGCCGATTTGGAGTGTCCGTTGCTTTTAGCTACTTTCTACGGCGACGAAACATCCAATCTGATGGTGCTGCGCTACGAAACGCTGGTGAGTGAACCGGTCTGCGCCATCGCCGCCGCGTACGCCTTCATCGACGAACCGGCATACGCCCACGACTTCGACAACATCCATTTTCAGGCCGACGCATTTGATCAGCGACTTGGCACACCCGGACTGCACACGGTGCACCACCAGGTCGCGACGAAAAAGCGCACCAGTGTCTTGCCACCGGATGTGTTCCGTCGCTTCGCAAACGATGCATTCTGGCTCGGTCCAGCCCAGAATCCGCGCCAGGTGAAGGTGGTGCAAACGGGCGTTGGACAAAATGGAACAGCTGGTTGCAGGTTTTATCGCCAGCTGAAATTGGCTGGGAGTCTTTGTGGGCCGGGCTCTTGCCGACACTGGCGAGTTCGCTGCCATCCCGATCCTTTGGGAGTCGGGATGGCGAAAAGCCAGCAGCGGCACGGGATTCCGATGGAACTGAATGAGGCGCTGTTCGACGAACTTGTCATGCCCCCTCTCACGCGTGGGCGAAGCGCTCCGCCTCCGGCGGCAGGCTGGAGACACAACCAAAAACAGGCACCGAAGTGAACGCCCTTGGATTGTCGCCATTGCCCCTGCTGGGGAGCCGGCATCAGACAGACTCTTGGACACCAGAACTGGCGCAGCAGCCTGCGTCGCCGTGGATTGTGTGCTTGATCCACGTCTGGCTTTCACATGACGCCGCGCGCAACGCCGGGCGTCGCTTTGACTGTGGGCGATTCATTCAGATGAGCGGTCATGAGCCGACAACAAGAAGGTCGTTTACTTCCTCGTCTTCCGGGTTTAGTTTGATGCACAGGCCTCAGGATCATCCGGGCTGCGGCTGCCGGCCGGGTCCGGGATTGCGATACAGGCGGGTCCTGTGCGCCTGACCCGTCATCAACACACTTACGGGGCTGTCATGACTTTCGTCAATGGAAGGTGGAATCAGAAACGGGTGTTGCTTCGCGTATTGCTGACTTCAGCAACAGCTGTGGGTTCGACTCTTGCGGCCGCTCCATCGCGGGCGGACGCGACGGGGGCCACTGAAGAAATCTGCATGCCCGAAGGGACGTATCCCATGACAGGTGGTGGCACCACAGCCTTCTCCCACAAGACCTGCTTTAGCCGACCCGCAACTACCCCCTATCCGTGGGAAAAAAAGCTCCATCCTCCGAAGAAGAGCAGCCCGGACCTTTTCAATGGAGCCTGGGTGGTCCGGTACGACTACCATGACGCGCTGTATCACTGTGCGAAGCGGGACATGCGGCTACCGACGGTCGAGGAACTGACGGCGCTGCTCGCCTATGCGAACACTGGCAACAGTGCCGCTTCTGACAACCAGTACGCGATCGTCGCGCCCAAAAATGACTCACGTTATCCAGGTGGTCTCCATGGCTGGGGCGGCAGCGGCGCATACTGGTCACACACCTTTGCCGGCAAGGGCGTCCACAAGGTGGTCAATCTTGGCAACGGTCGGGTGAGCATTGACCACGATGTGCATAGGAACTACGTGTCGTGTGTGCGCTGAACGGGCTCGCCGCGCTGGTGGCCGGGTTGTCGTTACAAGGTCGGTTGACTGGTCACGCACTGTCGCGGCGCCCTGGATCACCCGCCATTGTTGAGCCAGTTCACCTGCCCGGTCGCCAAATCTGTTCGCGCGCATACGCCCGATTTGCGTCGCGGCTAAACCGGGCCGCTTTTAACCGTAAACGGGCAGCAGCAGAAAGAGCTTGATGACGATCGCATTGGCGATGTCGATGAAAAACGCTCCGACCATCGGCACCACCAGAAAGGCCAGATGGGAGCGGCCGAAGCGCTCGGTAATGGCCTGCATGTTGGCGATCGCAGTGGGCGTGGCCCCGAGGCCGAAACCACAGTGCCCGGCGGCGATCACCGCGGCGTCATAGTTGCGCCCCATGACCCGAAACGTGATGAAGATGGCGTAGACGGCCATGGCGATCGCCTGCACGATGAGGATCGCGAGAAGCGGCAGCGCAAGCGAGGCGAGGTCCCCCAGGCGCAGGCTCATCAGGGCGATCGTGAGAATCAGTCCGAGGCTGACATTGCCGAGTAGCGACACGGCGAGTTCGAAGACCTGATACCAGCCGGGCACGGCAAGCCCGTTGCGCAGCACGACGCCGACGAACAGGACCCACACGAATGTAGGTAGCTCGAACGTGGTGCCGTTGAGCCACGATGCGAGCGCCGAGCCGACTGCGAGACAAACAGCAATCAGCGCGACTGTTTCAATAACGGCTTCTGCGGTGATCGGGCGCACCGCCTTGGGCTGCTCGAACGCGGTCGTGCCTGCGACATCGGATTCCGGGCTGGGGGCAAGGGCATGGTGCGTGATCAGAAAACGCGCGACCGGGCCGCCGATCAATCCGCCGAGTATCAGGCCGAACGTGGCACAGGCAATCGCTATCTTCGTCGCCGAGGCGAGTCCATGACGCTCGGCGAACACCCTGGCCCACGCCGCACCGGTGCCATGGCCACCCGAGAGGGTCACCGATGCCCCGAGCAGGCGATCCTGGCCCAACGCCCAGGCCAGGACGAGGCCGAGCGCATCCTGCATCACGAGCAGGCCGACCACGGCACCGAAAAAGACAACCAGCGTAAGCCCGCCGGCTTTCAACCCGGCCAGATTGGCGTTAAGACCGATAGTGGCGAAGAACGTGAGCATCAGCGGCGCCTGCAGCGTGGTATCGAAACGTACGTCGATCTGCAGGGTGCGGCGTAACGCAAAAACCAGCAGCGCGACCAGTAGTCCGCCGGCAACCGGTTCGGGGATGCTGTAGGTTCGTAGCAGGGGGATCCGGGCCAAGATCTGCCGCCCGAGCAGAAGAACGAGGGCGGCGGCCATCAGCGTTTCCGACGTGTCGAGACTCACGATGTTCTTCTCCACTTGAGAGATCGATCAGTCAGCCCCGTGCGACGGGGTTGTCCTGGCATGACCCGACGCGAACCTGAGAAGCAGATAGCCGGTCACGCCCGAGAGCGTTGAGCCCGCGATCACGCCTAACCGGAGGGGCGTGAAATACTCGGGGCCGCCGAACGCGAGGGAGCCGATGAACAGACTCATCGTGAAGCCAATGCCACACAGGGCGGCGACGC
>NZ_JBNDKT010000097.1:0-7055 GCF_050435685.1 Paraburkholderia sp. GAS448
GGACGACGGTGGGAGATTTCCTGCAGGGCCGCTTCACCGCCCTTGTCGTACAGTTCCTTGAAGCGGTAGAAGCTGTCGCGGGAATAGCCCATTACGGGGTTCGGGGAGCAATGGAACAGCCAACCGACTTAAGCGTCATTTGGGCGACGTAGCGGCCGTAGTTCGCCGCGAGCGACGGCATCCGGGACCGCGAACGAATAGCGGCCCAGCAGGTTGATGTGGTCGTGGCCAAACGGAGAAAGCCGCGCCACGTCTTCATCTTTGACCTCGCCCCCTTCATTGCGTAGCTGCGTCAGGATCGCATCCATGTAGATCGTGTTCCACAGCACGATCATGTTGATCACCAACCCGAGCGCGTTGAGCTGGTCTTCCTGACCTTCACGATATCGCTGATGCAGTTCACCGCGCTTGCCGTGAAATACATCTCGCGCAAGGCTATGGCGCCCTTCGCCGAGATTGAGTTGAAGCAGCGTGCTGCGGCGACGAGTCTCGTCATCGAGATACGTCAGCATGTGAATGGTTTTGTCGATGCGTCCAATTTCTGCAATGGCTTGTGCCAGTGGCGTAGCTTGCTTGTCAACCTGTAACGTCCGCATGATGCCGGCCGCTGGCACTCGCCCAAGTTTCAGGGAACCGATCAGCCGCAGCACATCGTCCCAATGAGGCGTGACACGATTCAGCTTGATGCAATGCCGTGCAAGATCGTCCAGATCACCGTAGTCGGCGCTCGAATCGATTCTCCAGAAGCGGGCGTCACCAACGTCTGCAATCCGGGGGCTGAAACGATAGCCCAATAGCCGGAAGAGCCCGAACACGACATCGCTGTATGCTCCGGTATCCGTCATGATGCGGGTAGGCTGCAGTTCCGTCTGCTGTTCGAGCACGACGGCGAGCAGGACCAGACTGTCACGTAGCGTGCCGGGTACCGTAATGCCGTTGAGCCCCGTGCGCTGATCCGAAATCAGGTTGTACCAGGTGACGCCGCGGCCGCGATTGAAATACTTCGGATTCGGCGCGGCATGGACGGTGCGCACCGGCACAACGAAGCGCATCCCATCGGCCGATGCGACGTCACCGCCGCCCCATTGCCGGGCTAGCGCTATCTGGTTTTGGGCCGCGACCAGTGTAGCGTTAGCTCCGATCAACGTCTCGTCGCGCACATAATTTTGATCGACCCACATCAGCCGGTCACGCCGCAAGGCGGGGGTGTCCTGACGAACGAACGGGTCGGGCCCGGTATTGCACGCCTCGGCAAGCAGCACGGCACATAGGCTCGTGGTCAGATCTGCAGCACGTGCTGTGCGTTCGGTGAGATGCGTGAAGGCTTCGGCGAAGCCGGTGCGTGCTGCGATTTCCAGCAGGATCTCCGGCAAATCGACGCGCGGCATGCGCGACTTCACCTCGGCTCGTAATGCAACCAGCGACGGTGGCTCGTCCAGCTTGTCGAGTGGCGTCAGCACGAGCTCGCTCTTGCCAGCGACGGTCTCGAATCGTACGGCTTGATTGTCGGGCAACCGGGCTGCGACGGCACGATAGGTTTGATCAAGTTCTTTGGCTAGCGCGGCCAGCGCAGGCTCGGGATCGGCACTCAGGCCAAGCGAGCGACAGATGATGGGGCGCGATGCGCTCCATTCGGCCCCGCTCAGCAAACCGGCGCGGGGGTCAGCATAGCGCCAGCTCAGCGTCACAAATACATCGCGGCGCCGCAAAGCGGTCTGCAACTTATCGAGCGTACAGAACGCGAAGGCCGCGTGATCAAGTTTGCCATCGCCCTGAACTACATGGCGCTGCCATGCCTTGTCGACAACGGTTGTCGGTGGATCGTGATCGGGCCGGTGACGCAGCCAGTCAAGCGCCTGGACCAGCGGCCCGGCAGCAGGGTTGGCCTCGAATCTGACAACCCGCAGCAGCGTAGGAAGAAAGCGCTTCACGGTTTCCTTTTTGCGCTGCAATTCCTGATAAAACACGTCGTCGGGTGGTCGGACCAACCCGGTCACGTTGGCGAGGGCCTGCTCCAATGCGTCTTGTCCGATCGCCGCGTAGATACGCGTACGCAACTCCGAATCGGACAACTCCGGGTTGAGCAGCATCCTGCAAGCATCCGCCAGCGTGATCGCCGCCTTGTCGAGGTCCTTCATGGCACGCAGCCGGACCTTCCGATCTGCCTGCTCGGCTTTCGAGAACAATTCGCGCAGCAACATATCAAGAACATCGAGCGCGTCGTCCTGCGTACTCGCTTCCAGACTGTGAACAAACGCGACGAGCGTTGCCAATCGCCGGGCTGGCGGCAACCGGCTGATCGCGCTCACCTTGGCGGCACCGGCAAACCGGGCCAGTGACGCAAGGCGACTGGGTGGAACCTGCGCTGCCGGCAACGTGATGCCGAGCGCGCGGACGGTTTCGACGCGGCTCAATGCCTGCACGAGCGCGGGTCCGCTGATCCGCACGGGCCCCTTGCGCAACCGGTCAAGCCATGACTGACGGCTGCCGTCGGCTACCGTCAGCAAGTTATCCAGACGGGCCTGCCGTTCAATCGTCACGTCCCGCACCAGAAGTCGCCACAAACGGCTCTCCATGCGAGTTCGAATTTCCGAAACAAAACGTTCGAGGACGGTCACGCCCGGCAGCAATACCTTGTGTGAGATCAACCAGTTGCTGGCGTGCTCGAACAGAACGCTGGGCCGGTCGGTTCCGGTCCAGCATAATGCACATAGCCAGCGGCCGAGCCGAAAGCGGACGCCGCGCTCGACGAACTCGCGATAGTGATACCGGACACGGATCTCCGCAGTGTGCCGCCAGCGTTGCTCGCTTTCTTTATATGCATATACGCAGCCCGGATCGACTACATTGATCTGCGGAGCGAGCAGATGGATGACTGATTGCGGTACCGCAGTCGGGTCTTCCAGAAAGGTTCCGAGAAATCGCACCGTAGTCAGCTGGAGCGCATAGCCAAGGCGGCTGGAGTCGCGCCGCTTGCGTGCAATCCATTCGCGATCTTCATCATCGAGATGGAAGTAGCGCGCGATTTCGTCGGCGGACATGGCGCCGGGATACTGACCGTAGCGTTCGCGCTGGCTCGGCGTGAGAAAACTGACAGGCATACCGCTCCTCGCGGGTCGATTGCACAAACGTTCGTTTGCGCAACAGAACTCCGCGCACGACGGGCCAAGCGTTTGCATGGTGCGAAAATATATTGCACAATCGCGATCAATGGCAACAGGTTTATAAGATGGCGTCCTTACCATTAGAGCGGAGACGCAAACGCGCCATGAAGCTCGGCTATGCCCGTGTCTCCACCGAGGCGCAAGATAATGCCGCCCAGCTTGCCGCGCTGAAAAAAGCCGGCTGCCAGCGCATATTCGAAGAGAAGGCTTCCGGCGGCCGCTGGGAGCGCCCCGAGCTGAAGCGCCTGACCGAGCAGCTCCGCGAAGGCGACGTGCTCATCGTCTGGAAGCTCGATCGACTCTCAAGGTCCCTAAAAGATGTGCTGATCCTGATGGAACGCATCGAACAGACCGGAGCCGGCTTCAGAAGCCTGACTGAAGCGATCGACACCACCTCGCCAGCAGGCCGGATGATGATGCAGATCGTCGGGTCGTTCGCCGAGTTCGAACGGGAGATGCTGCGCGAACGGACCCGCCATGGCCTCGCTGCAGCCCGCACGGAAGGACGTGTCGGCGGCCGCCGACCAAAGCTCAAGCCTCGTCAGCAGCAGGAAATCGTGAAACTGGTCGAAGCCGGGGAGAAGACTGCGGCGGACGCCGCCCGCCTGTTCGGCGTACATCCCTCTACCGTGGCACGCCTTCTTGCCCGGCGCCGGCTCGAAGAGTAGTCGCGGTTACATCGGGATGATTTTACTTTCGTGGGGGGGGCTAATTTAGCCGACATGCAGCCGCCGCTGGAGGCACTTTGTCCTGACGACACGGATTGTTTCGACGGCCGACGAGTTGCTCGCCGACGAACACATCGCGGCTATTATCGGTCGATTGAACCCATTTCACGAATGGCCGCTAGGGCGAGACCAGACACTAAATCCTGTCTATGGTAGTGCCCAACCAATACAAATGGCTGTCGGGGCGGAACGGGTCCGCAATGGACGAATTGGCCGTCTGGGGTCCTTTGCAGAATTCAAGGTCTGCTTATTTCTTCGGCGTAACGCTGCTCATGCTTGATCAACCATTGCTTCCGGACAACTCCTCCGCCGTACCCCATCAAAGCACCGTCTTTGCCGATGATGCGGTGGCAAGGAACGATGATGGCGATCCGGTTGCCGCCATTTGCCGAGGCTACAGCTCGCACCGCTTCCGGTTTGCACAGTTTTTCGGCCTGCGCCTGATAGCTACTGGTCTGACCATAAGGCACCGTTTGCAGTAGTCGCCACACCGACTGCTGGAAGTCGCTGCCCGGCGCATGCAGCGCCACTCCGAATGTCCGGCGCCGGCCAGCGAAGTATTCACCAATCTCCCGCTCGGTCTGCCGGGTATGGTCGTTTTCGACGGCAATGATGCGTGCCTTGAGCTGCTGCTGCAACTCTCTAAATTCAGTCTCAAGCATGCGCCGATCGACGAATTCCAACAGGCAAACACCCTGCTCGGTGGTACAGACAAACATCGGCCCCAGTGGCGTGGTGAAGCGGTGGATCAGGATAACGTTCGTTACAGTGCTGTCCCTGGGTGTCTCTCCGATCATCTTCTTGTAGGTGTAACCAAAGCCGCTGAGTGATTCGTAGCCGCTATCGAGCGCTACATCGGTCGCGCGCTTGCCGCCCTTGAGCTCCTGCAAGGCGGTATTCACGCGCAACATACGCTGGAACGCCTGAAAGGTCATGCCGTAATGCTTGCCGGACCAGCGCCGCACCAGCTCGGGGCTGATGCCCTGTTGCCTCAATTGCCAGTCGCTGATCCGAACTTTCAGGTTGGCGCGCACCAGCTCAATGGCTCGCGCCACCGGCAGCGGCGCGACGTGGGCATTCTCGGTCGGACGGCAGATCTTGCACGGGCGAAATCCGGCGTCGAGCGCGTCCTTGAAGTCGGTATAGAACTCGACATTCTCGCGCCTAGGCTTGCGCGCACGGCAGGTGGCAATGCAAAACACACCGGTGGTCTTGACCCCAACAAAAAAGATGCCGACATAGTCCGAGGCGCGCTCCACCAGCGCCCGGTAGTAAGTGTCGATCTGGGTCCCGTCAGTGACCAGCATGTTCAAAGACCGCCAGGAAGGATTGCTGCGTTCGAATGGCCTGCAACGTCTGTAATAACTGCTGTTGTAACTGCGAATGAACAAAGTTGCCCATGCTGATTCGTTTTACACCCAACGCCGCCAACCTGTCGAATGCCGGCAATTGCGGCATGCACATGACATTTAGCGGCAGCGGGACGGCCTCGACGATGGCGGCAATATCCTGTGGCTGCACCACGCACGGCACGAACAGACCATCGGCGCCGGCCTCGGCATATAGTCGGCCACGACGGATGGTTTCCAACTGAGCATCTTCGTCACCCAGCAGGAAGGTATCAGTACGGACATTGAGGAACATCTCGATCCCTGCCGCGGCGAGTTTCGCCTTGATGGCCGCCAGCCTGGCCGCAAAGACTTTGGCATCCAGCGGGCGACGCTCCCCCCGCCGCACCACGCTGTCTTCCAGATTGACGCCCACCACACCCAGGGCCGCCAGTGCGGCCAGATTCGCCACGACTTGTGCCGGTTCGTCGGCATAGCCGGCCTCCATGTCGACACTCAGCGGCAAATCGCAAACCGCAGCCAGCCGGGCAACGAGTTGCCGCAGTTCGGTAAAACTCAGCCCTTCGCCATCGGCATAACCAAACATGCTGGCGATGGCGGCACTGGACGTGCCAATGGCCTGATACCCCGCCTGCTTGACCGCTTGAGCACTGGCAACATCCCAGACATTCCCGATCAACAGGGGCGTCGATTGCTGATGCATCGTTTGGAAATTCATGGGGCTACCCCTCACAGATGGAGAGCTGCAGGATAGCAGCCTGCCCCATCCATTCGCAACCGAAAACTGGACGAGTATTTTTGTCGAGCGATAGCGAGCAGATATGGCCCAGCCCGAGCTGGCCGCTGCTGCCAGGCCTTTTTGCGGCGACGTTTCGGGTTGCCGGTTGCCCGAAAAATTAACCGGCAGTGGTCGGATTCCGGTCATGCGAGAACCGCCCTCCGAGTGGCAAAAATGAGGCTTAAGTCGGTTGGCTGTTCCATTGCTCCCCGAACCCCATTACCCGGCAGGCCTGACTGACATTGCCCAGTTGCCGCGCCAGTTCGAGCATGCCGACCTTGGCGCGGATGACTTTCTGTTCCTGAGTCATGGTGGACTCCTTGCAGTTCGCCGCGCGCGTTGCCGCTTCGGACTGCGTCCTCCGCGCCCACGCGCAACAGCACGAGAAACCGACCACTGTCAGATTTAGTCTAGGCTATTGCATGTCATTGCAGCTATCGTTTGATAGCGCGGTAGCGACTTCAGCCGTCCTTGCTGGACAGAACTTTTTTTGAACACGGGAATGACCGTTTCGGACCCGTCTCATGGCATCCCCGGGAACGTATCCATAAGATGGGTGGGTTAGCGCGTGGTCTTCCCGCGCGGCACGATCCTGCTTTCCATCATGGACTTTTCGCTCGCCCTCCAGTTCTTTGCCCTCATGCTGGCGCTGATCAGCATCGCACTCGTGCCGGTCGTCATGCGGCGCGATCCGGCGCCTGTCAGAAGTATCGTCCGGATTGATGTGCTGCCGCACCCGGAGTGGCCTGGCCTGCTCACGCGAGTCGGGGCAGGCTGTCTGCTCGCGTCGTTCGTGGTCCTGCTTGCCGGGTGCTACCTGCTGCTTGCCACGTGACCTGCGGCGGCTCTGTTGCCCGACACATCAGCGTCGGGAGTCGCTTGTGAAGAAACAGGACAACACTTTTCTTGCGCACCATGCGCTCAGGGCCATCGCACGAAACAGAGTTTTCCAATACCGAAATGAGCCTGGAGAGACCGGGTTGTCGGAATGATTGATCGTTAGAGGAAACGTGATTTTAGGACGTAAGTGTTCGTG
>NZ_JBNDKT010000098.1:0-7012 GCF_050435685.1 Paraburkholderia sp. GAS448
GCCATCAACGGCGGCCAGCTGTTCGGCGTGAGCAGCTCGGTGGCTGATGCCCTGGGCGGCGGTTCGACGGTGAACGCGGACGGTACGGTCTCGGCGCCGAGCTATTCGCTGGCTGGTGGCAGCACGACGGTGCACAACGTCGGCGATGCAATCACCAACGTCGATGGCCGCGTGACGCAGAACACCGGCGACATCAGCGACCTGAAGGACTCGCTGACGGGCGGTGGTGTGATCGACCCGACGACCGGTCAGTCGCTGGCGGTGGCGTATGACAGCGCAGCGAAGAACTCGGTGACGCTGGGCGGCGCGGCCGCGACTGCACCGGTGGCGTTGAAGAACGTCGCAGCGGGTGTCGATGGCAATGATGCGGTGAACGTCGACCAACTGACTGGTGCACTCAAGGACGTTGAAGCCGGGGCGAACCCGCTGGGCGTGCAGTACGACAGCATCGCCAAGAACTCGGTGACCTTGGGTGGCGTCGGATCTACCGTTCCGGTGGTGCTGACTAACGTCGCGAACGGATCGAGCCAATACGACGCGGTGAACTTCGGACAGTTGAGCGCCTTGCAGGGCCAGGTCACGAACATCGACCAGCGTGTTACCAACATCGAGGTCCCGGGCAACGGTGGCGGCGTCGGTGGTGGCGGCAGCTGGAACAACGATGCCGGCGGCAAGACGGTCACTAACGTCGGAAACGGCGTTGCGCCGACCGATGCAGCCAACGTCGGTCAGTTGAACGACGCGATCTCGGCAGCAGTGGGCGATTTGCCCGCAGGTACGTCGGCGAAGGACTATACCGACGTGCGTATCAACGACGTCCAGGGGCAGATCAACGACGTGTCGAAGAATGCCTACTCCGGCATTGCGGCGGCCACGGCGCTGACGATGATTCCTAGTGTCGATCCGGGCAAGACGCTGTCGTTCGGTATCGCCGGTGGCTCCTACAAGGGCTACCAGGCGGTCGCGTTGGGCGGCGAGGCTCGTATCACCCAAAACATCAAGATGAAGGCGGGTGTTGGTATCAGCAGCGGCGGCACCACCGTCGGGGCGGGTGCTTCGTACCAGTGGTAAGCGGTTAGCCGGGAAGGGGCGTGAGCCCCTTCCCGGCTATTTGCACCTTCCTAATTTTTTCTTTTCGCTTCCTGCGAATTTAAAAGCATGAAACAGAACTTCTCCAGTCATTTGCGCCTGCCTTTGCTGGGCGCACTTCTCGGTCTGCTTGCGGCATGCACGACGCAATCGGGACCGACTTACAACATGCATGCGATCGTTGCGAAGGGCCAGCAGGCCCCGGTCTACCGCGTCACATGCGATGGTCTCTTTGAAAGCTCAAATTCCTGCATGAAGGCCGCCGCAGAGATGTGTGCGGACAAGCCTGTCACCCCGCTGGAATCCGTCGATGGCGTCAAGTCGGGCATCAACACGAAGAATCCGCGCGAAATAACATTCCAGTGTGGCGCGCCGCCGCAACCGGTTGCAGCAGCTGCTCCCGCGCCGGCGCGGGTACCCGCGCGGGTACCCGCGCCGGTACCGAAAGCGGTCTCGCTGGGCGGCGATGCCAAATTCGACACGGGTAAGGCGACGCTCAGGCCTGACGCAATGGACAGGCTGGACACGCTCGCAAACGAGGCGAGAGGCGTCACGTTCAGCAAGGTCATGGTAAGCGGCTACACCGACTCGACCGGCTCCGATGCACTGAACCAGCCGCTGTCCGAGCGCCGTGCGCAGGTAGTGGCGGACTATCTGCGCGCTCGTGGGCTCCAGGCCAATTCTTGGGTGGTGTACGGATATGGCAAGGCTGAGCCGGTGGCATCCGACGCAACGGCGGCAGGCCGGGCGCAGAATCGTCGGATCGAAGTGAGAATGAACTAATGGCGAGTAACGGACGCCGTGAACGTGAGCCAGTTGCAGTCGGAAGATGCGAAGGTCAACCAGGGCGGCACGACGACGGCGTCGGCACTGCAGCGGTTCAACGAGGCCAACCACGCGATCAACGACGTGGCGAAAAACGCTTATGCCGGTATCACTGCGGCAATGGCCATGCCGAACATGACGCCGTCCGGTCCTGGTCGTACGATTGTCGCCGCCGGCGGAGCCACCTACAAGGGCGGCAGCGCTGCGGCAGTGGGAGCAACGTACAGCTCCCGGAACGGCAAATAAGCAAGTAAGAAGTAGCAGGAGGGTAATGTTGCACGGTCTTGCCGGTCACGGCAGACCGTGCTTTTTTTTTAACAGGGTATGTGGGTAAATTGAATTGAACGGTCTGCGCAGCGATATGGACAAGCTCCGCCAGAACGCGATGGACGGTCCCGCTGCGACGATGGCTCTCGCTAAACTGCCGCAGTCGGTACAACCAGGCCGAGTGACGGTTGCCATGTACGGTGGTCAGCTGGATACTGCACCCGGTATGTCGTACATGACACGTGGCAGCAACTGGACGCTCAAAGCTGCCGCTGCCTCAAGCAGTCGCGGTGAGGTCGGTGCCGCACTCAGCGCGGGCTTCCATTGGTAAGCATTAGTTTCCCGGCTGCGCATGCAGCCGGGGAGGTTCAGGGAAAGCACGCATCAGATGTTCTTATGCGTGCTTTGTCGTATCTGGAGAGCGGTACTTCATCGAAGGCAGTCTGCATCCTGATTACGTTGTCGCCTGCAACCGCTGTAACTCCATCGCTGGTGCAACATACGGGTGAGGACATTGCCGGCGGGGCAGTACATCGTGTTTGACCGGTTGTTCTCCTTAACCGATGGCTCCGCGCGAGCCGCACGCCGGCTCACGATCTGACGCAGATGCTGGTGGTGGCGTAGTGCGCGATCCTGCTGGACGCACAGTCGAGCGCAATCCAGATCGGGGGAGAAGTGAAGCTGGACTGGCTACGCCTCCTATTCCGCTGGAACAGGGCATTCCCTCTCACAACACCTCCGGTCGAGTCTTCGCCGCACTCACTGTGCGCGGCTCGCATCAGGCTGGCCAGCGGTGCATCGTCAGTGACATCGATCACCCGATGGCAGCAGCGGGTCCTGTGGTCCGGCATGCGCTCGATCGTGATGGTTGAGGTCACCCCCGAGATCGGCGTTAGGGTGACGAAAGAGCGCCGCCGCTACGTCTTTAGTCGGGTCTGAATAATTCGCTTTGGTCGGCCCTTGCCCTCACGGCTGGAAGACCACCGTGATTGAGCGGTTAAGCAAAGCGATCCGAACAAGGGCGTAAAAAAGCCTCAGCGTTCTGAGGATCATCCGCAGGTTATGGCCGGCGCCGCACAGCACTGCGTGTATCGCATCACCGAGCGCACCTTTGAGCCAGTTCCGATCGAGCTTGCCGTCCGCCTTCATGTGACCGATGGCTGGCTCGATCGCGCTTCGCCTGCGGATCATCGCGCGCAGGCCGCGCGTGATCCCACGTCGCAATCCGGGGTGATAGATCTTCACGCCATCGACGACGACGCCCTTGTACCCGCGATCAACAATGGCGACTTCCGGCTTCACGTCGCTCAGGATCGCCGCCTGCTCCAGCGCCTCAGCCAGCGTATGGCCGTCGTACGGATTACCGGGCATCGAGCGCGCCCCGATCACGAGCCCTTCCTTGTGGGTCGTCGTGATCGACACCTTGACGCCGAATTCGTACGGCGTACGGGCCTTGCCTTTGGCCAGACATTCGACTTCCGGTGCATGCAAGGCATAAAGCTTGTTCCTGTCCTTCTGCTTCTGCGACAGGATGCGTCTGGTGCGACCAATCAACTCCTGCAGCGCACTGCGCCCGGTGTCAGCAACCGATTCGAGCTGACGCTCCACGTCACGCATCACCCGCCCGACGCGCGAGCGCAACGTGCGCAGGGCCTTCTTCATGCGCTTGTACTGCTTCGCATGGGCGTAGCGGCCAATCTGACGCGCCAGGTGCGGTGCCTCGCGGTTGTGGTTCTGCCGCAGCTTCAATCCGTGCCGTGCCGCGGCCTTCACCAGATGTTCGCGACACCGCTCGAGCAGGCGCGAATCGGTTGGATGGGCGATCGCCTTTTGCATGACCGTCGTGTCGACGATCACGCGCTTCGCGCTTGCTGCCTTGATCACGTTTGCGCGCTTCGCCGCTTCGATCGTCTCGGTCAGCAGCTCTTCAACGCCGGCTTCTCCCAGGCGCTTGCGCCAGCGCGTCAGGCTCGACGGATCGACCGGCGGCTTGGTCTGTAAGTACGTCTCACCGGTAAAGACCTGCCAATACGGGTTCTCCACCCATTGCCAGACCACTTCTTCGTCCGACAGATCGAACGCATGCTGGAGATACAACAAGCCAGCAATCAACCTCGGTGAGGTGGCCGGACGACCCTTGCGGGAGACGAAGCTTGCGCTCATCGACGTACCCAGCCGATCCCAGTTGATCAGATCGGCCAGACGTACCAGCGGGTGCTTCAGGTTGATCTGCTCGCGCAGAGGGTGTCGGAACAAATCGTCTTCGCTCACCGCTGTCTTCGGACCCATCCAGACCCCGACAGAATTTGCAGGAAACCACCCATAATCTGCCAGGTTCCTGCAATTGCATCAACCACTTTCCGCTTCAAACCCTTGCTGCACAGGGCGCTTCGAATTATTCAGCCCCGACTCTTTAGCCTGCCCCGGACGCGGCACGCATTGCCCATGCGGTGCGCTCCCACGGGTGTATTGAAAACGACCTGCGCTGGTGTCGTGATGTGGCCTTTGGCGAAGACCGGTGCCGGGTGCGCGTGGATAACTTCGCCCTCCCCGGACGCATCGTGATGAGCCTGCTGCGCCAGGACTGTATCACTAAGACATGACTGAAAAACTATCGTCTGAAGGCCCGCGCGAGCGATGTTTATCAGGTTCAAGTCCTTGCCTGGAAAGCGATCCGGTGATCTGGCACGTCATGCAATTGCCCTGATCTGACATTCGGACTGTGCCTATTTTCACTCTGTCTCGAAAATATAAACTGGAGTCAGTTAAAGAGATCAGTGCAACGCGATCTGAGTCTTCCGGAATTCAAAAGGTATTGACCGATCGTCACTGGCTGTCCGGTGTTGGGGAGCGCGTCATCGTCACGATTTTCTAGCAGGAATTGCTGATCTGGAAGACAGGAATGGTTTCCATAAGATAAGTAGTCCTGCGTTATATCGATTAATCAACTCTTGCAAAAGGAACCCATCATGAACAAGTCATATGTCAGCGTCTGGAATGAGGCGCTTGGATCGTGGGTAGCGGCCTCTGAGAATACGGTTGCGCGCGGCAAGCGTAGCAAGGCAAAGGTTTCTGCAGTTGTGGTGACCGCGCTTGTGGCCGCTGCCTCGTGGGCGCCGGTAGCACACGCACAGTACAACGCGGGCGGCGGTGTTGCCAAGGGATTGCATTCGATTGCAATTGGCTCAGGAGCTACGACTGACGGTACAAATCCCAACAGCATAGCTATGGGGTATAACGCTTCTGCCGATTCTGGTACGTCGGCAGGCGCATGGAGTGCTACTGCTATCGGCACCAATGCGACCGCAACCGGTGATGGTGCTGCCGCATTGGGTGATTCCGCTACGGCCAAAGCGGACAAGGCAACTGCAGTTGGCCGCGGTGCAATGGCCAACGCGGTCGGTTCAAGCGCAATCGGCGCAGAGGCAGCAGCTACCGGGGTGCAGTCCACGGCGGTCGGTTGGCGGGCCCAGGCGACAGCTGCTAGGGCTACGGCGCTCGGAACCGAAGCCTAAGCGGTGATGGGTGGTACTGCACTTGGCGACCATGCGAATGCGACTGGGGCGTTTTCCTCGGCAGTTGGTTCGAATGCTCAAGCGGCTGGGCTCCAGTCGGCTGCGGTTGGTGCGCTTGCTGATTCGGCAGGGGATCACTCCGTGGCAGTTGGTTCGAATGCTACGTCGGCTGGGACCGGGTCTGTGGCACTTGGTTTGGTCGCTATTGCATCGGAGGATGACTCTGTCGCGTTGGGCTCGAGGTCGCTCGCCGACCGCGGCAACGCGGTGTCGGTTGGCAATGCGACGCTCAAGCGCCAGATCATGAACGTGGCGGCCGGCACGGAGGACTCGGACGCGGTTGTTGTGTCTCAGCTCAAGGGAGTGACTGCCGCGCTCGGTGGTGGTGCCGCGGTCAATGCCGACGGCTCCATCTCGGCGCCGAGCTACAACGTGGGTGGCACGACGGTCAACAACGTGGGTGACGCAGTCGCCAACCTGGACGGACGCGTGACCACGGTGGACAACCGCGTCACCAGCATCGACGGGCGCGTGACCAACGTGGAAGGCTCGGTCACGAACCTGACGCAGCAACTGGACGGCGGCAGCGTCGGCCTGGTGCAGCAGGACGCGACCAGCAAGGCCATCACGGTGGCCAGGGACCTGGATGGCACGACGGTGGACTTCACCGGCACCGATGGCGTACGCTCGCTGAGCGGCGTGAAGGCCGGTACGCTGGGCGACACCAGCACCGAGGCGGTGAACGGTTCGCAGCTGTACGCGACCAACCAGAACGTGACGACCAACGCGGCCAACATTGAGGCCAACACGACGAACATCACCAGCCTGGACAGCCGCGTGACCACGGTGGACAACCGCGTCACCAGCATCGACGGCCGCGTGACCAACGTGGAAGGCTCGGTCACGAACCTGACGCAGCAACTGGACGGCGGCAGCGTGGGCCTGGTGCAGCAGGACGCGACCAGCAAGGCCATCACGGTGGCCAGGGGCCTGGACGGCACGACGGTGGACTTCAGCGGTACCGATGGCGAGCGCACGCTGAGCGGCGTGAAGGCCGGTGCGCTGGGCGACACCAGCACCGAAGCGGTGAACGGTTCGCAGCTGTACGCGACCAACCAGAACGTGACGGCCAACACGGCCAGCATTGAGGCCAACACGACGAACATCACCAGCCTGGACAGCCGCGTGACCACGGTGGACAACCGCGTCACCAGCATCGATGGCCGCGTGACCAACGTGGAAGGCTCGGTCACGAACCTGACGCAGCAACTGGACGGCGGCAGCGTGGGCCTGGTGCAGCAGGACGCGACCAGCAA
>NZ_JBNDKT010000099.1:0-6434 GCF_050435685.1 Paraburkholderia sp. GAS448
CATAGCGGCCACCGCCTGTGGAGCGGTTTAGCACAAACATTTTTTTGATTACCGGTCGCGGATCAGGTCCGACGACATGGCGATGCGCTGGTTGCCGCGACCGCCAACCAAAAAAATCTCTGCCTTACGCAAAAAAACCATAACTGTTCCATTGCTCCCCGAACCTCGTGATCACCACACGCGGCGGGGGCGATTATGTTTCCCGCCAACGATGTGACAGTACCCCGCGACAATACACCGCTAACCAACCTCAATCAGCGTCCGCAAGGCAGCTTCAAATTGGGCAAACCGACCACTTAGCCCCATGAACCCATCGATCTTGACCTGCGACTCGATCTCCCGGCACTCCCGCGCGAGCGACGTTCGCCCGAACGCGCCGAGTGCGCCACACAGCGAATGTAGTTCGGCGATCGCGGTCTCCACATCCCCGCTCTTCTCCGCAACGTGAATCGCCTTCAGCGACGCCACGCACGACTCTGCGAAGATGACGCGCAAATGCGTGGGAATAGGCTTGCCGCCGAGCACCGAGAGGCGCTCATTCGCAGGTCTTGTGAGGGTCGCGCGAGCCGTGTCGGCGACAGCGGCCAGCGCGTCGTACAGCCCGCCGAGGGAAAGGGGCTTGAGCAGTACACGATCCATGCCTGCTGTTTCGCAGCGTGCGTGCTGCTCGACAGTGGCGTAGGCGGTTACCGCCATGATCGGCAGCGACGGCCATCTCTCGTGAACAGCCGAAGCGAGCTCGTAGCCGCTCATTCCCGGCATGTTGAGGTCGGTGAGGAGGATGTCCCAGTGGCCTTCAGTCAGCGCGTCCAGTGCCTCCTTCCCGGAGCCAACGACGAGTGACTTGCAACCAAGGATCTCGAACTGTTCGGTAAAGAGTTGCTGGTTGACTGGGTTATCTTCGGCCACGAGCACACATAGCTGGTTCGGCGCGATCAGCCGTGCGCCGCCATCTTCAGTCATACGGACTGTCGGCTGTGGGCTCGCCGCGGTGGCCAGCACCTCATCGCGTAAAGTCTGAAGCAACGCTACTTCAAGGCCTCTTAGCGAATGGCACGAGACACTCGTGAGCCGCCCCGTCTGCACCGGTCGCGCAGGACCGTCACTATGACAGTCGATAACGCAGGCGGCCTCTTCGATGAGGTGGTTTTCCTCCGACGGATGCCATTTGTCACGCTCGCCGCAGATGATGAGCGCGTGTGCCGTCGACAGCCTGTCTTCATCTATCATCGCGGGGTGCCAGCATGTGTGGACGCGCAGGCCCCACGCCTCGAGATGCGGCACCGCAAACTCGCGCCATTCGTCGACGGACGACAGGAAGATCACTGGTTCACCTGCAAAAACGGTTGGTTCCTGCGCTGCGATCAAACCGGCACCAAGCGGCAACCGTACCGTGAAACGGCTTCCAGACCCCTCTTCACTGACGACAGAGATCTCCCCCCCCAACGCAGTCGCGAGTCGACGGGACAACGCGAGCCCTAGTCCGGATCCACCAAAGCGTCTGTTGATTGACGTGTCAGCCTGAGAAAATGCTTGGAAAAGCGTGTGCAACTGCTCGGACGAGATCCCGATCCCGGTGTCCTCGACCGTGATGATCAAGGTAGCCCCGCCGTCCGGGACCGGCTCCAGCGATAGCCGCAACATCACCTTGCCCGCCAGCGTGAACTTGATCGCATTGCTAAGCAGGTTGTGTACGATTTGCCCGAGGCGAACAGGGTCCCCTCGCATCGACTGCGCACTCGCTATGTTGAACACTCCGTAGAGCGACACGCCTTTCGTTCGGGCGATCGGCGCGAAGATCATTAGCGCGCGCTCGGCCACATCGATCACATCAAATTCGATCTGTTCAAGCGACATCTCGCCGGCCTCGATCTTCGAGAAATCAAGAATGTCTCCGATCGTTGCCAGCAGCGCGTCGGACGACGTGCGGATCGTTTCCAGTCGGCCCTTCTGAATGAAATTGAGCGGAGAATGGGCGAGTAGTTCCAGATTCCCCATAATCGCATTGAGCGGTGTGCGGATCTCATGACTCATTGCAGCAAGAAAGGCAGATTTCGCTCGGTTTGCTTCATCTGCAGCGACTCGGGCTTCTTCGCGCTTGCGCTCTGTATCTTTGCGCGCGGTGATATCCGAAAAACTGCACAGGAGTGCCTCCGCACCCAGATATTTCGTTTTGACTGCGTTGACGAGCAGGTCGAGCCTTCCATCATCCGCAATATCAAGCGCCATTTCGCAGTCATCTAGCGTGGTAGCGCCAGATGCTTGTTCTCGATAGAGAACAAGCATCTGGCGATGCAACGGCGGCTCTGCAACTCCAGCCGTCGCTGAATATCGCTCCATCATCGTGTTCTGCAAGAGGACCTCCTCACTCACAAGTGACACCAAACACACGCCAAACGGCGACGTCATCATGATCGCTCGATTGAGATTCTCGCTTTCGAATACGCGATGGGAGCGCGCGTAGACAGGCATGAACACCTTGCGATTGAATAGCACCAGCAACACCCAAAGCGTGCCGAGCATGAGCAGCGTGGTCGCAATATAGCGCAATATATCGGACCTTAATGCTATTACAATGGTGCGCCACGAGTAGGAATAGACGAGCACCCAGTCGGTATCCGACACCCGGTCACTGATGCTGAACACGCCATCCCGATAGCTGTCGTCCAGCTTGGTGAAGCCTCGTTGCCACGACTTCGAAGTAAGCGAGTCACGCATCAGGGCGTCGCCGTCGATCGAGGCCCTCGTCCGGTCCTTGCTCAGGAGAACCCTTCCGGTTGGGTCGACGAGCATAATCGTAGTGTCGATGGGCGCCTGCTCGAACCGCGCCATCAGTACGCTTACCGGAAAGTCCATGACGAAGATCATGAAAGGCTTGTTGTTTTCGAACGCGGGTTGGACCATTCTGAATACACTTTCACTCGTCAGCGGATCGACCGCCTCAGGCTGAAACACGATATGCCCGGACTCCCCCCATCGGGCGGCTGTGGCAGCGTCAGAAAGATCGCCGATATCGAATGAAAGACGATGGATGAGGTCGGTAACATCATGCGTGCCAGTCGACTTAAACACAGCGTCTTCTCCTCCAACCGGAGCAGGCACAATTACGATGAAGCGATCGTCTGCACTGTACGCATAGCCCGTCCCAGGACGAGTGTGTGAATGGGTACTCGCGATTGCGGTATTCGCCTGTTGCTCGACCAATCCAAGGTATTTGGCCAGCGGCGTTGCAGACTGCTGTGGGGAGACCTGTCCCATCGCCAGCATTGGGCGGAACCTCGGGCTCGCCTGCACAGTCACACGACCATTCGCAGTCTCAAACGCCTTGAGCAAAGAAGCGGTCGGCTTCGGATCGCCGCTCCATAGCGATTCAGCATTGTTTACGACGCGGCGCAGCACCGTCTGCCGGCTTTCGATCTCGAGTTGGACCAGTGACTTATGTGTCGCAAACACGGCCCGACGCTGGTCGATGTAATCCTTTACCGTTCCATACAGCACAAGACTGGTTGCAAAGACGATCACAATCGAAAGCACGATGCCGCCGCCGAACAACAGTACGCGCTGATAGCGCCCCAAGAGGCTCAGCTCACTTGATTCTTGTCCGATCAAGGACACCCCATCGCCGGAAAATTCTCGAGGAAGGGGCTTAATTTCTTTCGTCATGTGTGGAATCGCGAAATTGAAAACTCGATCTATAGAGAAACTAAGGATTCGTATGAAGTATCTTGAGAGCATTCCAAACCCGTGCCGGGCCCGGCGTTGGCGGAGAAACGGAGATGAGGTATACCGGTGAACGGCGGCGCCGCGATGACCGATATACCAATGGTGCGCACTGGCGGCCTGCCCGCCGCGAGTGAGTCCGCTTGAGAGCATGGTCCGGGGTTCGTCGGCGACAGTGGTGAGCAGCGCGAGCTGCATCCCGTTCACGAGATCGAGTCAATTTCGACGTATCCCATGGCGCTGCCGTTCATCCACGATCATGAGGCGAACCATGGCGATGCGCAAGCGCGAAGACAGTCCCGAGGTGTTTCCCAACGCCGCGGGGATTGATGTGGGTGGTTCAAGCCACTGGGTGGCGGTGCCCAGGCCAGCCTCGGATGAGCCGGTGCGGGAATTCGGCACGATGACCGATGAGCTGCACGCGATGGCCGACTGGCTGCTGGCCTGCGGGGTGGATACGGTGGCGCTCGAATCGACCGGCGTATTCTGGATCCCCATATACGAGGTGCTGGAGCAGCGCGGGCTGACGGTGTGGCTGGTGGATGCGCGGCAGATGAAGTACGGGCCGGGGCGCAAGAGCGACGTGCTGGACTGCCAGTGGCTGCAGAAGCTCATGAGCCTGGGACTGCTGCGGGCGGCTTGGCGCCCGGGTGCCGAGGTCTGCGTGATACGGGCCGTGGCACGCCAGCGCGAGGTGCTGCTCGCCGACCAGGCCAGCTGGGTGCTGCGCATGCAGAAGGCGCTGGTGCAGATGAACCTGCAGCTCACCGAAGGGTTTTGTCGCGATAACGATTGCAAGTTGAGCAACGCCTGATATGACTAGGACTACTTTTGCCGCCAACGAATAGAACTGCTCGGCGACAGTTTGTCGGGCGCCGTTGTCTTTCATCTGCCCCTTGGCGATCATGTGAGCCACCTCGATGCCACCGAGTAGGATGCGTGCGCACCGGAAATTCTTGAACCCGAGCATGGGGCGGGTACGCCGCTTGATCGCGCGGTGGTCTTGTTCGATGATATTGTTCAAGTACTTCGTCTGCCGGATCTTGATGGGCGTTTCGCGCTCGGCGTTGATGGTCTTCCAGCGCAGCCAGATTGGCGCCGCTTTTGTCGATCGTCACCGTCTCGGGTTCGCCATTCTGGGCGATTGATTTTTCGAAATACCACCGCGCGCCGCTGTCTTATCCCGATGGGCCCGCAGCAGGAAGTCGATGGTGTTGCCGGCCTTGTCGACGGCGCGATACAGATATTTCCATTGGCCATTGACCTTAAGGCTACGCTGAATAAGGTCAACGCCATCGGGCGTTCAATCGTTAAATGCGGATGAAACAACAGACCCTTGCGATGGCGGCCGATCAAGGCGCCGGATTTGAACAGTACCGTCGGCCAACCAAACGCGATGTGTTCCTTGAGACGATGGAGCAGATCGTGCCGTGGACGCAACTGTGCGAGATTGTCGAGCCGTACTATCCGAAGGGTCAAGGCGGACGCCCGCCAGTGGGTCTGGAGCGCATGCTGCGCATGCACTTTGTGCAGCACTGGTTCAACCTGGCCGATGAAGCCTGCGAGGAAGCGCTGCTGGACAGCACCGCCTTGCGGCGATTCGTTGGGATCGACCTGGGGCGCGAGCGGGTTCCCGATGGCACGACACTGTTGAAATTCCGCCGGCTGCTGGAGCGCAACAAGCTCGGCGAGCAGTTGTTCGACAGCTACGGCATCCCGCTCGCACGGGTGCTGACCGATCGTGGCACCGAGTATTGCGGCAACCCCGAGCATCACGAATACGAACTCTATCTGGCCGTGGAGAACATCGACCACACCCGCACCAAAGCGCGTTCTCCACAAACCAACGGCATCGTCGAGCGACTTCACAAGACCATGCTCAACGAGTTCTATCGCATCGCCTTTCGCAGGAAAATCTACGACTCGATCGCAGCCTTGCAGACCGATCTGGACGCATGGCTTGACCAGTACAACAATGAGCGCGAACATCAGGGACGATGGTGCTACGGCAAGACGCCCATGCGTACCTTCCTCGATTCACTCGAACTCGCCAGGGAGAAACTGATTCCCTACTGAATCCTCTTCTTTACTTTGCTTCCCCGACTACCTGTCAGGTCCTGTCTAGGCTAATACAGCTCAAGCAACCGCTGCTGCCCCGTCCAGCCAATGTTGGCCGCACCACTCTCCACCAGCCATGCCAGCGGCAACGCCCAGTCTCCCGTACGCACACTCAGCATCAGTACTGCAAACCGGTCGCCAAGGTCAGTCTGATCCATCGACAGCAAAATCGTCTGACCGCCGCCGCCCGCCTGCTGCAGCGCCTGTCGGCCCATCGGTTCCAGAATCGTCACCGGCTCCAGCAAGAAATTCTTCAGCAGACGCCGCAGCCACTGCTCGCGCATGTCCGCCCGCTCCGTCGCCAGTGGCAGTACAGTCGCCAGTTCCATCGTGTTCGGCGTGCGCGCTTCGATCATTGCAGCAACCGCCAGCGGCAGTTTCTTCAGAATCGTCCTGCGCAATCCGGACAATGCCTGTTCCAGTCCTCGACGTACTTCGTCCGCCAGCTTTTCGATGTTACCCACAGATTCTCAACGGATGGCTTTAACCCGCGAAATGCTACTAGATTCCTTGACTGAAATGATTTCATAGCAATTGCGACAGGTTTTTCTACGCAGCAATTTTCGCTTCGTCGCACCATGCGTTGACGGCCTGTT
>NZ_JBNDKT010000100.1:0-6121 GCF_050435685.1 Paraburkholderia sp. GAS448
TTTGTTCGCGATGGCGTGGAATCCTTGTTCTCTTTGCCGTGGAATCACGATTCACTTTGCCCTGGAATGGCTGTTCTCTTTGCGTGGAATACGCAACCACCTACACCCACGGCGGCCGCTTCTGCCGCGATACCCAGACTCTCCTGATCCACTGAACATGAATCCAATTCCCGAACTCACGTCTTCCCTTAAGCAATTGCGACTGTCCGGCATCCTCGACACGCTCGAGGCGCGCAACCGCGAAGCCATCGACCGCAAGCTCGCCTATACCGACTTCCTGACGTTGCTGATCCAGGACGAGATCGCACGGCGCGATCATCGCAAGCTCGACGCCCGCATGCGCCGAGCGAACTTCCGTGGCCAGAAGACACTGGAAGGTTTCGACTTCGACCGCCTGCCGAATCTCAATCGTGCTGTCGTGCATGATCTGGCGACCTGCCGCTTTATCGATGAGAAGGTCAGCGTGCTGATCGCTGGTCCATGTGGAACAGGCAAGTCCCATCTCGCGCAGGCACTGGGCCATGCGGCCGCCCGGCAAGGTCACGATGTCCTGTTCATGACCCAGACCCGGCTTCTCGGCGCGCTGCGCAATGCACAGGCCGTCGGCTCCTACGAGCGACGCTTCCAGGCGTTTGCCAAGGTGCCACTGCTCATCATTGACGATTTCGGACTGAAACCCATGCGCACGCCCGAAGATGAAGACTTCCACGATCTGATCGCCGAACGGTACGAACGTACATCGACCGTCCTGACCAGCAATCTTGATTTTACGGAATGGGGGGACGCGTTCGCGACCAACAAGATGCTCGGCGCCGCAACGCTTGATCGCCTGCGACATGCCGCGTACCGCGTCGTGCTCGACGGCGAGAGCTACCGTGTTCCACGCCCGATGCCCGAGAGCAACAAATCAGCACTTGCGAAAGGAGGTAAAAACAAGGATTCTTGATCCCCGTTCGAGCCCCGAATCAGGCGCCTTCCGCTGGCGCCATTACGCCGAAAACACCCGGCTCCTTTACGGCGAAAGGCAACAGTACGAGCGTGAGAGCGCGCAACATCGCGCCCCACATCATGCTGCGACCCTCGTGTCGCGTGGCGGCGTTCACCAGGGCCAGTATCTCTTCGCGGCTGAAGATGTATGGTACGAACACCGATTCCTTGACAGGTGCCAGTGCGTGATCCGGCACGAAGCAGTGCGGGTCGCTACGGCGACGGAAGAGGCAAAGCTGGCGAACGACGCCGAACTCGTTGCCCACCGTGATGGCCTTGCGACCTTCGATCCTCACTACCCACTCCGACACCGCCCGTTCCAATGATACGGAGCGTTCGCCGTACTGGTCACGAACGAAGCGCACGAAGCCATTGAGCACGAACTCGGCACGCAGGTAGCCCATTCCCATGGCTCGCTTGAACGCCAGGAACTCCTTTGCGTCACGGGCCAGGACAGCGGCGGTGATCTTCGTGCTCATCGCGGTACCGGCAGCGAGACTTCGCGCAGCGACTGCGTCGCGATGCGCACGTACGCCGACACCGACTCCGGGTCACGATGGCCAAGCAGGTCCGACAGCACTCGCGCTGTGGTGCCAATATCGAGTTGCCGTGCCGCGTTTGAATGCCGCAAGACGTGGCTTCCGAGGTAGGGAGCCTGAATGCCGGCGATCGCTGCATGCTTGATGAGGATGTGTCGCACCGCTGACGAGGCCGTGAACGCGCCGAATGGCACCTTCATCTGAACGAACACATGCCGCGTTGGAGTATGAGACGGACGCCCATGACGCAGGTACCGCGCAAGCACTTTGGCCACCGGGGGAAGCAGTGGCAGGACGAAGTTGACCCCCGTCTTGGGGCGCGACATCTGCAGCGTGCCGGCGTTCCAGTCAATATGCTGCAGTTGCAAGCCGATCACTTCGCCAGCGCCGAGGCCGTAGGTGCTCATCATCAACAATAGCGCGTGGTCGCGCAGCCCGCGCGCCGTGCTCGTGTCCACGGCGCGCAGCAGTCGCTGAACGTCTTCCCAAGGTAAGGCACGTCGGGGTCGTTCGAATCGCGGTTGCACTGGCGAGATCACCGCGTCGGCCAGGTCGGCGCGAGTGCGCCCGCTGAACAACAAGAATCGGGCAAAGGATCTGACCGTACTGGCGATGTCGGCCGTCGTCGAGCGAGCATAGCGACGGGCACATCCGATGAGGAAAGCGTCGATGTCGGGCAAACTCAACTGGCGCCAGGACTTGCCGGAACGGCTCAGGTGCTCAAGGAGCTTGCCAACGTGGTCGAGCTTCTTGCGGATCGTGACCTCGGGGTTGCCCCGATGTTGCCGGAGGTGGGGGCAGCGTAGTCACACAGGATTGCCGTGACAGGCGGAGGACGGCGTTCGATGGGTCTCCACGGTGGCACTGGCGTGCCAACAACCTCGTAGACGCGGTGCAGCGAGCGCATTGACGAACTTGCAAGAGCGAGATGGGTGGTGGGGATCCCGCGTGAATGCGCGTACCACGCCTGGAAGCGCTTGACCCCATCGCGCGTCAGCTCGCCAGCTTCGTCAAGACCGAGCACGTGACAGTAGCGTCTGAACCGGCTGATCCACTGCAGGTATTGCTGCGCGCTGCTCGCGCTGACGCAGCGGTCTGCGCGCCACACGCGCAGGATGTCCTGGGTGGTGGGCGTGCGTTCGGGTTGCAGTGTTCTGTGGGATCGCGTGACCATATGGGTGGCGGCAACGGGTTGGGTTGTCGACCAGGATAGATCGTGCGCTCGTGCGCGTCAGGCCCCATCTTGTGTTGGCAGCCTTCGACAGGCTGCCGGCCCTGGCCCCTGACCCCGAAGCCCAGTGGCGGTGGTAGATGTGCAAGTGCCCGGTCGTCGAGGTCAAGGCGAAGGCGCGTCAGAAAGCCAGCGTCAACGACAAGGGCCACCTCGATATCGGCATCCCTCAGCGCTCGAACAGCACTTTGAACAGGCCCGAGGCGACGACGAAGCCAACGTACCGCTGCCGGCAGCGTTACTCCCAGGTCTCGCATACTTGCCGCGGCAGCCTCGATGCTCGGCGAACGTGCTACCGCGAAGATCGTCTCTTCGATCTCGGCAAGCAGCCCAGGCAAGCGTGCTGCCAGAAAGTCGGGTAACAGGCTGAAGGTGCGGTGCTCCTGGGGGCAGTACCAACGGGCCACGCGGACACCGGAGGGCTTGGCCCTCGCGTAGCTTCCATGGCGAGCAAGGCCGCAGCCGCCGGAAGGATGCAGTGGGCAGGCTGGCAGCTTCGCAATCGTCCACTCACGACCCGCGACATAAGCTTCCACGCCAGAACTTGTACGCATCGGAATCTGCAAGGGCATCCCCAACTGCGCAGACGGTAATCTGGGCGCATGAAGATATTATGCCGAGTGCACGCAGGCGCCACCACTTACAGGAAAGTGGCCGCGAGCATCGGTCTCCCGATAAAACCGCGCTCGGGATAATGCGCGTGGCACGCGGCTTCGCGAATCGTGCCATCGCGGAACAGCTCGTTGAAGCCAGAATAGGCATCGGCCTGCAGGATCCCGCTGAAGCCAGCCAGATGGCGCTGGGGATGGACGCCTTGCCGGTTCGGCGAGTACGCAAACCAGACGGCGGCGGGTTCCGTCGAAGCGGACCGGCTGTCATCGCGCACATAGACCCACAGCCGGCCGGTCTTGGTCTTCTTGTTGCCTGGCGCGAGCACGGGGATCGGCGTGTCGTCCGCATGAACCTTGGTGGCGGCCATCACATAGCGACGCACCGCTTCCACCAGCGCATCGACCAGCGCCTCGCACTGACCGACCCAGCGGCCCATACTCGCCGGGTCCAGTGTGACCTTGTCGCGTGCCGCGATCACCGACTGTCGGTACAGCGGCTGGTGGTCAGCATATTTACCGACCAGGATGTCGGCAAGCAGGCTGGGGTGGGCGATGCTGCGTTGAATCGGCAGGTCCGGCGCCAGCGGCTGCACGATGCGGTGACAGCAGTTGCAGATCTTCTTGCGCCGGATGGTACGGATAACCTTGAACGCTGCCGCGATGCGACCGAGTTGCTCGGACACGTCCTCGCCCAGTGGTTGCATCTGGCCGCCGCACGCGGGGCAGGTCGGCTCCGGCTCGAGCACATGCTCTTCTCGCGGCAGGTGTTCGGGCAGCGCCTCGCGCGAAGCACCGTTCGCGCTCGCCTTGCTTCTACCGCCGGACCGCGCTTCGCGCGTTTCGGCTGCGCCACGGCTGCCGGTCAGGTCATCCAGTCGAGTCTCGAGTTCCGCAATTTGCCGGTGCAGTTTCTCGGACTTGCGGCCGAACTGCATGCGCCTGAGTTTGTCGATTTGCGCCCTGAGCCGTTCGATTTCCAGATCCCGCTCGGCGAGAGACGCCCGCGCCTCGAGCAACAAGGCCTTGAGTGCATCGATATCATCGGGAAGGTCGCTGGCATCGGGCATGCCGCGCAGTTTACGCAGGTGCTGCGCGGTTTACAACACCGACAGTGGCTCGGCGGTGCGGCGGGGTTGCCGCCAGTCGATGCCTTCGAGCAGCATCGACAACTGGGCGTGGGTCAGATGGATCTTGCCACTATCGGCCTGCGGCCAGATAAAACGGCCACGCTCGAGCCGCTTTGCAAGCAACCATAACCCGTCGCTGGTAGCCCAGAGAATTTTTATCAGGTCACCTCGACGGCCGCGGAAGATGAATACGTGACCACCGAGCGGATTCTCCAGGAGCACCGTCTGGACCTTCGCGGCCAGGCCCTGAAACCCGGCACGCATGTCAGTTACTCCCGCCGCAATCCAGATGCGTGTGCCCGCCGGCAGGCCGATCATCGCGACAACTCGCGAATCACCAGCCGCAGTATGTCTGGCGACATCGCACCACGAATGCGCAGGCATGCCCGCTCGAACTCAATCTCGAAGACATTCTCGAGCGACTCACCTGCATTGGGTGTCGTCGCAGGAGCAGGCGTGTCGGGAACGATATTCACCGGCAACAATCCTGGGAGCTCGCTATCGGTTGCCGGCTTTGTGTGTTCCGGCAACGTCGGCAGACCATATGCACCTTCAAGATATTGCCGACGCCACTTGAACAGAAGGTTGGCGTTAATGGCGCTCTCGCGGGCAATCAGCGCTACCGACGCCCCCGGCTCAAAGGATTGCTCGACCAGGTGCCGCTTGAAATCAGTTGGGAAATTCGGCCGCTTGTACGCACCGCCGCTCGCGCGCCCACTCAAGGTTCCGTCCATTTTGGTGCCCACCATAATTTGGTGGGTACCAAATTACCAATCCACTCAATAAGCTGTCGAGAACGGCCCTCACGAGTTGGTTACGGTATGACCGCGTCACGTATCTGCTGGACGACACGCCCGGGCACCGCAAACTGATCGGCCGGTATATCGAGGTCTGGGAGTACCCGGACGGGCGTATCGAACTCCGCGCCGATGGTCATGCACTGTCATGCAGACAGTACGACCGGCTGACCGAAGTTGATCAGGGCGCGGTCGTTGAGCACAAGCGGCTGGGTCACGTGCTTCAGGTCTCGCAGGTGATCCAGGCTCAACGCGATAACAGCCGGATCGGAAAAGCGCCTTCGCGAACCCACCTGGGCGTTGCAACCAGGGTTCAAAGCCGCTCGCCAGGCAAGAAGAAGCAACGCGAGTTCACGCAGGCCGATATCAATGGTGTGATTCTGGAACAGTCGCAGCAGCGGCAGGTTCAGCAGGCACGCAAACCTCGCCGTCGGTCTGCAAAGGGGGGCGCCGCAGACGTCAGCGCCCTGCCCATTCACAACGGATCCTTCGACACTGCGTGATCAGTAACCGATGAAAGACAGACCTTTTAACCCTTAAAAACACGACATTTGTATCTGGCTGCCACGGGGGTGCGGCAGAAATCCTGGACTCGTTTATGTTTATGCTGCAAGCCCAAGGCTCTCACGATATTCGAGGGGACTGAGTGAGCCGAGCGAGATTTTGATCCGCTTTTCGTTATACCAGCGGATGTAGGAATCAACTACCTCAATGAATTCGTCAATGGTTGTAGTCTGCCAGTCCCGAGGATAGAACAGTTCCGTTTTCAGCCGCCCGAAGAAGCCTTCGCAGGCTGCATTGTCAGGCGAACACCCTTTGCGCGACATCG
>NZ_JBNDKT010000101.1:0-5769 GCF_050435685.1 Paraburkholderia sp. GAS448
CGCGTGACGCCGGTCGCCGAACTGCCGTAATTGTCGACGCCCAACGTGGTGTACAAACGGTCGCCGGGCTGGTTCGCAATCGCAACCACCGAATCGCCCGGGCTCTGGCCCGGCAGGATCTGCACCTGCGCCTGATTCCTTCGCAACCGGTTGATCTGCGCCACGCCCTGGTCGAGATCCCCGAGGTTCAGTGCATCACCCGGCGCAGCGGGAAACGCATTCTGGTAGCCCGCATCCGTCAGCCAGCCCCCGCCAGCCGATGCCTGATCCTTCGCAAGCCGCTGGATGGGTCGGCCGTTCACCGTGAACGCCTCGATGCGGCCGACCTGCACGGTCACCGTGAGCGTGGCCGTGCCGAGGTTCTGCGGACCGAGCAGGGCGCGCGTGGTCACATAGCCTGCCGACACGAACGCATCGGTGAGACGTTTGAGCAGCACATTGATCCGGTGCGCGCCCAGTGCGTGCCCCGTGAACGGCGCGATGATCGCATCGAGCGTCGCCTGCGGCACGCCGGTGGGGTTCACGAACGCGCTGCCATTCGGGCCACCCAGCACGATCCGGCTCACCTGGAAGGTCGGGCCGGTCTCGGCGATCTGGTCGACCGGTGTATCGGGCGGAATCTCCAGCGTCGTTCCCGCTTCCGGGGCCGGCAAGGTGATCGACGCGGGCGGCTGGTTCAGCTGCTGCTGTCGCGCCCGCGCGCGCTGCTGGTCGATCAGTTGCTGCGCCGGGTCCTGAACCGGGCGCACCGGCGGCGCCCCCGGCACGGTCTGCGCGTACGCCCGCTGGTTCAGGAAAATGGCAGCGACCAGCGCAGCCACGGCCAGCAGCAGCGTCCACCTTGCAGCCCGGATGAATTCCACCAACGCGCGCATCAATACCACCACCACGTCGTCAGGCCCAGGTGCTGGCCGATCTGCACCGGCGTGCTCGACGGCGCGCGCACGATGGTGATCGGTGGCGCTGGTTCCCTTGCCGCCCGAAATGTAGCCGCCATCGATCACGCCGTCGCCGACCAGCGTGACCAGGCCGTCAGCAGCGAAGCCGCCACCCACATCGGTCGCAAGAATCTGCGCCCAGGTGCTGCCGAAAAAGGCCTTGAAGCCGCGATCCTGGTTGATCGCCGAATAACCGGTGACGCCCTGCGCATAGGTGACCGGCGCGATGACGCTGATATTGCCGCCGGCAAACACATTGCCGCCGATGTTGGCCGCGCTCGTGCCCGCCGTGATCGAGATATCGGCGCCGGACTGGATCGTGCCGCCGTACGGGGTGACGTTACTCGACGCGCTCGCATGACAAACGATCCAGCAGCCGCGCGAATAGCTTGCCTGTCCCGCGAAGACCGCGGCATTGGTGAAGGCCTGCTGCGCGGTGATCGAGATATCGCCGTCATTGGTCTGGATCAGGCCGCCGGTGTTGGACACGTTGCGGCCGGAGATCGTCACCGGACCACCGGTCGATGCAATCAGTGCCAGCTGGTCGGGCTGGCTGACCGTGCCGTAATCGACATCGAAGCCGCTCGTCGTATGCGTGAAGAACAGGAAGTTGCCGCCGGTACTGGAATACGCCACGGGTGCGCCGCCATCGACGCCGTCGGTGTGGTCAATGATGTTGGATACATCGCCCTGCGCGGTGAGATTCACAGCCTGGTTGCCGAGAAGCCGGGCGTTCTCGTTGGTGATGTCGCCGGCAGCGTTCAGCGAAAGGACACCACCTTGCGCAAAGATGACCCCGAGGTTCGCACCCGTCGACCGGTTGACGATGCTGCCGCCTGCATTCAATGTCAGGCCATCGCCAACGGGGGTGCCGTCCGCTGACAGGGCACCCGCCTGGATCACGCTGCCCGTGTTCGAAATGTCGCCCGCACTGGTGAGGCTCACGGCATTGCCTGCGCTCAGGGTCGAGGGGCCGGTCGCGTCATCGGTCAATGCGATGCCGTTCGCGTTGACGGTCACGTTGTTCGCCGCACTGACCTGTGCACCCTGCAGCGACAGTGCGCCCGATGTAGAAAGGCTGACGTTGCCTGCAGCCTTGACTGAACTGTCAATAACGCCCACATCGCCGTTCGCCGACACGACGACGTCGCCTGCCGTCGCATAGAGCGCCCCTAGACTGTGCACGCCCGCGCCCTTGTCGGTGACGACCAGTTCGACACGCCCGGCCGTCATGCCGCCTAGCGCCGTGATGTCTACCGCGATACCCGAGCTGCTGGCGCCGGGCGAGGTGAGACCAGTCAGCCAGTCATGCCCGTTGTCGGTAGGGGAATAACCTGTATCCCAGGTGGTCGTGCTGTCTCCCACGATCGCGCGAACGCCGCCGGTGGAACTGGTGTAGTCGTTGGTCACCGGTCCGTTGACGGCGAGCTGCTTTGCGACCAGATCGAGGTTGACCAGCGTGCCGGACAGGCCGCCCGCACCGATCGTGATCGTGCCGCCATTCGTCGTCAGCACGACGTTGCGCTGCGTGCCGCCCGGCAGCGTCAGATCATTAAAACTGACCTGCCCGGTGGACAGCACGACATGGCCCGCGTTCACGAAGCTGCCGCCGTCGACCGTGATGCCGTTCGGGTTCGCCAGAATCACGTTCGCGCGCGGTCCCAGCACCCCGATCGCCCCCTGGATCAGCGACGGGTTCGTGCTGGTGACCTGGTTGACGATCGTCTGTGCGTTGATGCCGGTGTTGTTCAAGTCCGCGCCAGGCTTGCCGACGTTGAATGCCGAATAGGTGTTGTGCGAGACGCCGCCAAACGCCGGGGCGATGTTCACGGTCTGATGGCCGTTCGCGCCGGTTGACACCGAGGTGGCGGTGCCGCCATCGGGGACAATTCCAGCGGCCAGTGCCGGCCCCGCCAACGCGAAGAGTGTCGCCGCCGTCGCGACAGTAATCCGCGCGAGTCGAGTAGTTCTCATTCAATTTTCAAAAACATTATTGTGATATTTCAGTCAGTAGTACAAATTGTCGGATGAAAAGATAAGACGTTTTAGTGGATAAATCCCGTTTGTCCTTGGCTCGTGAATACCCGTCAGACCCAAAGAGCTGCAACGTATCGAATGTCCCTTTGAATGTCGCATCGTGATTAAATTGAATCGGGTCAATTTGAAAACCATTCAACGCCTCACTCGGTGTCGAATAATTTGTGAACCCAAAATAGCTGAGCGGCGCTGTCATTGTCGATTGCGTTTGCTCAGCGTACTGGCTCTCCATGTAGCGATAGCCAGTCGCGGGAAGCGCAGTACCTTGTGAGTTCACGTAGAAGTCTACGCCGCCTGCCGCTGTTGAAGTCCTGTTTGTCGCAAGTTACACCTTGACGGAAACCAAAAAATCGGCTCCCAGTTCTTTCTGCAATTGCTCGGCAAGCTGAACACCCTTCGCTCTGAAGGCGGCCGCTGCTTCCGAACTTTTGAAGCCGGAGCTTGCGGGGTCCGACATATTCAGCGTTTCATCGAACACTCGTGCCCAGGCTACGAACTGTTGCTTAAGTTCCACCGAGATGGGCAATGTATTCGGGTCGATGTCGCTGTACATTCCAGGTGACATGTCCCATAGAGGATGGCATTGATAGTCGGCCATTACCTTGATCTTTCTCATTTGACGCTCCCCCTCGGATTCGCACCCACGATAAACCCATTGCTTCCGACTGTGACTGCGATCTTTTGTTGTTGACCATTCACCGTCACTTCATAGATAGGTCGACCAGTACCGGAACCTTGATAGCCAACGATGTTTCCTTCCGTTACGGCTTGCATTACAACCTCGGGAATTTGTGCTGGCGAAACGCCCATGTTCGCAAACTCTGCACCATGTTCTTCAATGATGTGTTGCAGACCGGCGCTGGAACTGCCGGTTTCGAGGAAAACAACTTGCCCACTCGGTGTTGTTCCAGTCGCGACAACATTTTGTGGCGTGAATTTCACACCATTCGCCGCAAGCGTGTCGAGATCTGCCTGACTAACCGCCGTGTTTGTGGCCGCTCCTCCTATAAGTGAGGCCGCTCCGACAGATCCCACCAGCGACACCAGACTCCCGAAATCCGGATCGTCATACGGCAGCATTGCACCGCTGAGGAACGGCACGTAGTCCGGGTAGCCCGGCAATGCACCATTCACCAGGTTCGGAACCGACTGAGCCGCGCCCAGCACCGTATTCCACGCCGCGCGCCCCGTGTCGGCGATTGCGCTCGCCAGTGTGCCGCAGTTGTGGCCCGTCGCGCAGGTGTTGTTCAGCGTCTCATTTTCCGCCGCCGTCGCTGCACCTGCCGCATTCTGGCCCAGTAACGCCGCTGCGCCACCACCAAGCAGCATCGTGGCAGCCGTGATTACGGCAAGCTGGCCCGGATCGGTAATACCCTGACCTCCGGTCACCGCCGTTGCAATCTCGTTCGCCGTCGCGGCACTGATGGCCCCGCCAATCGCGCCTCCTGCACAGCCCGTGCCGAGCGCGGCGCTCGCTGCACATCCCAGTGCAGCGTGAGCCAGCACATACGCCGGATCGCTTGTGCTCCCCAGACTGCCCGCTTGCCCGTTGAACGCCGTCCCAATATCGTATGCGCCTGCCGCTGCGACATCGCTGACTGCATCGGTTTCCAGATTGGTCAGGAAGCTGCCGCCACCGATCGCGCTCTGCACGCCAGCCTGAAGTGTCGCTTCGGCACCGATGGCCAGTGCCTGCTGAGGAAGATTGTCCGCGACCGAGGCAGCTGATTGCGCCACCGATGTCCCAACGCCTGGCGTGACACCCGCGAGCTGACCGAGTGTGCTTACCCCTGAAGGAAGATTGCCGATGTTCTGGGTCAGGCTGAAATCAAACGAATCGGTATTGCTGTCAAACGTAATGCCGTTGGTCAGGCCCGCCGTGATCGCGGCAATCGCCACCGATTCGGCGATGCCCGAAAGGCTGAACTGCCCGTTCACGACCTGCCCGGCCATCGAAGTAACCAGCGCGGCAAACGCGGCGTTCGCCGCTGCAGCTTCGGCCGTCCCTGCCGTAAAGCCTGCAATCGCAGCGCCGGTCGCGGCGGTGATGTTGACGTCGTTCACCGCAGCGAGGGTGCCGGCATTCGTCAGGTCGCCGCCCGACAGGTTCAGGTTGTGTCCGGCCACAATCTGGCCGGTCTGCCCAAGCACAGTCACGGACGACGAAGTCGTGAGTGGCGTCACCGTGCCCGGCGCGGCAAGCTTGATGCCGGCCGTATCGATAACGGCCTCGACGGTGCCGGCGTTCGTCCCTGAGCCGTTCAGCGTGAGCGCATCGTTCGCCTGCACCGTCGCGTCTGCCTGGTTCGCGAGCGAACCGTTGCCGTCCACTTCCAGCCCGCCGTCAAGCGCCACATCGCGCGCGGCCGTGATCGTGCTGCTCTGACCGCTGTGCACCGCGCCCGTGACGCCTGCGTCCTGACCCGCGCTGACCGTGATCGTGCCTAGGCTCGACAGCGCGCCAGCGATCGCAACCGAGCCAGCCGCCGAACTGACGCTGGCGTTGCCCTGACTGTAGACCGTACCGCCCAGGGTCACGCCCTGCTGCCCGGCCGCAGTCAGTGCGCCAAGCGTCACCACGTTGCCGGTGGTCGTCAGCGTCCCCGTCGAGGCCGTGAGGCTCGTATTACCGACGGCGGCCACCGGGCCGTTGACGGTCGCATTGCGCGCCCCGGCCAGCGCCACGGTGCTGCCGCCCTGTACCGCACCATTCACCGTGAGATCGCGTCCGGCCTGCGCCTGGATCGTGCCCGGCGCGGTCACGGCCGAATTGATGGTCAGGTCCCCCGTGGCG
>NZ_JBNDKT010000102.1:0-5522 GCF_050435685.1 Paraburkholderia sp. GAS448
AGGCCGTCAACGCATGGTGCGACGAAGCGAAAATTGCTGCGTAGAAAAACCTGTCGCAATTGCTATGAAATCATTTCAGTCAAGGAATCTAGCGTCTTCGCCGTCAACAAAAATGCCTCTTTCGAATCTCGAATGGGTGGACCGCCGGGTCAAGTGCGGGCGTAAGGCCGGCGAAGCGAACGCTTGACGCGTGTGGGGTAAATAAGCTGGTGCAGGGCTGGTTGCGGCAGAATGCTGCAACCAGCCCTGCAAGACCATGTGAACTATGACGAACCAAACTCAGCTGTTTGAAGCCGCCCTGGGAATCAAAGCGCCGTGGTATGTGCAGGGTGTCGATTTCGGCACGGAACTGACGATTGCCGTGGACTTTGTAGCGGGCAGCCGGTTTGCCTACCCCGGGGTGCCGGGCGAACACCCGGTGCACGACACGGTCATCAAACGACTGCGGCACCTCAATTTTTTCCAGTTCGACTGTTATCTGGAGGTGCGGGTGCCGCGTGTGCGGCTGCCGGACGGCTCGGTGCGACTCGTGGAGCCTGACTGGATGGGCAAGCTGGATGGCTTTACGCTGCTGTTTGAAGCGCTCGTGCTGACGCTGTGCCGGGAGATGACATTTGCGGCCGTGGCTCGACTGGTGAATCTGTCGTGGTATCGCGTGAAGGCCATCTGTGATCGTTACGTGAACCTCGCGGTGGCCGCGACTGACTTGTCCGACGTCAGCGCGGTGGCCATTGACGAAACCTCGTGCCGACGGGGCCACGACTATGTCTCGCTGGTCGCCGACATGGACGGCAGGCGCGTAGTCTTCGTCACGCCAGGCAAGGATGCCGGCGTTGTCGAACGCTTTGCCAGTCACCTGGAGGAACACCACGCAACGCCTGCGCAGATCAAATCGGTCAGCATCGACATGTCGCCTGCCTTCATCAAGGGCGTGGAGGAGCATCTGCCCGATGCGCGCGTGACATTCGACAAGTTTCATGTCGTGGCGCACGCCTCCAAAGCGCTCGATGGCGTACGCCGCGCGCAGCAGAAGACCGATCCCGCACTGAAGGGCATGCGCTGGTCTTTGCTCAAGGATGCTGAGAAGCTGAACCTCGCGCAACTGACCGATCTCGAGGCGCTGGTCAGCCAGTACACCACCAACCGCACGGCCCGTGCCTGGATGTACCGCGAGCAGCTGCGCGAGATTCTCGATCGCAAGCAGATCCACGTCGTCTCCAAGATGTTGCGCCGGTGGTGCACCGGCGTCATGCGTTCCAGGGTCGAACCTATGAAGGACGTCGCACGCATGATCCTTCGTCATTTTGACGGCATCGTCGCCTGGGCTCAGACGCGCCAGACCAATGGCTTCATTGAAGCCATTAACGGCCTGTTTCAAGCGGCCAAGCGCAAGGCGCGCGGGTACGCCAGCTTCAAAACCATGCGAACCGTGCTGTTCCTCATCGCCGGCAAGCTCGACTTCTCCAGCATCAACCCGCACGCCTCGTGAGCCGCATTACCCACTGCATTTTCAAAAGAGCCACAAAAATCTGCTACGGTACAGATCAGACGCTTACGAATAACTGAGGGCTATTCGAATGTTTTTTGATCACTTGGTGCGCTCTCCGCCTCTTTCATCTGGACCTGCTGATTGTCAACAGGCCCTGGCAGATTCAGCGCAATGTGGCGCAAGATCGCGCCATTCGCTTCTTTTTTCCCTCACAATCATCTCTGGACGTCATTCAGGTTAAATCATGCGCAAGCCCCCCCCCCAACGCTCGTATCCACTGGCTACAACAACCCTTGCCGGTGCGGCATTGGTATTTTGTATCGCCAATCCCGCCATGGCGGCCAATGGTGGGACTGGCGGCGCTAGCGGGGGGGGTGTCAGTGCTGGAGGTGCCGGGGGAACGGCTTCGAGCCCCGGTGGCGGGGCGGGCGTGGGAGACACGACCCCTAATGGCACTGGCGGCGGCGGCGGCGGCGGTTTTTCGGGAGCCCCCGGTGGGGCAGGGGGAGCTACTATCGTTGGGCCGGGGGGAACGGGCGGCCCGGCTGGCATGACAGGCAGCGCCTGCGGCGGCTGTGGTGACAATGGTGGTGTTGGCCTCAGTAATGATCCTACCTCTGGTTCCGACGCTGGCGGCGGCGGTGGTGGTGGTGGTGGTGGTGGTGGCACCGCTTTTTCCGGGTCTGGCACTTTATCGACTTCCTATCGTGGCGGCACCGGCGGCACCGGTGGCGGCGGCGGTGGTGGCCTCGGCCCCTCCGGCACTGGTCGTGGCGGTGGCGGTGGCGGCGGTGGCGGTGGCGGTGACGGCGCCGATGCCTTCGGAAGTGTGACGTTGTCGAGCGGTGCCAGTGTAATCGGCGGGCTAGGGGGAGACGGCTCTGGCGGAGGCGGCGGCGGCACCTTGGGCCTCGGCAATGCCAGCATCGGCAGTGCCGGGAATGTGAACGCCGGCGGCACCGGCGGCAATGGTGGCGGAGGCTCCACCAGCGGCAGTGCTGGTGGCAGTGGTGGCAGTGGTGGCGATGGTGGCGTCGGGATCAGTGGCAACAATGTGGCCATCACCAGTGACGGCATGATCTCTGGGGGCGATGGCGGCAGAGGTGGTGGCGGCGCTGGCGGCGCTGGCGCCTATGGCTCGGGTGGCGGCCCCGGTGGTGCTGGCGGCAAGGGCGGCAATGGCGGTGGCGGTATTGTTGGCGACAATCTGACCATCACCAATACGGGCACTATCTCTGGTGGCAATGGCGGTGGCGGCGGTAGTGCCGGCAGTGGTGGCAGTGGCATCAGTGCTGCTGGTAGCCCCGGTGGCAGTGGCGGCATTGCCGGCAATGGCGGCATCGGTATTACCGGCAGCAACCTGACCATCATCAACAGCGGCGGGATATCGGGAGGACTTTCTGGCATTTCTGGTGCGAATGGGACGACCGGAGGCCAGGGCCCGGCTCCCAGTACAGGCGGGGTGGGTGGCAATAGTGGCGCGACCGGCACAGGTAGCGTTCGCGCCAATGCCATTGCTTTCACCGGCGGCGTCAACTCGCTCGAGTTGCGGGCAGGCTCCACCATCACGGGCACGGTCGGCAATGCTGCGGGTGTGACAGGTACGACCAACACGCTGATTTGGGGTGGTTCTGATTCAGCCAGCTTCGACGTTTCTTCCATCGGACAAGCCGCGCAATACCAGGATTTCGTGTCCTATCAAAAAACCGGATCCAGCACCTGGACACTGACCGGTGAGAGCAGCTACAGCGGCAACACCACGATCACCGCCGGCACGCTTGCGGCCGGTGGGGCGAATGTCTTCAGCCCGAACTCTGACTATGCGGTGCAGGCCGCCGGCACGCTCGATCTGCAGGGCAACAGTCAGACGGTCGCCAGCCTGAGCAACGCCGGCTTGTTCAACATGGGTACCGGCACCGCGCCCGGCGCGGTGCTAACCACCAGAAGCTACGTCGGTCAGGGCGGCACCCTCGCGCTGAACACCTACCTCGGTGCGGATAATTCGCCCTCGGACCAACTGGTGATCAATGGCGGCACGGCAACCGGCACGACCACGCTGGCGGTCACGAACGTGGGCGGCCCTGGCGCCCAGACGACGGCGAACGGCATTGCAGTGGTGCAGACCATCAATGGCGCGACCACCGCCGCAGGCACCTTTACCCAGGCCGCAGGCGAGCTGCGCGGCGGCGCCTTCGACTACCGGCTGTTCCAGGGCGGGCTGGGCGGCAGCGATCCCAGCGACTGGTTCCTGCGCTCGACCTTCGTCGTGCCGCCCAGCACGCCGACCGAGCCGACTGAACCGCCCGTGACGCCCCCGGACGAGCTGCCGCCTGTGTCGCCCCCGGCGGGCGGGCCGCCGGCACAGCCGGGCACCTTTCCGATCATCGGACCGGAAATCGCCACCTACAGCGTGGTGCAGCCGGCCGCGCGGCAACTGGGCCTCACCACGCTCGGCACGCTGCATGAACGCATCGGCGACACGCTGACTGAGGCAGACGGAGGCGCGGGCAACGACGGCTGGGGCCACTCTGGCTGGGCCCGTATCTTCGGCCAGCAGATCGACAACCGCTACCAGACGTTCGCCGATGCGCGCGCGAGCGGCAAGCAGGTAGGTTTCCAGGCCGGCGTCGACCTGTGGCGCGGCAGCTTCCTGCCAGGTCACCATGACGCCGCCGGCGTCTACTATGCGTACGGCAACAGCAGTGTCGACGTCGACGGCCTGGTCACCAACGCGGCGGCCACCGGCTATGTGATGAGCCACACCGGGTCGCTGGATCTCGATGCGTATTCCGGCGGCGCTTACTGGACCCACTACGGTCCCGGCGGCTGGTATGTCGATGCGGTGTTCCAGGGCACCTACTACGACGGCCAGGCCACCACACAGTTCGCCCGGCTGCCAGTCAGCGGCTCAGGTTTCGCCACCTCGCTGGAAGCGGGCTACCCCATCCCGCTGCCGTTGGGCCCCGGCTTTGTGCTGGAGCCGCAGGCGCAGGTGATCTGGCAGCATGTGGGGCTGAACGAAGAGAATGACGGGCTGGGTGCGGTGGATCCGGGCTCGACCTCGGGCGTGAGCGGGCGGCTGGGCGTGCGGGGCCAGTGGACGATCACAGGTGCGAACGGCCAAGTCTGGCAGCCGTACGTGCGCGCGAACCTCTGGCGGGACTGGGGCGCGCAGGCGACGACGACGTACTCCGGGGTCGACCAGGTGCCGGTGATCGGGCAGGCGACGCGCATGGATGTCGCCGCGGGGGTGACGGCATCGATCGACACCCATATGAAGGTGTACAGCCAGTTCGGCTACCAGTTCTCGGTCAACTCGTCGGCCAGCGGCAGCCGCAAGGGCGTCTGGGGCGATGTCGGCGTGCGGTATCTCTGGTGATTCTGATCGCCGCGGCCTGGTCTTGGGACGCGGCGGGACAGGTTACGGTGATACGTTTTCGTGTCACGTGAGCAGGGCTATCAGACGCCATCGGCACTGTTGGGGGCGTTTGACGAAAGGGGCGACAAAGTACGTTAAGCGAAAGCGGCTCGCGGTCAGCCGGACCGCCGCACGGCCTTGCGTGGGCCGAAAGCGTCAGTAATCTGCCGGGCTCGCCGGGCATCGTTGCCGTGCAGGTACATCGAGGTTGTGGCGATGACGCGTGGCGCAGGTTATCACGCACGCTCGTGAGCTCGGCCCCGTGCGCCAGTGCGTGACTCGCATGGCTATGGCGCATCCAGTGCGGGCTCGCGCGGCGCAGCTTTTCGGTCAGCGCAGGATGATCGTCTTCGAGTAGGGGTAATCGTCCTTTTCGTGCAAAATCTGGCGGTTTCTCCTGAGAGCCTTTGTTTATAAGGATCTGCGGGCGGCAAAGATGACGATTTTTGGACCTGCCCGGTGCCCGCGGTAAGCAGGGCCATCGCACGAAACGTTAAATATGGTTAAGTTTCTTGCCAGAAGCGCTGTCTAACCGCACCGGAGCCTGAACGGGCGTTTCGGATATGTGTTTGGGCCGCTCCTGACGCGTTTCCAACGGAGAATGAGCCCGTTGCC
>NZ_JBNDKT010000103.1:0-5208 GCF_050435685.1 Paraburkholderia sp. GAS448
GGCTTGTCCCAGCCGGCTCGACCGGAGCCACCCTACACCTCCAGCGCCACCCAGTCACCCATACCACTCGTCGGTCTGAGGCGGAGCCTCGTTAGATATCTCACCTGGTCCGAATTTCGTTTCCGTATCCGGCTCTTGATGTGCCGCTGATCGAATTCCCCGATGTGCCGCCGGTGGCGGGCGTGCCGGATCTGAACCGCCTGCCGCTGGTGGTAGGCGTGCTCACGGGCGTCACGCCGGCGATCCTTGGACTCGACTACTTCAACCTGTTGCCCTCGGACGTTCCGCAGTGGATTCTTGCCGACGATCAGGGTAATGCGCTGGTGACACCCGATTCAGTGGTGGATCTGGGTTTTCGTGGCGAGCAGCGCATCGCGTCGTATCCGGTCGAGGCTGGTTCGTTCGCCGCCTACAACAAGGTCGCGACGCCGCAGGAACTGTCGCTGCGCCTGTCGTGCGGCGGGCGCAACATGAGCCGGGACCTGTTTCTGTCGGAACTCGAATTCTTGTGGGAGTCGCTCGTATTGGTGAACGTGGTGACGCCCGACGCGACCTACCACGGCTTCAATATCGACCGGCTTGACTACCAGCGCAAAAGCTCGTCGGGCCTGTCGCTGATCATCGCGGAGATCCACCTCGTCGAAATCCGCACCAGCGCGCTCGCGGCGTATTCGGACACCGCGCAGCCGTCAGGCAGCGATCCGCAGAGTCAGGGCTGGGTCTGCACGGCGCTGCAGCAGGGCATCGCCCGCCTCCAGGCCCAGTACCAGAACGCCGCGCAGTCGGTGTCGGCGATCATCAGCACCATGACGACCGAAGCCACGCAGGTGATGTCCGGTGTGGCCGCGTCGCTCGAAACAGCGCTGTCAGGAATCGTGACCTGAACGGTGGGGTTGGGTTGCAGCGATGCTGACGATTCCGCTCGCGGCGATCGCGTCGCAGAGCCTTTCCGTGAATCTTGCGCAGCAGAACTGCGGCATCAATGTCTACCAGAAAAGCACGGGCCTCTACCTCGACCTCTACGTGTCCGGCAACCTCATCATGAGCGGTGTGCTGTGCCGCGACTTCGTGTATCTCGTGCGCGAGGCGTATCTCGGCTTTACCGGCGACCTGACCTTCATCGATGCCGAAGGCGCGGACGATCCGCAGTACAGCGGACTCGGCTCGCGCTGGCAGCTCGTCTATATCGAGGTGACTGCGTGAAGGGTGGCGCATGACCTTTGCACTGCGGCGCATCGACGTGCAGTTTGCGCTGGCGAAGACGACCTTTCCGGACGGCACGCGCATTCTCGACCTGGCGGATCACCGCGTGCAGGTGAGCATCGCGAACAACGGCGGCGGCATGGCGATGCCGACGTTAAGCCTGCGTATTTTCGGCATGAAGCTCGCCGACATGAGCGCGCTCGCGACACGCGGACTCACGGGCCTCGCGGTGAACGGCGATCAGGTCAGCGTCACTGCTGGCAACGTCGGCGGACCACTCAACATGGTATTTACCGGCACGATCTATTCGGCGGTGACGGATTTTAGCGGCAGTCCCGAGGTGTCGTTCGTCGTGAACGCGACGAGCGGTTTCCTGCAGCGTATCCAGGCTGCGCCCGCCAATACCTTCCCGGGCACGCAGGACGTGGCGAGCATCATCGGCGGGCTTGCGCAGCAGGCCGGCTTCGCGTTCCGCAACCACGGCGTCACCGCGAAGATTGCCGGCCAGTTTCTGAGTGGCACGATCATGGACCAGATCGAGCGGGTCGCGCAGGCCACGCAGACCATCGTGCTGCGCGACCAGAAGGTGATGCACATCTGGCCGAACGGCGGCGGCGCGGATTTCCCGCCCATTACCCTGTCAGCGGACACCGGCATTGCGGACTATCCGACCTTCACGCCGACGGGCATCGAGGTGCGCTGCGAATGGAACCCGGCCATCCTGTTCGGCACGAAAACCACCGTGCAGTCGATGGTACCGATGGCCTCCGGCAACTGGCAGGTGATGCGCTCCGATCACGAACTGTCGACGCTCACGCCCGACGGGGCGTGGTTCAGCACATTGAATCTCTGTCCGCCGGGGTATCTCGGTGTCAACCCCAACTAGTCCGGCACCCGGCCCCGCCGCGGTCGCGAGCATCCGGCCGTGGTCACTCGCCAGCGAGTATGACCGGCATCGCAGCATCGTTGAACAGCTGCTCACGCGCGTGCGCACCGCGTATCTCGCGCGGGTGGTGGCGGTCAGCCAGAACAGCAGTGTCGAAGAGGCCGGCACGCTCGACCTGCAGCCGCTGGTGGGCCAGCTCGACGGCGCCGGCAACGTGATCGCGCATGGCGTGATCCACGGCATTCCGTACCTGCGTCTCGCTGGTGGCGCGAACGCCGTGATTCTCGATCCGCCGCCAGGCGACACCGGTCTGGTCGTGGTGTGCGACCGCGACAGCTCGTCGGCCTGCGCGAACCTCGCACCGGCCGCACCGGGAAGCCTGCGCAAGCACGACATGTCGGATTCGGTGTATGCGACCACCGTGCTGTCCGGCATCCCGCAGCAGTACATCGCCTTCTCGACGAGCGGCATCGACATCGTGTCGCCCGCGCGCATCCGGCTCGCGGCGCCATCCATCGCGCTGCAGGCGGACAACGAGATTGGACTGACCGCAGGCACGCAGGTCGTAAACGCGGCCCCGTCGATTGAACTCGATGGCGCAATCACGCAGGGCGAAGGGCCGAACGGCGGTCAGGCGCGGATGGCCGGACCGCTCACCGTGCAGCAGGATGTCACGGCAAACGGCACCAGCGTGCATCAGCATACGCACCGCGAGTCGCAGGGCGGCACGACGAGTCCGCCGCTGTAGCGCCTGGCATCCGATGCAGAACGCGCGGGACTATCACACGAAAGGCATCGGGTTCCCGCATCTAGCGCACGGGACGCTCTTCACGGTGGTCATCGGCCATCCGTTGGTCATGCATGCGTTCTTCGCGGTGCTGGCGTGCATCCCGATGTTCCGTTCGTTGATGAACAGCGTCGCGATGCCAGCGCGCGTCGTGGTGGTCGAAGTCGTTGGCGGATGCTGCACCAGCAAGTGTCAGCGCAACGGCGGCAAAAGCAGCGAGCTTGAGTTTCATGAGGATCGTCTCTCTCAGGTTGAACAAGGCCGACGCGAACGTGCGTCATGGCGACTAACGGCGTGCCACGCCCTGACGTTGACGGCCCCCTTTCGATTGACATTCTTTAACAATACTGATTATTACGAGATAGGCGGAGGCCACTGGCCTGGGCCAGTTGCCGCCCGCCTCGTTCATCCAGTCCGAGATCGTCAACGCGGCGCTGGGCGTGCCAAACGTCACGGGCGCCAGCGTGACAAGCCTGACGCTCAACGACCGCCAGCTTTCGGGCACCGTCGATGTGACGGACGCCAGCGGCTACACACAGACAGTCAGCTTCTGACACCGTGCGCCGTATCGGCGCCCTGCCATGCAGACCAACGTCCCGCCGATCCGGTTCACGGATGCGGGCGTCGTGTTGCCGCAGGAATCCGCAATCCTGGCGGGCGTGCATGCCGACATCAACGCCGCGTTCGGCGGCGGCGTCAATCCGGGACTGTCGACCCCGCAGGGGCAGCTCGCCCAGTCGTTCACCGCGATCATCGGCGACAAGAACAATGACATCCTGGAAGTCGCCAACCAGGTCGACCCCGATGTCGCGTCCGGGCGCTGGCAGGACGCAATCGGCCGCATCTACTTCCTGAACCGCATCGCCGCCTCGGGCACGGTCGTGACGGCGACCTGCATCGGGCTGGTCGGCACCGTCATCCCGGCTGGTTCCGTCGCACAGGACGTGAACGGCTACCTGTATTCATCGACGGCCGCCGCCACGATCCCCGCCTCCGGCCAGATCGAGGTCGCGTTCCAGTGTCAGACGAGCGGCCCCATCGCGTGCCCGATCGGCGCGCTCGCGACGATCTATACCGCGGTGCAGGGCTGGGACCGCGTGTCGAACGCCACCGCTGGCACGCCCGGGCAGAACGTCGAGACCCGCGCGCAGTTCGAGGCAAGGCGGCGGCTGTCGGTCGCGGTCAATGCCGTCAACAGCGTGCAGTCGGTCTATGCGGCCGTGCTGTCGGTGGCCAATGTGCTCGATGCATTCGTCATCGATAACCCGACCGGGGCGGTGGTGAGCTATGGCGCGACGGACTATCCGCTTGGCTCCCATTCGCTGTTCGTGTCGGCCATCGGTGGTGAGGCGGCGAACACCGCCCAGGCGATCTGGAGCAAAAAGGCACTGGGCTGCGACTACAACGGCGACACGTCGTTTGTCGTGTACGACACGAGCTACGCCGAGCCGCAGCCGCAGTACACGGTGCGCTGGGTCACGCCCGGCCCGGTGCAGTGCTTCTTCGCCGTGCAGATCCAGGCGAACAGCCAATTGCCCGCCGATATCAATGCGCTGATCCGGCAGGCGATTCTCGCGGCGTTCAATGGGGATGACGGCGGCCCGAAGGCGCGCATCGGCTCGACCACCTATGCGGGCCGCTATTACGCGGCCGTGACCGCGACGGACGCCAGCGTGAACGTGCTGGCGATCCTGCGTGATCAGGATGTCCATGGCGTCGAGCGTCGGATACCTGCTCGGCACCGATCCGATCGTCATCAATGCAACGTCGCTCGCCTTCGGCATCGAGTGCAGGCGTGAAAAACTGGCGGCAGACGCTGCTGTCGCAGTACGCGACCGGGCCGACGATCACCGCGATCATTGAGTGCCTGAACCAGGGTCTCGACCCGCGTACCGATCTCGACAGCTTTTACGACACGATCTGGGACGTCGCGACCGCTATCGGCTACGGCCTGGACGTATGGGGAAAAATCGTCAATGTAAAACGCGGCGTCGCTGCGGCGCTCCCGCCCGCCGAGTTCGGCTTTGCGGAAGCCTACGACCCGGCCAACCCGACCGAGGGCGTCCAGCCGTTCAATTGCGGCGTATGTAACGACGGCTCGCCGCCCGTCATGCGCAACGTTGAACTCGACGACGGGACCTACAGGACCCTCATCATGACGAAGGCGATGGCGAATATCACTGACTGCTCGTGCGCCTCGCTCAATAATAGCGGATTAATCGGCAGCTGCCGATTAATCCGCAATCGTGCGTTGTACGAATCGCAGCGGTTGCGCGAAGTGCTGGTCGAGATCCTGGAACTGACCAGACACCCGCACCGAAGGAACGTGCTC
>NZ_JBNDKT010000104.1:0-4327 GCF_050435685.1 Paraburkholderia sp. GAS448
AGAAAGGCGATGGGCGTCAAGCTGTCCTGCCGGCGTCGTCATCCCGACGTCGTTTCTGATCGCCGCGAGGAGGTGTAGTGTGAAACACAAGCCTTATCGAAGCAGTCGCCCGCAGTGCCCATCGACGGTTGCACGCGTGCCTCGCGACAGCGCCGCCCAAAGGCAATGGACGTGTACTGGGCGGATTCAACCGGTCGTCGCAACACCTTTGATCGAGGAGGTGTTTATGGGACGACCGGCGGGGTGGATGTATAAGTTGACAGGGCGAGCAGCGATGCGCTCGCCAGGTGCGCCGTCGCATCGGCGTGAGATCGAGCGGCGATTTTGGGAGCAAATCGCGACAGGCATTACAAGTGAGAAGGCTGCAGAGGCGGTTGGCGTGTCGCAGGCGGTAGGCACTCGCTGGTTTCGTCATAATGGCGGCATGCCACTTTTCATGTCGAACCCCTTATCCGGGAGGTACTTGTCGTTCGCGGAGCGAGAAGAGATTGGGTTACTTTCGTTCCAAGGCGTCGGAGTACGCGAGATCGCTCGCCGTATCGGACGCAGCCCGTCAACGGTCTCCCGGGAACTGACACGTAACGCTGCAACTCGTAGCGGCCAGCTTGAGTATCGGGCTTCGGTTGCGCAGTGGAAGGCCGAACTGGTTGCCAAAAGACCCAAACCGTCGAAACTGGTGACTAACCCACGGCTGCACCACTACGTGCAAGACCGTTTGGAGGGCAAGGTTCGCGATGCTGATGGCCGTGCGATTGCTGGGCCTCGGCAAGCACCGTTCAAAGGGAGAAACAAGCCGCATCGCGGTGACCGTAAATGGGCTAATGGCTGGTCGCCCGAACAGATTTCCAAACGGCTGCAGTTCGACTTCCCGGATGACGAATCTATGCGCATCTCTCACGAAGCGATTTACCAGGCTCTCTATATCCAGAGCCGAGGTGCCCTCAAGCGCGAGCTGGTCAGCTGTCTTCGCACAGGGCGGGCGTTGCGCGTGCCGAGGGCCAGGGCACGAGCCAAGGCTTGGGCGCACGTTAGCGAGGATGTGATGATCTCTAGCCGGCCTGCAGAAGTGCAGGATCGTGCCGTGCCAGGGCATTGGGAGGGTGACCTGATCATCGGCCTGAACCGATCTGCTATTGGGACGCTGGTGGAGAGATCAAGCCGTTTCACCATGCTCGTGCACCTGCCTCGGGAGAAAGGCTATGGGTTGACTCCCCGGACGAAGAACGGCCCCGCGCTGGCTGGCTACGGAGCTGTCACGATGGCCAATGCGCTCAAGAAGACCGTGACTGACATGCCTGCCCAGTTGTGGCGGTCATTGACTTGGGATCGTGGCAAGGAACTATCCGATCACGCTCGCTTCACGGTCGAATCCGGGGTGAAGGTATTCTTCGCCGACCCGCACAGTCCATGGCAGCGCGGCACGAACGAGAACACGAACGGCCTCTTGCGGCAATACTTTCCAAAGGGCACAGACCTGTCTCGGTGGAGCGCTCGAGAAATCCAGGCCGTTGCCAATGCACTGAATTCCAGGCCCCGGAAAACGCTTGGTTGGAAGACCCCGGCCGAAGCTCTGGACGAGTATCTAAAATCTGTTCAACAATCTAGTGTTGCGACGACCGGTTGAATCCGCCTTGACACCCCTGGTCCGAATGATGGATGACATGCTCGGGCCGACGTTGCGCGAGCGCCATATCGAGCGCACGCAGCATCAGCTCCGTGTACAGATGGTTGGACATCGCCCAGCCCACGACGCGGCGACTGAAGACATCGAGCACCACCGCCAGATACAGGAATCCCTCGCTCGTCGGAATGTAGGTGGCGTCTGCCACCCACAGCACGTTAGGCCCGTCGGCACTGAAGTGACGGCGTACGAGATCAGGTGCGCGCCGTGCCCCCGCGCGAGCTCGCGTGGTCTGCTTCCAGTGCCGACGGCTTGCCCCGCATAGACCGGCCAGGCGCATCAAACGCGCGACGCGCTTGCGTCCGACATGCACGCCCTCGCGCCCAAGCTGGATGTGGATGCGCGGCGCGCCGTAGGTGCCGCGCGAACTCGCGTGCAGTGTACGGATGTGCGAAAGCAACTGCGCATCACTGCATGCCTGTTTCGACGGCTCTCGTACCAACCACGCGTAGTAGCCGCTGGTGGAGACCCGCAGCAGCCGCGCCATTGTGGCAATGGGCCAGCGAACCCGGTTCGCCTTCATGAATCCGTACCCTTCGGCGGTACGACCCCGGTCTCCCGGGCGAACCAGGCCGCCGCGTGAGAGAGTATGTCGCGCTCCATCTCGAGCTGACGGACCTTGCGACGCAGCCGCGTCAATTCTTGCCGCTCGGCCGTGGTCAACCCGTCGTGGCGCATGCCGGTGTCACGATCGGCCTGCGCAACCCAGTTGATGATGCTTTGTGCGGTCGGCTCGAACTCGCGCGCCAATTCCTCAGGCGTACGTCCCGCCTTCACCAGTTCCACCATCTGCGCCCGGAATTCCGCCGGGTACGGCTTCCGATGCTGGCCCATGACGGCACCTCCTCTTCAAAAGAATAGGTGTCCGTTTTCCCGGGTCAACCTCAATTGCGAAGTGGCTCAAAGCCAGCTTTCGTCACTTCAGTCAGGCACTGCGATCGTAGCACGAGCGAACGAGGGCTGGTTATCCGTTGTTGGCCGACCCCGGTCCGGTGACGACCGACTCGGATCGACCCGGAACGCGGAACGGCCCGACGGCGTGACAGAAAGCGGCCAGTCAAACTGATTGCCCCTTAAAAATTGGTTCTTCAAACTGAAAAAATCGCCAGGGGAACTCCGGCGGCGAGCCCGTTGGCAGCCGTAGCAGCTTCCTCAACGCGACCAATGAAGTGACATCACGTCTTACCTAGGCTGTACAATGAGCCGCCGCCGCTCAGCTTGCCTCCTAGCGGGAATCATGCGCCGCCTCTACCCGTCATGACAAACCAGACGCAAACCTCGTACTTTCAGTTGCTTGATCGACTCGCTAACTTTGGCGAAACCCTGTCCCGTTCACGCATCGGTCCACAAATGTGGCATGAATATCTGCAATCGGGCTTTGATCAGTCTCACGTTCCAGATTTGATCCGGATCTTGGACGACACGACAGTGTACGAATCAGAATTTAACGACACTGCCATGGCACCGATTCATGCATGGCGGATTCTCGCCGAACTTAAAGCCACTGAAGCAGTTCCTGCGCTCCTATCCATACTGCATCGAATTGATGACGAGAATTACGACTGGATAGGCGAAGAGTATCCCGATGTCTTCAGCAAGATTGGCCCCGCCTCGCTCAATGCCATCGAGTCGTATGCCCGTAATCCTCAAAACGGGGAGTTCGCTCGAATCTGCACATTCCGGGTGATTTCTCAGATTGGGGCCGATCATCCGGCACAAAGAGCAAAATGCGTCGAAATTCTGACCGATCTGCTTCGAGCCTACGAGACAAACGATCTAAGTATCAATGCCTTTCTCATTTCAGCGCTATCTGATCTGAATGCGTTGGAATCATTCGATGTAGTCCGCGCAGCCTACGAAAAGGATCGCGTGGAGCTGAGTGTTTTGGGGGATGTTGACCGCGCTGAATACCATTTCAGGACTCGTCCAGAAGATCGCACACTCGCCCGTATCATGGCGGAGGAAAGACTTGGCAACTTCCGCCAATGGTCGACATCTCGTCCATTCGAACCTGCACAAATCGTGGAGAAATCTCGGCCCATCATCTCCGGCCCCAAGATCGGGAGAAATGATCCGTGCCACTGCGGAAGCGGGAGGAAGTACAAGAAGTGCTGCGGGCCCTGAAACGACGGTGCACTGAAAGGCGCTCAACGTGACTTGGCTGAAAGGCCTTCCGGCGGCAAACGGGCCCCACTCCGCTCGGGAGCGGCCGGAATTTCCAAATTTTTCGCGCGAGTGTGGATGTATGTCCACGCCAACCGCGCCATCCTTGCGCGTACAGTCGTAGGCGTATTTCACCCACTCGTAGTCGACGTACTGATTTAGCGACGTGAGTGCCATGGCCGGATTGCTTCTTGCCAGCATGGCTATCCGTTCCTGTTTCGTTGACACGCTTTCCGGTTTCAATGTACCTCCCGTGTTTCCCGTGAACGGTTCTGTAAACAACGACGACGATGCCTCCCTTTCCTCGACCGGGTCCGCCCGAACAGCGTTCCCCGGCGTCAGCGGTACTACGAAGGCACTAAGACTTCCTGTAGCGAATACGGAGTCACTTAAGTGCACCTGGTAAAACAGTTTGACTTTCGCTAACCTGGCCGCTTCATGTTGCCTGGGTAGAGGATGAAGTGGACGAAGTGTGTTGTTGAA
>NZ_JBNDKT010000105.1:0-4291 GCF_050435685.1 Paraburkholderia sp. GAS448
ACCGAGAATACCGGCTTGCCGCGCGGTACCGCGACTCCGAATTTCCGCAGGATTTCCTTACCCTGGTACTCGTGAATCTTCATGCGTGATTCCCTCTTGGATTGAACTGCGATTGGCTTTGAATCGCAGATTCTCATTTGCGACGCCGAGCGGGGTGTTAAAAGTGGAGGCACCCAAGCTCGCTTTCAGTGTGGCCGGTTCCGGTGCAAATATTCGATTATTGCGAGAGACGGCCTGTCGGTATGTCACATCGTCATGCGGCGAGGACGGCGTCCCAGACCGCGGGCGTAGTGGTATCTTTGAGGCGCAGTTTCGCGAGATCGAATTGTCCCTTGCGGATGCGATGTGCCAGCTCGATGCCGGCCAAGGTGCTTACCGCGTTCCTGAATCGTTTGAAGCCCAGCATATGTCCTGGACTCGACGTTGCGATGGTCCTGCTCGATCACATTGTTCAGATACTTCGAGGATCGGACCTTGGTGTCTTCGGGCAGCACGCCGTCAGCTTTCATCTCGCGGACCGCCCGGTGTGAGGCCGCATAGCCATCGAGCGTGACGGCGTGCGGTGCACGCCCCTGATGCTTGATCGTCTTCGTCAAGAAGGCCTTGGCGGCCCTCACGTCGCGCCTGGCGCCGAGCCTGAAGTCCACGGTCTGCCCGGCTCGGTCCACTGCGCGATAGAGATAGACCCATCGGCCGCGCACCTTCAGGTAAGTCTCATCGACGCGCCACGACTGACCAGCAGGCCTATCAAAGCGGTTCCAGCGCTTGGCGAATTCCGGCGCGTAGCGCTGTACCCACCGCATGATCGTCGTGTGAGCGAGCGACAGACCACGTTCGGCCATCATCTCGACCAGATCACGCAGACTCAGCTTATAGCGAAGATACCAACAAACGCACAGAACGATCGTATCGCGATCGAAGTGCCGACCGGCGAACAACTTTGCGATGTCCTTGAACTTGCTCATCGGCGGCCCTCATTTCGTCAAGCGAGCTACTTTAACCGATTCGACTACCCTATTTGCACCAGAACCCGAAGAAGCTACCTGAACCGGCGCTTGCTGCGCAATGCACTCGCGCAGCTTGATCAATGCCAGCACCGTATCGATCGTCGGCGTTGCCTCGCCGACCAGCCGGCCCATTTCCTGGACAACGGTAAGCAGTGAGTCGATCTCCATCGGGCGGTTGGCTTCAAGATCCTGCAACATCGAGGTCTTGTGGGCGCCGACCGCACCCGCGCCATCGATACGCCTTTCAACATCCACGCGGAAATGCACGCCGAAGCGGATGCCGATTGTCTGGGCTTCCAGCATCATGGTCCGCGATACCGCGCGCGCCGCCGGATCGCTCGTGATGACGTCCAGCGTCGCGTGGGTCAGCGCGCTAATCGGATTGAAGCAGAGATTGCCCCATAGCTTCAGCCAGATCTCGTCACGGATATTGTCGCGGATCGGCGCGTCCAGACCCGCCGCCACCATGATTTCGTGCAGTTTCTCGATCCGCTCCGTACGTTCGCCGCCCGGTTCGCCGATCGGGAATTTCTTGCCGTACACATGGCGAATCACGCCAGGCTCGACGATTTCGGCCGCCGGATACACCACGCAACCAATGGCCCGCTCAGGTTCGAGCTGGTTCCACTGCTTGCCGCCCGGGTCGATGCTGTCGAGTGTAGTGCCGGCGAATTCGCCGCCATGCTTGTAGAAATACCAGTATGGAATCCCGTTCACGGCGGTAACGATCGCTGTGTCAGGCCCCAGCAAGGGCTGCATCGCGCCCACCACGCCCGGCACCGAATGCGCCTTCAGCGCAACGATCACATAGTCCTGCACGCCGAGTTCACGCGGGTCTGCTGAGCAACGCACCTTGACGATACGCTCGGTACCGTCGATCTGCAGACGTACGCCGTTTGCCTGCATGGCGGCGAGGTGCGGGCCGCGCGCCACGAAACTGACGTCGGCGCCTGCCAGTGCGAGTTGCGCGCCAAGGTACGCGCCGATCGCGCCGGCGCCATAAACACAGATCTTCATCTGTCTCTTCCTGTTTTGAAGTCACGAATGCCGTCACGCCGGAATCGACATCCATTTCGACTCGGACGATGCGAATTTTTCCGGCGGTGCGTCATCACCGTGCGCCGTATCGCGAGCGCAAGCGACGCCGCCGCTGGCTTCGCGGCTCATGCTTGAGCGGGCGTCAACTCAGCGCGATGGCCCGCCAGCGCCTCTCGCATGATCTGGCACAACGCCTCCTTGTTCGACGTATCGAGCACTGCCAGCAGCGCACGCCGCATGCGCGGCTCCCAGAAGCAGCGGATATGATCCGCGATGCCGGCGAGCGCTTCATCGTGGTCCGGCATCGACTCGAAGAACTCGCCGATCCGGTTCGCCATCTCGATCAGGTTCTGTGCATCCATCGCCGCTCCTCACTTGCCTGCGCTGGCGTTGGCCAGCTCGCGCCGCTTCAGCAGATCGAGCTGCTGCTCGTTGAAGCGTGAATAGTCCTGTTGCCACTGCGACGGCTGCTCGACCGGCGTGACCTGCACGGCGGTCACCTTGTACTCGGGGCAATTGGTCGCCCAGTCCGAACTTTCGGTGGTGATCACGTTCGCGCCCGATTCGGGGAAGTGGAACGTCGTATAGACGACGCCCGGCTGCATCCGCTCGGTGACCTTCGCGCGCAGCACGGTCTGACCGGCGCGCGATTCGATGCCGACCCAGTCGTCCATCTTGATGCCGCGCTCCTCGGCATCGTGCGGATGGATTTCGAGCCGGTCTTCGTCGTGCCAGCGCGAATTCTCCGTGCGCCGGGTCTGCGCGCCGACGTTGTACTGCGACAGGATGCGGCCGGTCGTCAGGATCAGCGGGAACTTGCGCGTGACCTTTTCAGGCGTTGCGATGAACTTCGTGATCACGAACTTGCCCTTGCCTCGAACAAACGTGTCGACGTGCATCGTCGGCGTGCCGTCCGGCGCTTCTTCGTTGCACGGCCACTGGATGCTACCGAGCCGATCGAGCTTCGCGTAGGAGACGCCATGAAAGGTCGGCGTGAGGCGCGCGATCTCATCCATGATTTCGCCCGGATGCGCATAGTCCATCTCATAGCCAAGCGCGCGGGACAGCAGCAGCGTCGCTTCCCAGTCCGAATAGCCGGCCAGCGGCGGCATCACCTTGCGCACACGCGAGATGCGGCGCTCCGCGTTGGTGAACGTGCCATCCTTTTCGAGGAACGACGAGCCCGGCAGGAACACGTGCGCGTACTTGGCCGTCTCGTTCATGAAGATGTCCTGCACGACGATGCATTCCATCGACGACAGTGCCGCCGACACATGATGCGTGTTCGGATCCGACTGCACGATGTCTTCGCCCTGGCAGTACAGACCCTTGAAGCTGCCGTGCACAGCGGCTTCGAACATGTTCGGAATGCGCAGGCCGGGTTCCGGCTGCAGCGTGACGTGCCACGCGTCTTCGAAGAGCGCGCGCGTGGTCGAGTCGCTGATATGGCGATAGCCGGGCAGCTCGTGCGGGAAAGAACCCATGTCGCACGAGCCCTGCACGTTGTTCTGGCCGCGCAGCGGATTGACGCCCACGCCTTCGCGGCCGACATTGCCGGTCGCCATCGCGAGGTTCGCAATGCCCATCACCATCGTCGAGCCTTGCGCATGTTCGGTCACGCCAAGGCCGTAATAGATCGCCGCGCGACCGGAGGGAGTCCCTGTGGGATTGCCGCCGGTCGCATAGATCCGTGCGGCTTCGCGCACCTGGTCGGCAGGCACGCCGGTGATCTCGACAGTCGCTTCGGGCGCATTCTCCGGCAGTGCGACGAACGCGCGCCAATGCTCAAACGCGCCTGTCTCGCAGCGTTCGGCGATGAATGCCTCGTTCAGCAGCCCTTCGGTGACGATCACGTGCGCGAGCGCATTGATGATCGCGACGTTGGTGCCGGGGCGCAGTTGCAGATGCTGCGAGGCCTTCACATGCGGCGTATCGACGATATCGATGCGGCGCGGATCGACGACGATCAGTTTCGCCCCTTCACGCACGCGGCGCTTCATCCGTGAGCCGAACACCGGGTGGCCGTCGGTCGGGTTCGCGCCGATCACCATAATCACGTCGGCCTTGTCGACCGACGCGAAGGTCTGCGTACCGGCCGACTCGCCGAGCGTCGTCTTCAGCCCATAGCCTGTCGGCGAGTGGCACACCCGCGCGCAGGTGTCGACGTTGTTGTTGCCGAACGCGGCACGTACGAGCTTCTGCACGAGGTAGGTTTCCTCATTCGTGCAGCGCGACGAGGTGATGCC
>NZ_JBNDKT010000106.1:0-4193 GCF_050435685.1 Paraburkholderia sp. GAS448
CGTCATCTTCTGGTTCCCTGTTGCCGGCCATTATGACCGACTCACGCCCCAGCTTTTCCACTCAACGAACTGTCCGAATTCTCGGCGCCACCTCTTTTCCGTCGCTCTGAAGGTTCGAAAGCCATAGGCTTTTCGCATGGTGACTTTGGCTTTGTTCAAGCCTTCGACGATGCCGCTGGAGAACTGCTTTCGCGCGCGGAAGTAGTTGAGGATCAGCTCCCGGTGGGCGCGCACGGTGCGGGCGAATTTCTTCATCGGCTCGATGCGTGAACGCATCACCTGGGTGCACCACTGGTCGAGGAATTTCCCGGCCCACACAGGTGAGACGTAATCCCAGAGCTGCTGGAACTCTTCCTTGAACAGCCAGGCGCGCACGGTACGCAGGTTGTAGCGCAACAGCTCGCGCATGCGCAGCCGCTGTTTGTCGGTCAGGTTCTCCCGCCGCTTGAGCAGGCAGCAGCGGGACTTCTTGAGTACCGGCTCATATCCATCGCGGGTCATACGGCGGGTTTCGTCAGCGCGAACCTCATCGATCGCCTTGTTCATCTTTGCAACGATGTGGAAGCGGTCGAGGATGTTCAGTGCATTGGGGCAATGTAGCGCGATCATCTCGAGGTAAGGTTTCCACATGTCCGAGCAGACGAACTCAACCTTCTCGCATAGCGGTTTTCCGATCATCGCGAAGAACCTGGCGAAGCTTTCTTTCGTGCGCTCCTGCCCGATCCAGAGCAGACGCGTGCAGCCGGCCTCGATCTGGTAGACCAGGGTGAGGTATTGGTGTCCACGACCATACTGGATTTCGTCGACGCCCAACGCGCGGACCGTGCCGAGTTCGCGATGGTTCAGCCCCCAGTCGACCACCCACTCTACTGCATTGAAGACTTTCTCCCAGCTGGTGCGGAAGCTTTGCGCCGTCTCCTTCCAGGACAGCTTGCGGGCCCACTGCGCGAGGAAGATCATGTAAGCACGGGTGAGCGTGTGCTTGCCGTTGGCCCAGGGCAGCGCTTCGACCTTCACGCCGCAGTAGCGACGCTGCGAGAGCGTGTCGTAGCCACTGCCGGGGCGATTGCAGCACGAGCAGACCGGCTTCGAACCGTTGCGCGGCCGTACGTCAATCTCGATGGACTGGGTTGCCTCGCACAGTCGCGCACCTTCATAAACGAAACCGGGAAAATGATGGCAGGCATTGAGCAGGCGGGTCAGCAACATGGTTAGCAAGGCCAGGAGCGGCAAGGGCGAAGCCGCTATTGTCGCCCTGGATCAGGATGCGCTGGCGCGCTACGTCCCCGACCTGCAGAACTGGCCCGCGTCCTGGCGTTTCGAGGACGAGGACATTCCGCCCGGGCAGGCGTTCGTCGAAGTCTTCACGCCTTTCCTGCATCACCTGCTCGCACAGGGATATGCGCGCAAAACGTTGAATCGTCACCGCGATCACCTCTGGATGCTTGGCGGGCATCTCATTGAAGCCCGCCACGAAAACCCGGATGCAGCCGCGATGGATGCCCGTACGCTCGTTCTCAACCAGATTGATCACCATGGTGGCCCGTTGATCTCCCGGCACCTCGACGAGCATGCCCAGAGCGCTTTCGACGCCACCTGCAAGAAACTCTATCGCTTCCTTTGCCCCTCGTGAACGGCCGCGCAAATCCGCGCAAGTGCGATACCGTATCCGTAACACCGCACGAAAACTGACGGGTCAGGGCAGACGCAGCCTGAGCGTCAGCGGTCCCTTGACGCCACGACGGTTTGCCATGCTATGCGATGGTCGTAAGCGCCGCATTTGAGCGCTTACGACCATACAAAACCAGCATCCTGCGTCGTTGTCCAATGTCGGCCTTTGACTTTGACCAGTCCCTCCCTGATCCCCATCAAATTACCCACAGATTCCACCCAGGATCCTGTCATTTAAGGACTCCTTACCATGACACACAACTTTCTCAGCCCTGCTGACCTTATCGCGACACAACCTTCCGCACCCATTCGAGGATTGACGCGCTCGAATCGTGTGGCAGGGTCGCCATCTCTTCGATGGTAATGCGCAGCTTCGAGACCTTTCCCGTGCTATCGGCGCAATGCCATTCGTACCGGCCGCAGCCCACCCGTGCCGCGCCAGTGTCCTTTTCGGTCATACAGACAAGCCAGCTGCAATCAAACGCATGCCAATCGGCAGGGGGGCGCTCCCATGCATAACGTGTCGATGTTCTCATAGCGCTGCGCGAACTGACTGACGAGAACGGTCGAAATGGCAGCCAGCCCCCTGGTGCTGCCGGGAAAGGCTATCTCGCCGGTTTTGACCTCGATGGCCAGCTCTGCGTCGGTCGTGAACGCATCGGCCATCAGATGCGGACGGTTGCTATCTTTCGCCTGAATGTAGGTTTCGATTGATTGTCGCAGTGAAGTCATTTGGGGCGGCCGGGAAAGCCTGAAGTGGAAAACGCGGCGCAACCGAGTCTACCGTCCTGACCTGGTACCACAGGTTATGCCCTCTTCGTCTTCAGGGACATCCCTGTCGGCGTAGATCACCGTTTGACCACGCGACTCGGGGAAGCAGGCAGACTGGATGAGTGCCGCGGTACATGAGCTTCGCGATGGTCGGGTGCGAGCGGGCGCAATTGTGCGTTGGTGTAAGCCGCTTTCGCTCTTGAAGCCCATTACGGCCACCCCAGTCCTTGAGGCGTGCTTCCGATCAGATGCATCAGCCGAGTGCGGCGCGCGTTTCTTCCGCAAGCTGCCGGACAAGCTCTGCAGCGGGAACGCCTTCGAGGCGCCGCCGGCCCATGCCGGCTGCCTGACCCGCCCAGAGCGACATGAAGTCGGGGCGATTGGCCGCGCCGGCGGCTTTTCTGATTTCCGTCGTCAACGCGTTTTGAACCGGATAGGCCGGCACGTGCTTCTCGTGCTGCGCCATGCGGCGCATATAGTCGTTGACGATTCCGCGACATGCTGTCGTCGGCATGGCCGAGGAACGTGCCGCGATGGCCGCCTGCTTCCGCGCCTTGTGCGCAAATGATGTCCGCCCCATTGGCTTCCCATGCCAGGGCTTCCGCTACGTTTGTCGCCGTGCCGACGACAAGGCTGCCCGCCTGATGCAGGCGCTCAACTGACTGCGCGTCGAGAAGGCCGAACGTGAAGCTCGCAACCGACACCCTGAGTTCGATCAGTGTGTCGAGCTGGTGACGGAAACCTTCGCAATACCGGTCAAGCGGTTTTCCTGGCGCAAGACCGAGTTCGGCGCGCACGGGTTGCAGAAGTTCAATCGCGCGTGCGAGTTGGCGCCCGGTCGGGGCCGGTGTATCGAGCACGAACAGGTTGATGTTGAACGACCTGGTCGATTGCAAGCGAATCGCGGCGACCTGCGTGCGCATCGCGTCGGCGCTGAGCCCGACTGCGGCGAGCGAACCGAGCCCGCCGGCGTTGGATACCGCAGCGACCATTTCCGGCGTTGAGCCGCCGTTCATCGGGCCTTGAACGATGGGAAGTGAGATGCCCAACCGGTTGGACAACGGCGTGGAAAGAGATCTGGGCATGAAATTCCTCATTGGGGGGCGGATAGCTGGTGGAAGCGTTGGCGGTGGATGTCACCGCAGATTGTTACCCATCAGTGCTGGCGTAACCGGACGACGGCAAAGCGAAGCACCGCACGGTGAGGACATCGTCGCGCGTATCGGGTTCCTCAATGTCGTTGTGTGTAATCGTAATGCTCCCCAGTCGCGGCGCTGCATGGCGGGACGCGTCGGCACCCGTTCAGCCCGTGATGAGAGCCATCCGGCTATCTTTCACCATCGGAACCATACCGTCGAATCGGCCTGTGCGATTGACCGATGCGGTCCGCTGAATTTTCAGCTGCCCGGATTCCGGTGAACACGTATCGCGCTCCTGCATGCACGCGCATGGGTGGGCGGGAACGCATTATCACATTAACCACCAAGGCCCACTAATCGGTTCAACTGCCGTCGGTCGGCTGCCCAAGATCGCGGCTCCACTGCTCGATCAGCTGATGACGGGATTTCGGAGACGCGAGCACGAATCTGTTGAACGACGAAAGGAAGTGCTGCCGATCAGACTCGTCCAGATTCGCAAAGATCAGTAGCGCATGGTCAGGGCCATCGCACGAAACGTTACGAATGTTAAAAACTGCTTGTGAGGGTTGTAAACAAAGGCGGAAGCGCGTTAACTGGCATCTTTTTGCGAGG
>NZ_JBNDKT010000107.1:0-4185 GCF_050435685.1 Paraburkholderia sp. GAS448
CCGCGAGGTTCGTTTTCAGCACCATCGTCGAGAACGAATGCAGCAGGTCCGACACGCTCTGGCGCGTGCGCAGCCAGTTGTCGACGTAGGGCTTGACGATCTGCGACAGGGAGCGGCAGCCGAACGCATACGCGGGTTTCAGCATGTCGGGCAGGGGGCGCGACACGAACGTCAATAACCGCGTGGCGTGCACCTCGCGGTTCATCACGAACCAGCTGCGCGGGCGGTAGAAATCCGGGCTTAGCGCGTTCGCCGAATCGTACATGCCGGGGTAGGTCCAGATCGGCTCGACCACGCGCAACCCGTGCAGCGTTCCCTGGCCGACCTTCAGCGGCGAGTCGGTGAGGGGCGTGAGCAGCTCGGCCGGATCGTCGCTGTTGCCGCAATCGATGAAGATCTGCGAGCGCCCGAAAAAGCCATCCTGCTCGGCGACCTTGCGAAAGGCCGCCTGCACACCGAGGCGCTTCATCTCGGCCTCGATCGCCGCGAGTTTTTCGGTTTTGTCGTCATCCCCGGTGCCCTGCAGCCGGATCCACTTGCGGGTCATCTCCTTCGCAAGGATCTCGGCGGGCCGCCGGTACTCGGGCCGCTGCGTGAGTTCGGCGAGATACGGATAGCCGAGAAAGCCGAGCCCCTCGGCGAACGCACCCTGCAGCGCCCACAGGTACGGTTCGCCCACCGCAGCGTCACAGGCGAGCTTGGCGTCCCGCGCGATCACGCCGGGCGGGGCCTGCGGCAGCGTGAACGCCTGCAGGCGTGGCAGTGGCGCGCCGATCACGCCGAGCGCCGACTCACGGATGTCGAGGCTTTTGTGAGGCGACTCGCATGCCCCGGACGCGGGCGCAGGCGGTTCCACCCGCTTCGGTGGCTCATGCGCACCGTGATGCCAGGGGAATCGCCAGAAGTTCAGGTGCAGCACAACACCTCGTCAGACGCACGTCCGCATGCACGCAAACGCCACGTAGTCATGCTCGCCGCATGAAATTCGTGAAGCAATGTGAAATCCGGACCTGTCGTCTTGGCGATCGGGGCTTCGCAGTCCAGAATCGGCGACACGTACAACGTGGTGATACTTCAGGATAACGACATGTATCTGACGACCGAGCAACGCGTTGCGCTGCAAGTGGCGGCTGAACACGGCATCGACGCGATCAATGAACGGCTGTCCTGGCTGCGCACCAACAATCCCGCGGCCTTTCATGACAGCAAGTCGCTGCGCGAGCGGGTGTTCCTCATCGAGCCGGCCAACGGCACCCCGTGCCACCGTTTCATCCTCCCGGCCTCCACGCTATCGCCTGGCGAGAGCGACTGACGCCGCGCACGACTACACCGCCGCGAGCGCCGCATCGGAGATGCGCATCGGCCGGCGCGCGATCAGCAGCGCGAAGGCGCGCGACAGCGCGTCCACCTGGTCGTCATGCGCGCCGTACGGGAAGGTGCGCAGCTCGCTCACGAGCGCCGTGTTCCAGTCGGCCCTGAGCATCAGCACGTTGCCCGCGTTCACCTGCGCGGCGAACGGCTCGGCGCGCGTGGCCTTGTCGCCGGTCTCGGGCGACGACACCACCCGGTAACCGGCCAGCTCGCGCGTCAGGTACAGCACCTGCGTCTTGCCCGCCTGGCCCGGGTCCTGCGGCAGGCCGATGCGCACGCGTGCGCCGTCGAGTTCCGCCGCATGCGCGATCATCGCATCGCGCCGGTCCGGTCCCCACCGGCCGCGCTTCATGTCGCCGATCACGAAGCGGCCGTCGGCGAGCCGCCCGAGCTTCGCGCCGGCCGTCCAGTCGCCTTCGCCCTCGATGCTCGCGAGGTCCCAAGCGCGTACCCAGTCGATCCAGGCGACCGGCAGAACGTCGATCGTCTGGATGGCCTCGGGCCTGAACAGGTCACCCTCGGGCGGCACCGGCATCTGCTGGTAGAGGGACGCCCACGTGCGCGGGTTCGCCTCGTACTGCGCCCAGTGCCGCCGGTCGAACCATTCGGGCCACAGGTACTCGCCGCGCGCGCGGCCGAGCGGATCGGTGCCGGTTTCGCAGCGCGCCTGCAGGCACAGCACCTGCCACACGTTGCCGTCGCGGCACGCGATCATCCCGCTTTCGCCGTTCCACCCGGTGGGCAGGATGCGACCCGCCAGATCATCCTCGTGCCATCTCGTCTGGATCAGCACGATCCAGCCGCCGGGCGCGAGCCGCGTCTTGAGGTCGTCCTCGTACGCGTCGAACACCTTGTCGCGGATCACCTCCGAATCCGCCTGCTCGCGGCCGCGCACCGGATCGTCGAGCACGATGCCGTCGGCCCGGTTGCCCGTGACGCCCGAGAGCATCCCGCACGCGAGATACTCGCTGCCGTTGGTCAGCGCGAACGCGTGCGCGGCGTGCGATTCGTCGGTCAGGCGCGCGCCCCATAGCCGCTGATAGCGCGGTTGCCGGATGATCGAACGCGTGCGGCGGCCCATGCGGCTCGCCAGTGCATCGCCGTAGCTCGCCAGGATCACCTGCCGGTCTGGGGCGGCGCCGAGGTAATGCGAAGGGAACACCACCGACGCATACGTCGATTTCCCGGCGCCGGGCGGCGTGAAGATCATCAGCCGCCCGTGCGGCGTGCGGCTGGTATCGTCCACGCGCCGCAGGATCAACCGGTGGTGCGCGGCCAGCGGGGTCTGCAGCGGCTCGAACTGCTCGGCATCGTCGGATTCGTCAGCCCCGGCATCGTCGCCCACCGGCCTGCCCGGCACGTCGATCGCGTCCGCGTAGTCGAGAATGTCGGCGCGTGCGCGACGGCGCAATAGCAGTTCAGCCGCGGCGGTGTCGGGATCGACGGGCGTGGGACCGGGCGCCGGCGACGATGGCTTCGAGTTCCGCATCGCTCATCGACTGCACGCGCACCGGTCCGCCGTTGGCCCCGGTGAGTTCCACCGCCTGCGCGGTTTCCTTCCAGCCCGCGCGGCACTTGAGCCAGAACAGCATGCTGATGGTGTCGCCCGCGAGCGCCTTGCGGTAAAGCGTCTGGGCGACCAGGCTGTTGGCGCGCAGTTCGCCCTCGGCCAGTTCCTTCGCGAAATGCCGCCGCAGCGTCCGTACCGAGACGGGGCGTCCGCGCGTGCCCGACACCAGGGGACAGATGTCCGCTGGCCCGGCACCAAACGCGGTGAGCTGCGAGACGAGCTGCCGCTGCGCGTCGGTCGGCGAGAACAGGGCACGGGTCATGAACTGATCAGGAATGCAAACAGGTCTGGCCTGCTGTCGCTTTGATCTGACAGCCTGCGCCAGAAGCGAAATACCGATCAGATAGAACTTGGCTTCGTTGCGACACAGAGCGTTAATCACATCACCGCAACGAACCCAACGGCAGCCTCCAAATGGCCTACAAGGTAACCACCACCCAGCCCGCGCAGAAGCCACATCCGAACGTCATCGGCACCGCCATCGTCAACGACGAATACTCAATCGTCTTCGAAGGCCGCCAATACTGGACGACCGGGAAGGTTGGCCACTCGATGCATCACGGCACGCCGGTCGCCGAGTATCGCGACGAGACGGATCACCGTGTCTGGAAAGACGACCAGAACCGGGTTCACGCCGACTGACCGCCACGAACCCACCGGAACCCGAAAAATGAACGCCAGCACCAACCAGACCAACAGCCCGATTCCGGCCACCCGCAATGAGGCATGGGGCTTCTACGGCACGATGAACCGCCAGGCCGCAGCGGCCTGGCCGCTCGCGATCACCGCGATCAGCGAGGCGACCTGCCAGCCACCCGAAGCGGTGCGCGCCTTCCTCGACAGCAGCTTTGGCCGCCATTTCGCCGACACCGTGCAGGCCCGCCTGTACCACGGCGAGACGCTGCAGGACGCGATCAGCCGCGCCACCGGCGAATGGATGAACTATCGGGTCGGCGCCCATACCCGCCGCGCTTACGGCATCCCGCGCGACGTGGCGTACCTGACAGGCTTCGTGATCCTCTGCGAGATCATCAGCGACGACGAGTGACAACCGGCCATCAACGGGCGGCGACGCCGCCGTCCGTCTCACCCCGATTTCCCAACTTCCACCGAGCGAGAAACTGAACCATGGCAACGACCGCAAAGACTGGGCGCGATCAAATCTGAAGTGCAACACCTTCCTCGTGTAAGGTGCGCACATGCAAAAAAGAAGAACGTATCAACAGCTTCAGCCTGAAGAGCGC
>NZ_JBNDKT010000108.1:0-3859 GCF_050435685.1 Paraburkholderia sp. GAS448
CCCATTCGAGGTCTTCGAACGTATGCTCAAAACCGCTTCGATCACTTCAGCTTCCGTTCATTAACCCCCTGTTGCGCTTCCCCTTTGAAACCGCCGTGTATTACGATGTATTTATACATCGCAAGGCGTTGATGCTTAAAACACCGCCCTAACTGAATCCCCGGGCCACTTGCTCGCGAACTATGTACCGTTAGGGTATAAGTCCGGAATCGCACGCAGGGTTCTTCGGGGGCCGCATTTCAGAGAGGGAATGCGGCTACCCTCTCGAACGAGATCATTCCGAGATCGGTGGCACGCCGCTCAAACGCTACCTGGCCGGCCCCGATGTGGGCCGCGAATGCCCGTCGAGTGACGCGCTGCGCGCCGCATTCCGTATCGACGTGACGCGCGCCCAGCGGCGCTCGGATGGCACCCCGTGAGTCTGGCCGGCACGCGCTTCGAGATTCCCTCGGCCTACCGGCACCTGCAGCGCGTGAACCTGCGCTACGCGCGCTGGGAGCTGAGCGGCGTCGATCTCGTCGACGCCGATAGCGGCGCCGTGCTGTGCCCGCTGCGGCCGCTGGACAAGGCCGCCAATGCTGATGGCCAGCGTCGGCGACTCGATGCCGTCAATGTCGAGCCGCCACCGGCCAGTGCGCCCGGCATCGCGCCGCTGCTACGCCAGATGCTGTCCGACCACGCCGCAACCGGGTTGCCGCCAGCCTGGATTCCCGCCAACTGGCAGGAGGAGGCATGAGCCAGCGTCTGCAAGCCCTCTACGGCCTGAAGTGGAACCCGTTCTCGCCGGAGCTTCCCCTCGAGGGGCTGTACGTGCCGCCGCGCGTCGAGAACTTCTGCTGGCGCATTGAGAACGCGCTCGTGCGCGAAGGCGGCTTCGCGATGATCCGCGGCGAGCCGGGTACCGGCAAGAGCGTGGTCATGCGCGTGCTGGCCGAGAAGCTCGAGCGACTGACCGATCTGACCGTCGTCTCGATCAATCATCCGCAGAGCAACCTCGCCGACTTCTATCGCGAGATGGGCGACATCTTCGGTCTGGAACTCCGGCCGCACAACCGCTGGGGCGGCTTCAGGTCGCTGCGCGACCGGTGGATGTCGCACCTGCAAAGCACGCGCCGGCGCCCAATCCTGCTGATCGACGAAGCGCAGGAAATGAGTCCCGGCGTGCTCAACGAACTGCGGCTCATGGCCAGCGCCCGCTTCGATTCGCAGCCCCTGCTGTGCGTGGTGCTCGCCGGCGACACGCGCCTGACCGAGAAGCTGCGGCGCGACGAACTGCTGCCACTGGGCAGCCGTATCCGTTCCCGCCTGGGGACCGAGAAGGCTTCCGCCGACGACCTGCTGGCCTGCCTCGATCATCTGCTCGCCAGCGCCGGCGCCCCGCAGCTGATGACACCGCCGCTGCGCCACACGCTGTGCGAACACGCGCTGGACAACTACCGCGTGCTCACCACGCTCGCCAACGAACTGCTCACCACCGCCGCGCAGCGCGAACTGTTCGAACTCGACGAGAAGCTGTACTTCGAGGTCTTTGCACCATCAACACAGTCCTCGCGCCGCACGCCAGCGCGTCAATCCAACGGAGCCCGATGACATGTCCCGTAAAGCATCACCTTACCAGCCCCATACCTCCCGGCGCCTGCCATTGCCCGAGCTCTCCGATGAAGCGGCTTACATGATGCAGTTCTTCATCGAAGACCTCTATCTGTGGTTCAGCCGCGCCTACGCCACCCAGATCCGCGGCTATCGCGAGCCCTGGTACCGCGGTCCGACACAGCCGCCACACCAGAGCATCGACGAGCCATTCTGAAACGACAACGGGAGCTTCATCGCTCCCGTTTTACTTCGTCCCTCGAACATCATTTATGTTGCTCATTGCCCCATCGATTTACGTGCTCACGCTCAGCTCCAAACGAATCTTCCGGCTCCGGCCGGGCGCCAGGCGATCCTCAGAGCCAGCAGATCAATATCGCGTCAGTGGCCGCCGCGATCACGACGACGGCGAACAGCAGGCTTCATATCTCACGATACTCCCGGAGCATCGCAGCGGGCGACAATTCCTCGCATCCTGTCCAGGCGCGCCACGACGAGACTCGCGCGGGTGGCAGGGCGGCCGGAAGAGCTGAACCCATCTCAAAAATAGGATTGGTCTGATATTCGTGGCTAGCCGCAGTCCGTAGACTAAAGGCTCCTTTTACTGGGTTGTGTAGAGCGAACGGATAACCCTCTGTCGATTGGGTTTCCGGTCCCTCTGGTTTCCGCGTGCTGCCGTGCGTTTCAGACAATGTTGTCATTCATGCCCGCAGCCTTTTATTCCGACTGCGAGGTTTTGAAATGATGCGGTTTCCCTATTTACGTCATGCCTGCGCGAGCGGTCAGGTCATTCCCACAAAAGTGGGTCATTCGGTGTATTCCCGATTTAAATCTCCAGCGCTTGCCGTGTTGATGTGCGGCATGGTTGCGATGCTGGGCGCGTCGGATTGGGTTACGGTATCGGAGATAGTCAGTCGCGTGAACACATCTGGCACAACCCAACCGACCCTGGCCCTGGAGGTGACTGTGCCGACTGCTAACGGGTTAGTTAGCAAAACCATGAATGGTCGGCGACCTGACGGTGCGCCGCCTGTCATGCCGGAGGCCGACAGCGGCTTATACGCAGGGCGGATCGAAGGCACGTTGCGCGACACCCTGGTGCGAGCCAGTGTGCCGGTCGATGTACAGGAGCAGATCGCGCGTATTTTTGCCGCTCGGCTCGCCCTTGCTGCGCCCGCGCAGGAGGGCGACACTTATCATGTTCTCTACGAGCGCGACGACCCAACCACCCAGCGCAAGCGTGTAAGGGCCGTCGAACTCCGGTCAGGTGGTGAGGTCCACCAGGCCGTTTGGTTTATCGCGCCAGGGCACACCGACGGAGACTACTACTCATTCGACGGACGGCGGCTGGCCGCTGAGCCATTTTCGATGCCGCTCGATTACGTTCGGGTCAGTTCGCCATTTGGTTACCGAACCCATCCGGTCAAGGGCAAGCATCTGATGCACACAGGCGTGGACTTTGCCGCGCCAAAGGGGACGCCTGTTGCCGCAGCCGCCTCAGGAACCGTGAAGTTCGTTGGCACCAGACACGGATACGGCAAAACCGTCGTGCTCAGTCATCCGCAAGGCTATACGACGCACTACGCGCACCTCTCGGCCTTTGCCCGCGATTTGCGCGTCGGCGCGCCGGTGACTGAAGGACAACCGCTCGGCGCGGTAGGCAGCACCGGCACGGCCACGGGAGCCCATCTGCATTTTGAGGTGCGTCAGAATAATCAACCGGTCGATCCGCTCACGTTGACGAGCCGAACCGGCGCTTCGCCGCTCACGACCAGTCAGCGAATCGCGTTCGACAGCGTGGCAGGCGCCATGCGCGAACAACTCGCGGCGTTGCCCATCGATACTCCGACGGTCAGGATGGCGTCGAATGATGAAGGCGCACTGGATCACCCTGCACACCCTGAGGGCTCGTCGGTTTGAGGCACGAGGCCATGCGTGCCTTGATGTAGCCTTTGGCGAAGACAAGGGCCGCGTTCGCGTAGACAATGCCGCGCAGAACTTCGCCACCCTCAGGCGCATCGCCCTGAACCTGCTGCGGCAGGATCGCAGTACCAAAGCAGGGCTGAAGATTCGCCGCCTGAAGGCATGCACCAGCGACTCCCGTCGCGCTCAAATCCTCGGCTGGCACGGTCCATAACGATTTAACAATTGGCGCGATTGCCCTGGCTTTGGAAACAGGGCCATCGCACGAAACGTTAAATATGGTTAAGTTTCTTGCCAGCCAAGGAGTTGAGCGAGATATTGATCGTTCGCGCAGGCCAGCATACGG
>NZ_JBNDKT010000109.1:0-3501 GCF_050435685.1 Paraburkholderia sp. GAS448
GCGCTCTTCAGGCTGAAGCTGTTGATACGTTCTTCTTTTTTGCATGTGCGCACCTTACACGAGGAAGGTGTTGCACTTCAGATTTGATCGCGCCGTAGGAGAAAAGCGAATTTCGGTGCGAGTGCTGGACGATCCGACTCAGCATGTTTGGTGGCGTGAAACGCACGTAGGCAAGATCAAAGTAATATCACTCGGGACCCTCATCCCGGAACTGCAAGACTGAACGGAAAAGACGAAGCTCGGCAAGCACGAGCACTGGAAGTCGGGCGTTGTCGAGCTGTAATAGGAAAATTATCGTGAACGTATTTGTTGTCATTGAAGACGCAATGGGCGGCGACCAGTATGCAGGGGTCCATCGGGTTCGCCCTGGTGTTGGGTCGGGAGCTAGGGTGCTTGATGTCAAGGTCGTGGGTCCGCAGGCGGACCAGCAGATGGTGTATATCGCGCAGACCTATGACCGTACAATGGACGTTCACCGTTTCGAAGGAGTGTACGGCGATTACGACAGCGCGCGTCGGGCGTCAGGTCCGAAGGGTATGCCGCTCAGCGTCCCGATCTGAAGCACGGAAAACGGGGTCCCGCATACGAGGCCCTGAAGAAACACTAGTTGAGACACGAGACGCCTAAGCGTCCCGCAGCGGCCGGCAGCCGTTTGAGAGTCGATAAAACAATGTCTAACGTGGTAGCCGAAGCAGTTAAAACCCTGAGCAGCAGCGTGAACGTGAGCACGGGGCTTGCACACCCTAACGATATGAACAAGGCGAGAGAACTGTTCAAGATCCTTCACGAAAAAGGGGAAGTGCTTCTCAAGAGCGATGTTGAGTCGGTGGCGTTGTCGCACGGATGGGATGTATCGTCCGCCGACGAATTGGGTAGCCTAGCTCAACAGATCGGCGAGGGTAAAAATCCGCGCGTCTCAGGTGGACCGTACTGGGCAGCTGATATCTACGAGAAGATTGTCGCTCGCGCATAACGGTTCGGAAAACATGGCTAACACCGAAAGTAAGAAAGCACGGCAGTATGAAATCGTGGCCGCTGAATTACTGAACCGTTTTTGTTCGGACTTGGGATCGGCCCGTGTCGAAGGTAAGCAGAACGTTACTGGGCTCCAAAGTGGGACCGACTGGGAGATTGATGCCAAGGGCGTCGCCGAGGATGGTGTCGCCTTTATGGTTGTCGAATGCAAACGACACACCACTTCTAACTTACCGCAGGCGATCGTCGCCTCGTTGGCATACTCGATACAGGACACCGGCGCCGACGGCGGATTTATCGTAAGTCCGCTGGACTTGCAATCCGGCGCGAAGAAGGTAGCGGCAGCAAGCAACATTGTGCACGTGCAGTTGCGCGCCGACAGCACACCGCTTGAGTTTGAAATGAAGTTCCTCGATAGGCTGTTCGTTGGATTTCACGATGTCGCAAATCTTTCCATCAGCGAGAGCCTGAGCATAACCATCACACGTGCGGATGGGACAAGCTGGACGGAAGAGTTGTAGGCAGAGAGATAGGAAAACAGGCAGAAGGACATGAAACTGTTTCTTGATGACGAGCGCCCGACGCCGGAGGGCTGGAATCGGGTGTATTGGCCGTCCGAAGCGATCCGGTTGCTTGAAGCAGGGGGTGTCACGGAACTCAGTTTGGACCATGACTTGGGTGATGACACTCGCGGAACGGGTTACGACGTCATAGTTTGGATCGAAGAGGCGGTCGCGCTTCGAGGATTCGTGCCTCCAGTAATCAAGATTCACTCTGCAAACCCGTCTGCCGCGGAGAAGATGCAAGCCGGCGTCCATGCGATTGAGAAGCTCGTGCGCGAGCGTTCCATCCATCGTGACATTCGGTCTAGAGCCCCGCGAACGAGCAAATGATCAACATGGGCGAAACTCTCACAAGCAGCGGGGCCGACCGCCACGCACTCGCGTTGGCACACAGCTATCTCGAAATCCTAGCCGCTATGGACCTTGCTGCCGTCTTCGGCGGCGTACAGGGCCTTTCGGGGCTATTCCTTCCCACAGTTCCAGCCGGCTTTGCAGGCGCGAAGCACCGTATACTCGTTGTGGGGATGGAAACGAAGGCGTGGCGAAACAAAGAATGCAAGTTCAAGCAGGGAAGCGTGCCCACAATTGACGCTATTTTCGAGTCGATGCAGTCGCACGCACGTTGGCTGGCGCGTCCACCCGAGCGCCATAAATTCCTCCAGTTCTTGCGCCAGGTGAGACGGTCGATGCACTTCCTACTGCCCGAGGCTGGAGTCGCTGTCGGCTGGGCGAATCTGTTTTGTGTGAGTCATGCCGGGGGCTCGCCTACAGGGGCGGAATCGTTCGATCGCATCCAATCGCTGTCGCGGGATTTGCTCCGCGCCCACTGCCGTGACCGACCCTGATGTCATCCTCTTCACCACAGGGGCGGCCTATGATCGATTCTTGCGCGACTTTTTCGCTGATCGGACTGATAGTGTGGCAATCGAGCCGCGTTGCCTATGGCAATTCCGCGTCGGCCGGGCACTCTGCTACAGGACCAGTCACCCGCGCTATGTTGCACATAGTCGGTGGCGCGATAGGGCCTTGGCGCTGGCAGCCGACCATCTACATGAGGGCTGGGTGGCACGGTTACCTGCTGAACTTGCTTGACACCACGGAAAAGCGCATGTCGCAAATCGTCATCAGCGAACCGGACATTGAGGCGGCTGTAGCGCATCTGCGCGAGCTGCCGTACTCGGCCACGGCGTCGATGCCGGTCGAGTGGTCGCGTAAGCGGTTCTTGGACACGCTCGCGGCGACGTTGAGGGCGAATCCAAAGGCCAAGGGTGCGTTGCCTGTTGCGCCTGGCGTTTGGGCGCTCGTACAGCCGTTTGGTGTGGATCTCGCAGGTTCGTTGGAGCCGGATGAGCGCCGTCAGGTTTGGGTGCTCCTTCGCTCGGTCGGGACCGATCCGACTCGTGTCGAAGCACTCGCCGTTTGATCAAGGAAAGGGTCATGAAGCTACCGAGTTTCGTTCAGCGAGTCTTGCGGCGTCGAGTTAAGCCAGCTCTGACGCCCGAAGGCATTGCGTTCGGTTACGGGATCGAAAAGCTCGAAATCGTTCCTGGCGCTGCGCGCCGATTGGCCGCGCTACAGGCGCGCGCCGCTGTAGCGTCGATGGCTGAGTCGGCTGTTCGCGTCGAAAAGCTGTCCGCAACGCAATTGGCGCGGAAGTACAACGTATCGACGGCTTCGGTCCAGAAAAAGCTCATTGAACTCGGATACATCGAGGTCCGGAGTGGACTGCACTTTTTCACCGAATTGGGTCGAAGCGTTGGCGGCGAATACCGCAAGAACCATGCTGATGCTAGCGATGCAGACGGGCACATGGTCTGGCCTTTCGACGGGCCGCTCGTGTCCGCCGTCCAGTCGATCAACAAATAACTCGGCGGTTTCAAGAGTGAAGCGCAACAGGGGGCTAATGAATGGAAGCTGAGTGTATCGAAGCGGTTGCGAGCATACGTTCGAAGACCTCGAATGG
>NZ_JBNDKT010000110.1:0-3399 GCF_050435685.1 Paraburkholderia sp. GAS448
CGGCCCAGGTAATCGAGCACGTGTTCGGCACCGCCAAAGGGTGGCTTGGCGTAGACCACCCACTCCGCCCGTGCCGCGGGTGCAAGCCAGGCTGCAAATTCGACGGGATCGCTCAGGGATTCGAACTGACCGTGCAGGCGCAGCCCGCCGGCGTCGTAAGCGCGACGCAGCTGTTCGAGAAACAGGCGGCGAAAGAGCCGTGACAGGACCCGCACGGGCAGGAAGAAGCCGGGACGGCAGGCGATCCAGCGCTCGCCGTCCGGGGAGAGGCCGCCGCCCGGCACCACGCAATGCACATGAGGGTGATGCTGCAGATTCTGTCCCCACGTATGCAGGATCGTGAGGAAGCCGATCTCGGCGCCCAGGTGCTTCGGATCGGCGGCGATCGTGCGCAACGTTTCGGCGCTGGCGCGAAACAGCAGATCGTAGAGCATCCTCTTGTTCTGCAACGCGAGAGCGGCGATGGATTCGGGAAGCGTGAAGACGACATGGAAATACTCGGTCGAGGGGAGGAGCTCCGCATGCCGGCGTTCGAGCCATTGCGCGCGGGCGAGTGACTGGCACTTCGGACAGTGCCGGTTACGACACGTAACGGAGTGCACTCCATTACGTGCCTTATGGGAAGTATTGTCTAACGGGGAGTTCCAGATCGGTTCGGCGTAAATCCGGCGGCGCCTGTATGGCTCGGCATCTGTCAGGCTGCCTTTCGACTCCCCATAAAATATCGAACTTTGCTGATGCGCTCGGACGTGACCGATACTCTGTGGCGAACGCGGTACGTTGCTTGTGGACCGCCGACCGTCGACTCGATCGTTCCACCATAGCTGTTTAGGGGTTCGTTGCGGCCTCCGATTGGTAACCGCGGTGCTCAGAGCGAAGCTTTTAATGGAGAGTTAAAGCGACGCGAATCTCCGGTTCGAGCCCGCTCCGAGGCCTCCTCTCCCCATAGGAAAACACTTCCCATAAGACACGAGTCGTAACTGATGCGCTGATGGCCGCATGCATCGCACTGCTCGAGATGGGCACCAAGCGCGGCGGTACGACACAGCTCGATGGCACTCATCACGCGTCGCTGGACACGACTGAGCCCCTCGGCATGGGATAGCCGGAAACTGGGCCCGCACTGGCGGAAGACGTCCGCCACTTCGAGCGCCGGCCGCATGACTGCGCTCAGAAGTACTCGGGCGCAGGTGGCGGGGATGGAATGGGTGCGGGGTGCGGCAGCAGATCGAAGGGACTGGTGGTGGCGCACACGGTGCTGGTGGCCACCTTCAGGTACCGGGACGTTGTCGTAAGGGACCTATGGCCCATCAGCAGCTGGATCCGGCGCACGTCAGTACCGGTTTCCAGCAGATGCGTGGCGAACGCGTGGCGCAAGGAGTGGGGTGTCACGGGTTTGGTGATGCCGCTGCGCTTGCGTGCAAGCTCGCATGCGTCGCCCACGGCATGGCGGGTGATGGGCCGCCCCGGGATGTTGCCTGGAAAGAGCCATTCCTTCGGATGGGCGTCCTGCCAGTACAGCCTCAGGATCTCGAGCAGCCTCGGCGAAAGCATTACATAGCGATCCTTACGGTTAAATGTGTTGTCAAAACTTATGTTGTGAATTCGGCGACGTCTGCCGTGAACACTCCTTTTGCTGCGCATTGACAACACATAACTTTTGGGCATTGACTGGACGAGCATCTGATCTTTTTGACGGAGGGTCGGCCATGTTTGATCAAATTTTCAAGCGTGCGTCAGCGGTGGCCCGTCACTCGGCGGCGCCTTTTGCTGAAGAGCGGATTCGCTATCTGGATTACTGCGTGGATCGGGGCGACTCCTACTGGTCGATACGACGCAAAGCCCATGACCTGCTATGGATCTCGCAAAGGCTCCGGCGTCGAAGTAAACTTTGTTTAACGGTCGATCAGGTACGGTCACTCGTTGTCGATCGTGCCGATCGCGAGGTTACCAGTGGACCTCGGCTCGACTTTCCCTCAACGCGGAGGAGACTGACCGCCAACGCTTGCACATGGCTCCGATTTCTCGGCACCCTGCGTGAACCTGTAGACCATATACCGTTCGGATCGCGGCTGAATGAATACGCCGAGTGGGCAAAGCAGGAGCGCGGACTCAGCGACGCTACGATTGACAGGTTCAGCCGAAACGTCAGGCAATTCTTGAAGTGGTACGGCCCCCTCGGTCGACCGTTATCGGGAGTTCATGCCACAGATATCGATGCCTACCTTGCTTTCGGGAAGGGCCGCGGGTGGGCTCGCGTTACCGTGAGCAATACAGTTGACGCCCTGCAAGCGTTCTTTCGCTTTGGTGGGCAGCAAGGGTGGTGCAACGGGCATCTGGCAAATGCCATACCCAGGCCCCGGATTTACGCATTGGAGGGGTTGCCAACGGGGCCATCGTGGCCGGATGTCCAACGGCTTCTCGCTGCCTTGGATACACCTCGTCCCGCCGACATACGTGACCGGACGATCCTGATGCTGTTCGCGATTTACGCTTTGCGCGAGAGCGAAGTGGCGAATCTTCGCCTCGAGGATATCGATTGGCAGCGTGATCAACTGCATATCCGTCGCGCAAAGAGGGGGAAGGAACAGGTCTACCCACTTCTGCCTTCAGTCGGCAACGCTCTTGTTCGTTATCTGCAGTCAGTCCGCCGGAGTAGCAATCATCGAGAGGTATTTCTGACTCTCATGTCACCGTTTCGTCCGCTTTCACTCAGTGGCCTCTATGACATCGTCTCCTACAGACTGAAGTCGTCGAATATCAAGTCCCCTCATTACGGCCCACACTGTCTGAGACATGCCTGCGGAACCCGATTGGTTACAGAAGGCTTGACCCTCAAGGAGATTGGCGATCATCTCGGACATCGGCGCACCTCGTCGACCCGCGCGTATGCGAAGGTCAATCTGCCCGGTTTGCGTGAAGTGGCGGCCTTCGATTTGGGAGCGCTGTCATGAGACTTCAAGAGCTTGTCGAGGCCTACCTCGAGTTCAAGACTTCATTGGGGATGCGCTATCGATCACAATCCGCCGTGCTCCGGGCCTATTGCCGTGTCATGGGTGATATTGAGATCGAGGATGTCAGGTCAGACGCAGTCCTGGTGTTTATCACGGGCACTGGGCCGGTAACCACTCGCTGGCTGGAATGCTACAGGGTCCTGGACGGCTTCTACCGTTATGCAATTGGACGCGGCTTTACGAAGAGGTCTCCGCTCCCTACGGATATTCCGAGGCATCCACCATCGTTTGTCCCATACGTATATACAGTTGATGAGCTTAGGCGGTTAGTGGCGGCAACTGACATACTTTGCAATAGCCTAGACTAAATCTGACAGTGGTCGGTTTCTCGTGCTGTTGCGCGTGGGCGCGGAGGACGCAGTCCGAAGCGGCAACGCGCGCGGCG
>NZ_JBNDKT010000111.1:0-3369 GCF_050435685.1 Paraburkholderia sp. GAS448
AAGGCTTGTGTTTCACACTACACCTCCTCGCGGCGATCAGAAACGACGTCGGGATGACGACGCCGGCAGGACAGCTTGACGCCCATCGCCTTTCTGGGCGGGTTATTGCCCGGTGGATCGTACAGGCATTCGTTCTTGTCGCTATATGCGTGAGCGCGGATGAGACCGCGACGGTTCCATATCTTTACGCTCGTCGGCGAGACGTGCAACGCATCGGCCATTTCTTGCAGCGTCAGCAGACCCGCTTCGCGTAACCGGTCATAGCGTGGCTTCAGGCAGTAATTGCGCTGCAGGCGTGCGACCATTTTTGCATTAAAGGGTCTACCCGTGCCCGACGGGGCGCCACGTTCGTTCAGGATGTTCGCGATCTGCAGGACAGTATGGTGATTGAGCAGTTCATCGATCTGAGCGATCACTGCGGCGGGCGTGACCCAGTGCTGCCATGATTTTAGTGGCAACGGTACCGCGAGGGTCCGGTGGGCGCCGCCCTTGAAGCGGATCTGTGCGGTAACCTGCTGGCCGCGCTCCAGGGTGACGTCTTCCAGAAGCAGCCTGATCATGCGTTTGCGTTCCCGGTCGGGCGTAGCGGGGTCCCGCCATAGCCGAGGGAAGTTTGACGCCAGCGAGACGATGACGGCGCGCTGCTCATCTGTCAGGATACGGGCGTCCTGTTCGCGACGACGCCGATATTCCTCGTTAGCCTCAGTCAGCGCGCGAAGTTTATGGTTCCAGTCTGCTTCGAGTGAGTCGGCAACAAGCCGGTTCTCCGGATCGACGCGCATATAGCGGCGCTGCGCCAGATCGGCTTCGTACTGGGCGCGCTCCACCTGCTTGTGCCGCAGACAGTCGGCTTCTTCGATTCGGGACTGGAGTTCGCGCTGAACGGCAAGGCTCACCTCAATGGCAAGCGGATTAAGCGCTTCGACGAGCAGTTCGCCAATGGCCTCGTCGATGCCAGCCCCGTGGATGCGCTGGCAGATGGGTTCGGCCTGCTCGATGCCTTCGCGCTGGCAGACGTACTCGGGACACAGGCGCCCTCGGCGGCTATGATAACCGACGGTCATGCGATTGCCGCAGCGTGCGCAGACCACGAGTCCCTGAAGCAGTGCTGGACCCTCACGCGGTGCGCCACGGCGCCGGTCGGCACCGATTACCTGTGCGCTCTCATGCAAACGCCGCTGATTGTGCTCATACTCTTCCCAGGAGAGATAACCGACATGAGCGCCCGGAATCAACGTATCCCACTCGTCGCGCGGAGTGCGAATCACAAGCGTGCGTCCATCGACTGTCTTGCGTGTATGGGTGCGCCCATACACGAACGCGCCGGCATACCTTGGGTTGTGGAGAATGCGCACGACCTGGCTGTGTCCGAGGCTGCCCCACAACAATTCGCCCTTATGCGGACCTTTGCGGCATCGTCGTGGAAACGCGAGCTCGATATGATGCGCGGCGCGTGCGGTAGCCATCGCCGATCCCGTACCTCGGAAGGTGTCGAACAGCCACCTCAGGCAGTGCTGGACCTGCTGGTCCGGATCAAGAACGACCGCGCCCGCGGCGTTGTACACGAAGCCGACAGGCAGGCGTATCTGCAGTTCGCCGCGTCTCGCCTTGCTTAGGATTCCTCCTTGCAGGCGCGCCCGCAGAACGTGCAATTCGGCCTCGCTCATGGTGCCCTTAAGCCCCAATAAAAGCCGGTCGTTGAAGTGAGCAGGATCGTATATGCCATCCTCGTCAAGGATCAACGTACCAGTGATAGCACAGATCTCAAGCAGCCGATGCCAGTCGGTGGAGTTGCGCGCCAGGCGCGACACCTCCAGGCCAAGCACGATGCCGGCATGACCCACGCCAACTTCGGCGACCAGCCGCTGGAATCCTTTGCGGTCCGCCGATGACGCGCCGGACTGACCAAGGTCGCTATCGATCACAATAATGCGGTCCTCGGACCATCCCAGGGCGACGGCCCGTTGGCGCAGCGCATATTGGCGTTTGGTGCTCTCGGTGTTCTCGAACACCTGACGTAATGTGGATTGCCGGATATAAAGATAGGCGTTGCGCTTCAGATGACTCGCCTGGACCTTCTGATGAGGATCGCTCTTCATGCTGCTGCCTCCTGACGCCGGTGTAAAAGCATTGAAGCCAGAATCAACGTCGCCTCCTGATGCAGCGTGAGGGGGATGATCTCTGCCTCACCAGGCGGCGGCTGCCGCCGTACAACCGTGGTTGCGCACTGGGCCCATGCCTGCATCCACGCTCTCATGCCGCTGCGCATCAACAGCACGAGGCCCTGGCCGCGAGGAATCGCGCACGGCAATCCAAGTGCCTGTTGCCTCAGATCTTCATAACGGGAAATCAGTCCGTCATTGCACAGCGCAGGGTCCGGAGTGGACACGGACGGTTTCGTTACGGTTTTTTTTGACGCAGAAACTGCCGTTCGATACTGCGCGGATGGACCTGTACGCCGAAGGTCTGGTGCACCAGGCTGGCCAGTCGCTCCGCTCGCACAGTCGGCTCGGCCACCCGCGCCCGGTTCAGAAACTCCATCACCGCTGGAGTCAATTTGTGGCCGCTGCGCGGCCCGGTCTTCTGCGGAATCAGAGCGGCCAGTCCGCCTTGTTCGAAAGCCGTCTGAGCCTGATAGAACGACGGCCGTGAGAAACCGAATGCCCGGGCCGCTTCGCTGATCGACTGCTTGTCTACGCGTACCGCGCGCAGCATCTCGTATTTGACCTGCAGCAGATCGAGGGAATCGAAGAACTCTTTGTCCCGAAACAACGGATGCGTCACGGCATCTGGACGCGGATTGAGGCTCGCCTGCTGACGTAGCGTGCGGCGCTTGTCCTCTTTGCGTCGGTCGATTGCCATGTACGAACTCCGGAAAGTGATCAAATTACTGTAAATATAATTATGTACCATAATTCGGAATACGCAAGCTGTATATCCATGGCCAACAACACGCATACCGCCAAAATGAAGCGTTATATTTGCAATATCCAGGCAACCAATCAATCCATTGTTCGGCGTATTTAAATTTACATCCTCGGCGTATTTGACTTTACACGTGTCTGCGCCGATCACGTCTCAAGCGCGGAGATCAAGCGCCCCAGTTCAAGCAGTTCTTCCACACGAAACAAGGCGCGCCCGGCAGCGACCATGTTGAATGGGTTCTCGCCGACGACGCTGGTCCAGTTGGCCGGCAGCGCTCGCAACCGACCATTTGCGTCATGAAACCAGACCCTATCCTCATGCCAGTTATGGGCGTGAAGGATCAGTTCGAATTCTTGCAAATGAAGGGGGTGGTACGGATGAGTGACCTGAAAACGTTGGCCTCCAGCGTCACTTACAGGCGCAGTTGTCTGCGAACTCCAACGC
>NZ_JBNDKT010000112.1:0-3336 GCF_050435685.1 Paraburkholderia sp. GAS448
CAAATTACCGCGGCGGTCATTCAATGCCCATAGCGGCCACCGCCTGTGGAGCGGTTTAGCACAAACATTTTTTTGATTACCGGTCGCGGATCAGGGTCCGACGATATCGCGATGCGCTGGCTGCCGCGACCGCCAACCAAAAAAATCTCTGCCGTATGTGCTTACCCACATACTGTGCGGTGAAAGCCGCATGCTGCGTTCTTCGGGGGCCGTGTTTCCGGGAGGGAGCGCGGCTACCCTCTTAAAACAGTGGGCGAATGCGTGTCTAATCTCGTCTTTTCCGCGACGCAAGCAATGGGAGAGAAAGGCATCCTCAGTATTGAAGAAGCATTTGGTGATCTGCGGGACCCACGTAGCCGAACGCCTGCATACAGCCTGACGGAGATACTGGTGGTGGCGCTGTGCGCGATCCTTTCGGGGGCCGATAGCTGGCTGGGCATGCAGGTATGGGGAGAGACGAAACTTGACTGGTTGCGCCGCTACGTTCCGCTGGTGCATGGCATCCCGTCACATGACACGCTTGGCCGGGTCTTTGCCGCACTGAACTCCCGGCAGTTCGAGGCCTGCTTCATACGCTGGATAAGCAGCCTGTGTCCAGCGCTGGCTGGACAAGGTCGTGTCGATCGCCGGCAAGACGGTACGCGGCTCACATCAGCGCGGCGAACGTGCCATCCATCTGGTTTCAGCCTATGGCAGCGGCCTGGGTGTCGTGCTCGGACAGGTACGCACGGCCGACAAGTCCAACGAAATAACAGCGATACCCGAGCTGCTCGACGCCCTGCAACTCAAAGGCGCAATCGTGACGATCGACGCGATGGGTTGCCAGCGTAACATTGCCGCACGGATTCTTGATGCCGGCGCCGATTATGTGCTGGCGGTGAAGGAGAACCAGCCGACGCTGCTCGCACGTATGCGCACCGCGCTCCAGGCCATTGACAGCTTCCCTGACGGCTATCGCAAACTTGCCGCCGCAAGCGAGCACTGCGAAGTCGAAAAAGGCCACGGGCGCATAGAGACACGCCGCTGCCTTGTCACGGACATTCTGGCCAACCCGCAGTTTGAGCCCGAACTCTGGCCCGGGATGCGCTCGATCGTGATGATCGAGTCCACGCGTGAAATCCGCGACAGCGCCGCAACGGAGCACCGCTTTTATGTGTCCAGTCTGCCGCCCGACGCGGCACACATCGCACACGCTGTACGTGCCCACTGGGCTATCGAAAACAGCTCACACTGGGTGCTCGATATGACTTTCGCTGAAGACCAGTGCCGCGTGCGCGTCGACAATGCCGCACAGAACTCGCGCCCAGATCCTTGGCTGGTAAGGCCCTTCATGCGAAAGCCCTGGGAACCGAATTTTGTGGCAAGCCAGTTTCGGAATTGTCCTATAGACGCGAATCGCAGCGAATTATATTTTCATTTTTCTGAATCGTCAGAGGATTGTCGATGCAACGAATGGGTGACGTGTTGGTGGTGGCTGGTGTCATTGCGGTGGCAGGGGCTCAGTCGGATGACTTTCTCGATAATGTAGGTAAGCTCATCACCCAAGCTATTACGCTCCCATCCTCTCTGCTTGCCGTCGTGGACAAACGGAAATCCGCTCCGCCGGGCAATGAAGAGCGCGATGGCGATGGCGATGGCGATGGCGATGGCGTACAGTCTGCGCCCTCAGGGAGCCGGGAGGGCACTGCTATTCGCGAAGAACACCCAGACGATCCGCCTTTGGCGGAACGGAAGGCTACGACTCGACGCTGAATGGCAAGGTGCTGACGCTCGCCATTCAGGAGGCCGTGAACCGGCTCGTCGCACAAGTTAATGCGGGGGCGCTGACGCAGGCGAAATAACCCTATTCAGCCACGCGGAACCAGACACCAGATAATCGAAAATGAAAACAGAACAACTGAACGTTCAACGGCTAGACAGGCGTTGGCGACTGATGTCGCCGCTGCATCAGGCGTTTGTGACTGAACTGGGCCGCGCGGGAGCCAGCGACGCGGCCTTCACGCTGGCGCTCGTGCTCACGAGGGTACTGAATACATGGTCCTACAAGTCTTTTTCCGCATATGCGGCCGCACAAGAATCGGGCCTCTCGCAGCCGGAGTTGACGCGTGCGGTCAAAGAACTTGCTGATCTCGGCGCGCTGGATATCAGGAAGAAGGCTTGCCTGGGCCGCTGTATGACCATGTACCGGCTGGGCAAGGCGACGGTGTCACACACGGGCGCCTTCGTGGCGCCCGCTGAAGATGCGGAAACAGCACACGGTCACGCCGATCGATGAAGCACAAGCAGGCGCGATCTTTACCATTCGAAACTAGTCTTCAACGCTGCCACATGGCCCGAACATCCCACCGCACCGCACTCAAGCACCGCCGCAAACCGCTCACAAAGGACATGCTGCTGCCGCTGTCCGCCGCCAGGGTCCGCGCGCTGTCGCTTGAATACCATCTGGCACTCGCGGCGATACGCGGCGGCCATGGCAGTGAGGAAGTGGTCATCAAGCTGGTGCGGGTTCTTTATCTGACCTGGTTCATACACGATGGTGCGCGGGGACGGCCGGATGCTGAGGTGTTTCGTGAAGCCGAAGCCGCCTTGTCACGCAGTGCGATGCACGCGCAGCAGCATCAGCAATGGATGCTGCCAGATCCGGATCACCGTGTGCTCGGCGACATCCTCGCCTTACATGATCAGCAACTGGCCTTGCTTCCATCGCACCGGTACACCGAGGCCTGGGAGCGGGCACGGCGCTTCGTGCTTGGCGACACCTTGTCGCCGATACCGGATTGATTGACAGCGGCGCCACCGCGGCAGGGACCTGAAATGACGAACGCAGAACAGAAGCCGCCCCTCACGCCGGCGAAAGTGCTGGCCTGCATGACGCCCGGCACGCCGTACACGGGACGGCAGATCGCGCGCCTGGCAGGCTACAGCACCGCGGAGGTGCTGAAGGTGCTGTACGGGTGTGTCGCAAGGGGCATGGTCAGGCAGACCCGCGACGGCGGGCACAGTGTCTACTGCGTGCCGACGGAAGAGGACATCCGGCACGAGCGTGAGCGGGCGGACCGGTATGCGCTGCCGACAGCCATCCTCCAGGGCTACGACGCCGCGAACCGCCGCTTCCAGGAAGCGTGCATGGCCAGTCGCCGGCCGCTATCAGGCCAGGCCGCGTCCATCCCCACGGCCCCCCGCACAAAACGGAAACAGCGAACATGAACGATCTTGAATGCCCTCACCACCTATCAATTTCCTAACGAGGCTCCGCCTCAGACCGACGAGTGGTATGGGTGACTGGGTGGCGCTGGAGGTGTAGGGTGGCTCCGGTCGAGCCGGCTGGGACAAGCC
>NZ_JBNDKT010000113.1:0-3269 GCF_050435685.1 Paraburkholderia sp. GAS448
CCTCATCGACATTCGACTTCTTCAGCATGTTCAACTCCATTTCCAGACACACGTTTTACCCCAAATTCGTGTCCAGAAAAATCGGAGGCGGTTCATACAAATAAAGCCCTTTGCAGGGCCACTGCTCGCGACAGGTTGTGCGCCATGACATGAAGCGCAAATTCGCGTCTGACCGCTGCAAGCCCACGGCGCCGAAACCGGTTCAATCCCTGTTGACCGCGCAGGCTACTGAATATCGGCTCAACGATTGCCTTGCGCTGGCTGAAGATGCGTCTGGCCTGCGGATGCTGCATCACCAGGCGAAGCGCCTCGCGTTGTTCATCCTCCGGATAGCGCTTGATGCGCCGCCCCTGCGCAGCCTTTGTACATTTCGCGCGCAGATGGCAATCGCCACAGGTGCTGGCTCTGTACACTCGATGCTCCCGCGTATTCAGGGTCTTTCTGGTCTTTGCCTCCAGGAGAAGAATCTGCCCGGCAGGACAACGATACGAGTCGGTTTGCTCATCGTAGTCAAAGGCGCTCTTGTGGAACAAACCGTCGTCCCTGGGCTTGGCAGGCCATTGGCCGTCCGGGCACAGCAAGCTTACATCGCGGGCAAGCGTCGCTTCGATCACCTCGTCGTCGAAATATCCTGCATCGAGCAGCACTTCTTCAGCCTGTGCGCCCGTGATCCGTGCACTTTGATCGAGCATTGATGCGATGACGCGCGTTTCGCTCGATGCATCCAGTGCAAGCGCCGTGATAATCCGGTTTTCGTTGACCAGAACGGACGGCTTGTACGAGGCCCCATATCCTTGTCCACGCTTGAGCCGCTGCACCATCGCTTCGGGCTCCGTGCCGCTGATGCGCAGACTCTCCGTGCCTTTGCCACTGTGTTGCCGCGCAGCAAGCCGCGCATCGAAGATCGTCTGGCATTGGCTGCTGCGCTGTTGCGCCTGCTGTGCAGCGCGATCATCTGGTGCGCGCTCTAGCGCTGCCATCGTTGTTTGCGTGCGCGCTCGCACGGCTTCTTCCTTCAGCAGGTTGTAGCGTGAGCAGGCTGCTTCAATCACAGTGCCATCACCTGCCAGTCGCGTACTGCTCGAACCGCTGACCTTCAGGATTGTGCGTGTGAGGGCTTCGAAAAACTCCTGTGTAAGCGAGTCTTCGTGCAGGACAATGAAGCGACCGATATTGGCATGATCGGGCGTAATGCCACCCGTGATCCACATACACCCCAGATCCAGACGGGCGAGTCGCTCCAGCTCGCGCAAGGAATGTACGCCTTGCATGACGCCATACAGAATCAGTCCCAGCATCTGGCGAGGCGAATAAGGTGCACGGCCGGTGCCCGCATAGCGCCTCTCGAACGCTTGCCAGTCCTGCTGATCAAGGAGACCAGCCACAACGAAGGGTGTGTTCTGGCCGGACTGCTTCAGCCAGTCCTCAAGGCGCGTCGCGCCCAGGACGATCTCATGCGCGTTGCCTGTAATAAACCGACGTCCCGTATCTGATGCGCACGACCGTGACCGGACATTCTGGATCGGCGCTGCCTCAAACAGGTCATGCTGCTTGTTATCCAGCGGGAGAGTTTTACATGCCGTACTCATCGTTCTTCTCTTCGGCCAGCGGGTCACAAAATTTTACCAGGTTGGGGCTTTCGCGACAGCCTCTGAAGGAAGAGGCTTTCCGCGCATCCTGGTAATCAGCCCACCACGCCTCCCTTTGGGGGGCGCTGGTGGGCTTTTCTCTTATTTAGTAGACATCGATCGACGAGACTCGCTGCCCGATTCAACTTCCATGTTCAAACGTCGATGATGTCTCGCGCGATGAACTCCTCTCGCGTGCCCACCACAAGTTGCGCCAGGTTGAGCATGCACCCAGGCAAGGTACATCCTGCGTTCAAGTTCGACGTCCTGCTGTCGATAACCATTGCAGAGGAACTTTACTTCGATCCTTCTCGGCTGGGTGGCCGCGGCGCCGCCGGCCGCCAGCGCGATCGGACACGCGCGGCGGAGGGCCGGCTGCTGGCGGAGCGAATCCATCGACTGACTGCGGAGCTCGAGCGCCGCGACCAACTTCGCCGCGCAGTTAAACCACCCTATAGAAGATTGAGAGGAAAGACCGAATGAATTTGGTTGAAGTCACGCAGGACGGCGCAGGGATTCTCGACAACGCGAATCCTGTAGCTGACGGGTTTTTCACTGGCGGCGTCGAGACTTGCTGCGTCTATATCTTCTATGGGGCGCAGCGGTATGCGATCGTGCACGATACGGGGCAGCTCTCGCTTCCAACCATTGTCGCGATCGCTCGGCAGTGCGGCACGATCCAAGAAGCCTTCTGTGCCATCAATCCTCTGCGGGTGTCGGGGGAAGCAGACGATCTGCATGAGGACCGCCGAGGGCGCTTGAAGAATCTGCTGAAGCTGAAGCGCGGAATGTCTAAGCTCGTGATTCCGGACGGTAACCTTGGTTGTTTGAGCAACAGGACGACCTTGGTGACTAACCAGCAAATCATGGCCCACGATCCTGGCTTTACCCGAGCGCCCGGCGCAGATGTCCGAAAGCAGATCAACATCTTGAACAACCTGTTCTCGAAGAAGAACTCGCAGAGCCTACCCGTCGATTTTCAATTCGATGTCGACCACTATACGAATCATCCGCCGCTTCTGCAGACAGACGAGGAGATGCAGGCCGTCGCCGAAGGCAAGCTCCGTCAAGGAGACACCGACTATCTGGTGATGCTCAAGGCGGCGCGAGAGATTTTCACTTCCGCTCCGGCAGTCGAGCAGGCCTAGCCGAGAACGCTATCGCTAAGGTACTGGAATGCCTTCGCGGGCTACCGTCCGATGTAATCCCATGCGACCTTTCCGCGGTGCGCGACGAAACAGCGACCGTCGCGGAGCACATCGCACGACTGACTTCCGATCAGGACGCATACGAAGGTCGAAAGGAGCCTCGGAACTATGGGCGGTCGGCAACCATTTCCGTCGGCCTAATCGGCGACCCGGCGGTGTACCGCGAGGTTCGCTAACGAAGGGAACAGGACCGCAGGCTGTTGGCGAGCCCGCGCCCTCAAAAACAAGCACGGCCAATCGAAACCAACGATACGGGGTAGTGGATGTCCAGAATTCTGAGCGTCGCCAACAAGCTGCTGTCCATTCGCGGCGCCGTCGACATAACCGATGGTGACGGGTGTCACGGATCGGCGTAATGAGGCCATTCCGGGATCGGCGTAATCGAGCCACCAGATGATCGCCGTAATCGAGCCAGTGCAGGATCGGCATATTG
>NZ_JBNDKT010000114.1:0-3241 GCF_050435685.1 Paraburkholderia sp. GAS448
GATCAGCTGCTGCGCCGGGTCCTGAACCGGGCGCACCGGCGGCGCAGGCGGTGCGCCCGGCACGGTCTGCGCGTACGCCCGCTGGTTCAGGAAAACAGCCGCGACCAGCGCTGCCATGGCCAGCAACAGCGTCCACCACGCTTCCCTGATGAAGTCCATCAACGCGCGCATCAATACCACCACCACGTCGTCAGGCCCAGGTGCTTGGCCGATCTGCACCGACGTGCTGGACGGCGCGCGTACGGTGGTGATGCCGCCGGTGGCGCTGGTTCCCTTGCCGCCCGAGATGTAGCCGCCGTCAATCACGCCGTCACCGACCAGCGTAACCAGGCCGTCAGCAGCGAAGCCGCCACCCACATCGGTCGCGATGATCTGCGCCCACGTGCTGCCGAAAAAGGCCTTGAAGCCGCGATCCGCCGAATAACCGGTGACGCCCTGCGCATAGGTGACCGGCGCGATGACGCTGATATCGCCGCCGGCAAACACATTGCCGCCGATGTTGGCCGCGCTCGTGCCCGCCGTGATCGAGATATCGGCGCCGGACTGGATCGTGCCGCCGTACGGAGTGACGTTGCTCGACGCGCTCGCATGACAAACGATCCAGCAGCCGCGCGAATAGCTTGCCTGTCCCGCGAAGACCGCGGCATTGGTGAAGGCCTGCTGCGCGGTGATCGAGATATCGCCGTCATTGGTCTGGATCGGGCCGCCGGTGTTGGACACGTTGCGGCCGGAGATCGTCACCGGACCGCCAGTCGATGCAATCAGTGCCAGCTGGTCGGGCTGGCTGACCGTGCCGTAATCGACATCGAAGCCGCTCGTCGTATGCGTGAAGAACAGGAAGCTGCCGCCAGTACTGGAATACGCCACGGGTGCGCCGCCATCGACGCCGTCGGTGTGGTCAATGATGTTGGATACATCGCCCTGCGCGGCGACACTCACGCCCTGGTTGCCGAGAATCCGGGCGTTCTCGTTGGTGATGTCGCCCGCGGCGTTCAGCGACAGGACACCGCCTGCCGCGAAGATGATCCCGAGATTCTCAGCGGTCGAGCGATTGACGATGCTGCCGCCTGCATTCAATGTCAGGCCATCGCCAACGGGCGTGCCATCCGCTGACAGGGCACCCGCCTGGATCACGCTGCCTGTGTTCGAAATGTCGCCCGCACTGGTGAGGCTCACGGCATTGCCTGCGCTCAGGATCGACGGGCCGGTCGCGTCATCAGCAAGCGTGATGCCGTTCGCGTTCACGGTCACGTTGTTCGCCGCGCTGACCTGTGCACCCTGCAGCGACAGTGCGCCCGATGTGGAAAGGCTGACATTGCCTGCGGCCTTGACTGAACTGTCAATAACGCCCACATCGCCGTTCGCCGACACGACGACGTCGCCTGCCGTCGCATAGAGCGCCCCTAGACTGTGCACGCCCGCGCCCTTGTCGGTGACGACCAGTTCGACACGCCCGGCCGTCATGCCGCCTAGCGCCGTGATGTCTACCGCGATACCCGAGCTGCTGGCGCCGGGCGAGGTGAGACCAGTCAGCCAGTCATGCCCGTTGTCGGTAGGGGAATAACCTGTATCCCAGGTGGTCGTGCTGTCTCCCGCGATCGCGCGAACGCCGCCGGTGGAACTGGTGTAGTCGTTGGTCACCGGTCCGTTGACGGCGAGCTGCTTTGCGACCAGATCGAGGTTGACCAGCGTGCCGGACAGGCCGCCCGCACCGATCGTGATCGTGCCGCCGTTCGTCGTCAGCACGACATTGCGCTGCGTGATGCCGGGGGCAAGCGTCACATCATTGAAACTGACCTGCCCGGTGGACAGCACGACATGGCCGGCATTGACGAAGCTGCCGCCGTCGACCGTGATCCCGTTTGGGTTCGCCAGAATCACGTTCGCGCGCGGCCCCAGCACCCCGATCGCCCCCTGGATCAGCGACGGGTTCGTGCTGGTCACCTGGTTGACGATCGTTTGCGCGTTGATGCCGGTGTTGTTCAGGTCCGCGCCGGGCTTGCCGACGTTGAATGACGAATAGGTGTTGTGCGACACCCCGCCGAATGCCGGAGCAATATTGACGGTCTGGTGGCCGTTGGCTGCGGTTGACACCGAGGTGGCGGTGCCGCCGTCGGGAACGATGCCGGCCGCCGGTGCGCCCTGCGCAAGCATGCAGAGCGCCACGCCTACGGCCTGCGCCATCGGCGTGTTGGAAACGTATCTCATTAGTATACCAAAATTGTTAATTCAATTTAACGATTCGCCCGGCTGTCCTGTTTCTCAATTGCGCCGAGGCAGATCCGCTCTTATCGGCTTAATTCGGACTGTGGCTTGATTCCGTTGTGATCAATTCGGCAGCACCACTTCACGTGTGCCGCCCAGCCCGGTTGCGTATTTTTCTCCACGATCCCGTCAGCCACTAAATTATCGACATTCCCGTTCTCGTCTAAATCGTCCATGTACACGCGCACAGGCATGCCTTCGTGAAGTTGAACCGTAATACCGCGAGCGTCGCCTTTGCTGTCACTAGCAGATAGCAATACGGTATGTTCATCTACCATTTCATTGAAGTCGACATAGAAGACTGGTTTCGGCATAAGTCAGCTCTCACATCCCAACCTTCGCTGGGTTTTTGATCGTCGGAGTGAACAAATTCTGCAATTGTTGCGCAGTCAATCCGCTTATGGTCGCGTGATTGGGATTATTCTGGGTCCCGTCGTAGACGATCGTTCCACCAGCGGCTTGGATAGCACCTACAGTGGTCACTCCAACCTGCCCATTCTTGAACGGCAGCGACAGCGTCAGTGTAGTTCCGCCGTTGCTGCTCTGCGTGGATACACCGTTGAGCGTTCCATCAGCGTTTTGTGTAACACCACTGCCATTCGCAAAGTTTTCGCCCAAACATGTGCCGCCCCGACAGACGAGAGCCGAACTAGCGGGCAGCGATGACCGCCATCATGAAGACGTTGTCAAACATCGACGGAGCGCCCATCACGGTGATCGTCAGGTTATCGCTGACCGTGCTCTGCGTGAAATTGCCTCCAAGCTGGCTCTGCAGATTGGCGAGCAGGGTCTGCCGCCCGCCGTGAAGGTCGTGTTGTTCGCGACACTGACCGTGCCGCTGCCGGTCAGGTCGCGCCCGGCGTTGACCGTCGCGTCGCCCGTGCCGTCCACTTCCAGCCCGCCGTCAAGCGCCACATCGCGCGCGGCCGTGATCGTGCTGCTCTGACCGCTGTGCACCGCGCCCGTGACGCCTGCG
>NZ_JBNDKT010000115.1:0-3168 GCF_050435685.1 Paraburkholderia sp. GAS448
ACAATCCTGTTCCTTGCACGCTTCTTGCGCTCGTAAAAGCGCCGGGCTTCCGGGCACGAGCGAATCGCAAAGTTGGCCGCTTCGACAAATGCCCACGCCAGATACTTGTTGCCGTTCTTCGTGTTGCCTGCTCCTTTCCTCCTGCTGTTGCTTTCGCGTCGGCTGTCCACGCAGCGGCAGTACGAACTGAAATTGCCAACCTTGGCAAAACGTGAAATGGTTCCGGTTTCCAGCATGATCGTGGTCGCGAGAACCGGACCAATGCCGGGCACCGACTTCAGTAGTGCATAGTCTGGGTGCAGTTTGACGCGCTCCATGAGTCGCTTCTCGATGAGTCCGATCTCATCCTGCAACGTTTGCATCACCGCCAGATTGGCCTGCATCGCAAGCGATACATCCGGCGCAAAACCGAATCTGTTGACCTGCGTCTCATCGAGACGCTTGACCCGTTCACCCTGCATCTGTCCACCTGTCTGACGTGAGAACAGGTTCTCGATCGCGAGGATCTGGGCCGTGCGACACTGCACCTGGATAACGTCAAGCAAGATGGCCGGTTTACCGACAACCATCTTGGCCGGTCGACCGGGTTGATTGTCGGCGGTTATTCAGCCATGTTTGTCGCTCCTTCCTTTTGATTGTCGCTGGATGATTGTCGGCGCCGGCTGTTCTGTTTGTCGCTGGCGGTACGACGACGGTAGCTTTCGACATTCATCTCGAAGATCGTCGAATGATGGACGAGCCGGTCAATTGCAGCGACGGTCATGCCCGGATCCGGGAACACGTCGTTCCAGCCCGAGAACGGCTGGTTAGCCGTGATGAGGAGGCTACGGCGCTCGTATCTTTCGGCGATCAGTTCGAACAGCACGCTCGTTTCAGCCTGGTCCTTGCGGGCGTACGACAGGTCGTCCAGGATGATCAGGTCGAACCGATCTAGTTTGGCAAGGGCCGACGGTAACTGCAGGCTCTGCCGTGCAGCCTGCAACTTCTGCACGAGCTCGCTGGTGCGCGTGAACATCACCCGGTAGCCTGCGTCGATCAGCGCGTGTCCGATGGCCGAACCCAGATGACTTTTTCCAGCCCCGGGCGGCCCAAACAGAAGCGCCGTGGCGCCTTTCTCAAGCCATGCGTCGCCGGTCGCGAGTGCCATAACGTGCGCCTTCGAGACCATCGGCACCATGCTGAAGTCGAAGGTTGCAAGCGTTTTGGTCGGGTCCAGATGCGACTCGGCACGGTGTCGTTCGATGCGTCGTTTCGCCCGTTCGGCCAGTTCGTGCTCGAGCAGTGCGCCGAGCAACCGCGTAGCCTGCCAGCCTTCCTTATCGGAACGCTGCGCAAACTCGGGCCACAGACGGGCGATCGTCGGCAGGCGCAGTTCATTGAGCATCAGGGCCAGACGGCCAGCATCGTAAGCGGGTGTGCTCATGCCGCCACCTCCTTGTGCAGCAGGTCGTCATAGCTGCTTACAGGTGGCATCTCGACATTGACGACCGGGCAAGCGGCATGACGTGGCGCAAATTCCTCGCGCAACGCCTTCAGATCGGGCAGATTACCGTCAACGAGCAAGGCATTCAGGCGCGCGGCCAACAGAGCCTCGACGCCATCCATCGCGGCGAGCTCGAGCAATCCGACCATCGTCTTGCACGCCTCGCGTTGCGCCAATCTTACCTCCAGCTGTTCCCATGTCCGGCGATAGGCTTCACGCGGGAACAGCTCGTCGCGAAACGCAAGTCCCTTGAAGGCCTGTGGCTTGCGTTTGAGGCTCTCGATGAAGTGTCGGTAATCCAGTGAACGACGGTTATTGCCGGCACGCGAGCCTCGCGGGGTACTGTGCACCAGTGCGCCGGACAGATAGCAGTCAAGCCGGTCACCATAAACGCGCACCTTCAGGCGGTGGCCAATCAGGCGCGATGGCGCGCTGTACAGAATGCCGCGCACAGTGAATGTGCTGCAGCGTGTGACGCGCGCTTCTTCCTCTACGAAGTCGGTCGTGCGCCTTGGCGGCAGATCCATGAGCTGTTCGCGCTCAAGGCGGAACGCCGCCGCGTTACGCCGGTTACGGCGCATGACGATCTCGCGCAGAAACTCGTTGTAGGCCGCACGATCGACGAAGTCTCGATGACCGCGCAACATCAACGCCTGATCGACGGCTTCTTTAAGATAGCGATGCGACGATTCAACGCTGCCATTCTCGTGACCGAGGCCACGATTGTTGCGCGTGCCGTGCATGCCGTAGTGCTCAAGCAGCGCCGCATAGCGTGCCGTGAAGTCGTCTTCGTCGGCAAGGTTTCTGAACGCCGCTGACAGGCTATCGGTGCGATGTTCGCGCGGACATCCGCCTGCCTGCCACAGGGCGTTCTGCAATCCCATGGACAGGGCCTCGAAGCTCTCGCCGCCTTCAACGACGTTGACGTATTCCCAGCGTGAGAACGCGAGCACGAAGTGATACAGGCGGTGATCGAACTGAATGCCAGCGATCGTCACGCGCACTTCGGCCATGTCGGTAAAGTCGGACAGACCGCGTGCGCCGGGCTCATGCTGCTGGGGGAAGAAGACTTCCTTCGGCGGACCGGACATCGCCCTCCATTGCCTCACGCGCCGCTCAAGTGTGCGACGTGTGCTGTCGGGATACTGTCCGGCGTGATCGTCCTGCAGTTTGCGCAGGATCGTGATCGCCTGAAGTTGCGGCGCATTTGCAAGCATCGGAACGACTTCGGTGTCCCAGACGTCAGCGAACGGGTCGGGGCGTGAGCGCCAGTAGCCGCGCGGCTTCTGGGAAGGCATCGTGGCGGCTCCTTCTATGCGCCGGGCGCTGCGTACGCTGATGCCAGCCTTCGCTGCGGCGATCTCCTGCGAGTGATGTTTGCGTTTAGACATGTAGAGGCGAACCTGTTGGTCGGTAATGCGGGTTCCAGACATGTAGCTGATCGCTTTTTTATTCGATCAGCCATCGTAGAGCCCGGCCGACTCGGCGCCGCCGGTGATGCGTCGCCTTCGGCGGCTACGCCGCCTTCGACTCCACATCACCGGCCAAAACCTTCGCCGCTACACCGGCCAACATGATTGTCGCCGTCCAGCACCAGTTGCATCCGCTTGCGCGAGAGGTCCCGCACCTGCCGTTCCTGTGCCGGGTAAATATAGCCTTCCGGCAAGAGTCCCAGACGTAGTAGC
>NZ_JBNDKT010000116.1:0-3035 GCF_050435685.1 Paraburkholderia sp. GAS448
GTTCCCGGGCCGGGCATGAATAGTCCAGCGCCCATGTTTCAGCTCCTGCATTCCAATTCGGGAGGATTCCTTATCAGATCTGCGCATGCGTATCGAATAGGAACACAGCGCCATGGAATACCAGACAGTGACAGGTGTGGCGGGCTGGCGCGACACCATCATGATTTAGGGTAGGCGTCAGGATTCGTGCGAAAGTGCGTACTGGCGTGATGTTGTCCCAGTCAAGGTAAACTTCGATTAGGATAACATCACGCCAAGCAGGGCGGGACTGTGCGGGTGACATTTTCAGACAGCTTTAATTGGGGTGAGCTGCAGCGTCGTACCGCCCCAGCTAAAAGCCTTGATCAACAAGGTTCGCCGTGCAAAGTTACGCAAAATCGCACGAATCCTTACTCCCACCGTGAGCCCACAGGGGCTTGCTCCGGTCCCACAATGGACCGGGCGCGGCGCTATGCAATATGGCCTGGACTGTTCAAATCCGGCGGCCCTGATCGGCCGTCATCGTAAAGTCTGCTGTTTCATCCGCATTTAACGATACACCGCCTGCCGGCGCTAACCTTTTTCAGCGTAGCCCTAACGAACGCGACGAGTTTCGAGCCCTGCCTCCGCGTCCCGCTCAGACCCGGTAATGAACGCAATCTGTTGATCCCAGAAGTCAGACCAAAGTTTGATATAACGTTTGCATCTCTTCCTGATGCGTTCATAGTCCGCCTCGGTAACAGCCTGGGTCAATACATGCCACAGGTCGCTCGCGTGATCGTCGTCCGCTGCGTCCGCTGTATCATCATCACTGATGCCATGCACAAAATAGTATCCATCGTTGACGTCTATGCCGAGCCGCCCTGTAGCGCGCCGCAAGGGCGGTGTAAACAGAATGACTTCGTGCTCGGCTACTGCGAGGAGCGCAGTGACCTCAACGTACTCTCCGAAACTTTCCTCGAGGAATTGTCGAACAAGAGTAGCGGCGGAGCTGACAGCATACGTGCGCCGTGCGGCCTCAGTCAGATCCAGGTCATCAAGCACGGTTTCGTACAGCGGATAGTGGGCCCGCTGCGGGTTGCCAAGGTAATAGCCGTCGACATCAAATCCCGGCCGGAACCCGAATTCGTCCAGGCAGTTTAGTGCCAGCAGAAAACGCGGCGCCATCTTGGAGCCCGCCTTGAGCCGGGGTTCCAGTTGCCGGCTCTGGAGTTGTGCTGCAAGCAATGCGTCAGTAAAGACTTGTACGATGGCATACCGATATTCTAGGTGGATCCCTTGCAGGATTGAGTTATCAATCTTGCAATTGTTAAGAATTTCGATCACAGGGTGGCTGGATATCGGGTGATTTTCAATCTCACTCTTCAGGCTCTGGACGAAATTCGCATTGCGCTCCCACGCTTCTGACGTGAGCGTAGATCTCATTATCGTCACCGCCTGCTCGCGGGGGTGGTTGAAGTTTTCCTGTTTCGTCAAACTCATGGCTCTCCTTCAAAGGGTTGGGACAACTGACACATCATCTCGATGTCGTACTGGTCGTTGCCGGCGAAGCCATGCTTACGCCCGATCCTGCAGCGACCAGTCACACCAGAAAGGCCGGGAAGGCACGAAGTCCAGCGACATCAATCGGGTCCGGACGCACGGCAGACGTGCCGACGGCACGCTGACGATTATCGGCGAGTCGCGCATCATGACGGGAGCGCTGGCGCCCCGCCATGATGCGCTTACCCAGCAACCTGGCCCCGACGCAACTGCGTGGCGACGAGGCACTTCGCAGCCTCCCATGCATCCAGCGCTGCTCTTCTTTTTTTCCCGGTCTGGGCGGAAATGATCGCCCCGTCGAGCAACATCACAATCTGATGCGTGAGACGGGCAGCCGCGGAACCCCGAACCAGCTCAACAACAATATTCTGGATGAACTCACGCATTCTCTGCTTCTCGACGGTTGCGACACGAATAATCTCGCTGTCACTGCCTCCGAATTCGGACAATGCGGCGATGAACATGCACCCGTGAAAATCCGGCCTATCAAACCAGCGTCCATGCCAGAGAAATACTTCCCGAAGCTTGTCCAGTGCGTCTCCCCGTGTCGCAACCGACTCGGATATTGAAGCCTGGATATTCCCCATGCGCTGTTGCAGAACCTCGGACACCAAACTATCTTTCGATGGAAAGTGCCGATACATGGTCATCTTGGCAACGTCCGATTCCTGGATGATCCTGTCAATGCCAACGGCATGATAGCCATGCCTGTTAAAGAGTCGGGTAGCCGTCTCGATCAGGTGTTGTTTCTTTATGTTCGCGGCAGGATACGCTTGTTTCATGTCTGTTTGCCATATGCGTTAAGTGATGGTGTCCATACTACCAGGAACATAGTCGAGTGGCGGTGATACCCGGCCACTCATGCGGTCGTGACGCGGAGTTGCAGGCGCGACAATCGGATGCCTCTGAAGTCCGGGCGGCCCAGCTGCAGCAATCCAGTTCACGCACCACGCGGTCTCCGCATGGCATCCCCCGCAAAAAATCAGATAGATCCTAATGGATCTGCAGATTCGCCGTCTTCGCGTTATAGCACTCATTGCGCGAATCATACCTCCCCGAACAGATGTCGCCAATTCGCTTGATTTGCCGTTACGGGCGCTAACGCAGGCTTGAAACATGAGACGTCGATAATATTGCACATGGCATGTCGCACAGAATATGATACAGACCGGTCTCGTCATCTAAAGATTGGACAGCAGATCGATCGCTTGGCATCATGCTGGCTGGGATTTCAAAGAGGCGCCGGTGAAGTTCTGTATTGCAGGCGGATTGGATGTTCACCGGCAGTCACTTGGCAGGGTGAAAAACAGGAATATATGCGGAACTCAGGTGTCCTAAATTCAATGGAATTGGCAAGCGCTTTTGTCACGTCGATGCCTAAGAACGAGTGGCAGGTATGCGTGCGACGGCAGAACGGACTGCCCGAAATATACCGCGCACTGCTGCTTTTTTCACGCTTGAGCAAGCCGAACCAGCATGTTTTCATCTCTCAGATGAACGAGTACCTGTTCGCC
>NZ_JBNDKT010000117.1:0-3034 GCF_050435685.1 Paraburkholderia sp. GAS448
CTGTTCTTTTTGCCGTGGAATCGGCGTTCACTTTGCCGTGGAATTCGTGTTCTTTTTGCCGTGGAATCCCTGTTCACTTTGGCGTGGAATATTCATCCAGCGTTCGTACGCCGCGCTCGCTGAGGGATACGGCTTCCGGATCGACGCATGTCCACCGCACGACCCGCAGAAGAAGGGAATCGTTGAGTCGGGCGTCAAGTATGTCAAGAAATCCTTTGTGCCGCTGCGCACGTTCCGCGACCTGACCGATGCCAACCGGCAGCTGCGCGAATGGATCATGCAGCAGGCCAGCACGCGCGAACATGGCACGACACGCGAGCAGCCGCTGGCGCGCTTTGCCATCGAGAAGCCGCTGCTCACGACGCTGCCTGACGTTGCGCCGGTGCTGGCTGTATGGAGCGAAGTCAAGGTGCATACGGACGGACACGTCGTCTACAGGAAGGCGCTGTACTCCGTGCCGTTCACGCTGGTTGGCAAGAGCTTGTGGCTCAAGTCCACCGATACGGTCGTACAACTGTTCCACCAGCACGAACTCGTTGCAACGCATCCGCGGCTGCGCAAAGCCGGCGATCGCCACACGGTGCGGGACCACCAGCCGCCGGCGGCACAGGCGTGGCTCGAACACGATCCGCAGTGGTGCCTGGCTCGCGCGAAGGAGATCGGGCCGTCCTGTCACGCGCTGGTTCTCGCGATGTTCAACGACACGGTACTGGTGAACCTGCGTGGCGCGCAGGGCATCGTCCGAATGCGCGAGAAGTTCGGCGATCAACGACTAAACGCCGCGTGCGAGCGTGCGCTCGCGTTCGCGAGCCCGAAGTACCGCACCGTCAAGACCATCCTCGACAAGGGACTGGACAGCCAGCCCGCAGCGGCGCAAACGTCAACGGCGCCTGCTGACACCTATCTGAACGGCGGCCGCTTCGGTCGTGACCTCCACTCCCTTCTCCTGCATTGAACATCATGAATCCCAGTCCCGAACTGAATACGATCCTCAAGCAACTGCGCCTGTCCGGCGTACTCGACTCGCTCGAGCAGCGCAACCGTCAGGCGATCGACGGACAGCTCGCCTACACGGAATTCCTCGCCATGCTCCTGCATGATGAAGTCGCGCGGCGAGACCAGAAGAAACTCGGCGCGCGTCTCGTGCGCGCCGGCTTCGGGCTAGGCAAGACACTGGAAACCTTCAACTTCGACCGGCTGCCGAAGCTCAACCGCGCACACATCCACGATCTCGCCACCGGTCGTTACATCGACGAGAAGGTGGCAATCCTGATGGTCGGTCAAACAGGCGTCGGCAAGTCCCACATCGCCCAGGCGCTGGGCCACTGCGCTGCGCGTCAGGGGCGGGACGTGCTGTTCGTCACGCAAACCGATCTGATCAAGAAGCTGCATGCGGCCCGCGCCACGGGCCTCTACGAACGCAAGTTCCAGCAGTTCGTGCGTGTGCCACTGCTGATCGTTGACGACTTCGCGCTCAAACCCCTGCGGGCGCCACACGACGAAGACTTCCACGACCTGGTGGCGGCCAGGTATGAGCGGGCAGCTACCATCCTGACATCCAATCTCGATCTCAGCGAATGGGGTGACGCCTTCCCCGACAACCGGGTTCTCGGCGCCGCGACACTCGACCGGCTACGTCACGGTGCCTACCGCATCGTCATCGAGGGCGAGAGCTTCCGCAAGCCTAAACCGATGCCTGAAAACGGCGAAACCGCCGTTGCAAAATCCAGTAAAAAACCGCATTCTTGAGGCCGTTCGAATCCGCGTTTGACACCACTTCCAACTGGCGCCATTACGGCGATCATCCCCGGCGCCTTTACGCCGATCCGTGACACTCGGCATCCAGCTTGTCGTTCTTCACGTGCTTGCCACCCTTGCGATACGGCGCGGCGAACTGCGGCGCGATCAGGCGGACTTCGTGGCCGAGCGCGCGCAGTTTGCGCGCCCAGTAGTGGGCTGCGCTGCACGCTTCCATTGCGACCAGGCACGGCGCGAGGTTGGCAAACCATTCGAGAAACTTCTGCCGCGAGATGGCTTTCGTGACCACCACGCGTTCCATGCTGTCCACGCCGTGTACTTGGATCAGGTTCTTGGCCAGATCCACGCCGATACGAGTAATCTTGTCCATGACTTTCCCCTTCTCAGATGGGTTGCCTAGCACCAACCATCCTGGCATATCGCTATGCCACGAGATCGGGAAAGTCCTTACTAATTCGGATGACCCTGAGGAAGCTGCGGCTTCTTTGTGTCTTCGTTCTTGCTGCTTTGCTCAACCTCAGCATTGCCCCCGACGTGATCGTGTGACGCCGACGGAACGCAAGACGAATTGTTCAGGGCCGACTACTTATGCCGCCAACGAATAGAACTGCTCGGCAACAGTTTGTCGGGCGCCGTTGTCTTTCATCTGCCCCTTGGCGATCATGTGAGCCACCTCGATGCCACCGAGTAGGATGCGTGCGCACCGGAAATTCTTGAACCCGAGCATGGGGCGGGTACGCCGCTTGATCGCGCGGTGGTCTTGTTCGATGATATTGTTCAAGTACTTCGTCTGCCGGATCTTGATGGGCGTTTCGCGCTCGGCGCTGATGGCTTCCAGCGCAGCCAGATTGGCGCCGCTTTTGTCGATCGTCACCGTCTCGGGTTCGCCATTCTGGGCGATTGATTTTTCGAAATACCGCCGCGCGCCGCTGTCTTATCCCGATGGGCCCGCAGCAGGAAGTCGATGGTGTTGCCGGCCTTGTCGACGGCGCGATACAGATATTTCCATTGGCCATTGACCTTAATGTAGGTCTCGTCGACGCGCCAACTCTTGCCGACGGGGCGTTTGTGGCTGCGAAACGCTTTTTCCAGCACCGGCAGCAGCTTGAGGGCCCAACGATGCACGGTTGAATGATCCACTGAGACGCCTCGCTCCGCCATCATTTCTTCCAGGTTTCGCAGGCTGAGCGGATAGGCCACATACCAACGCACGCAAGTCAGGATCACATCAAGCGGGTAATGCAGGCGTTTGAGCACGCGGGCCACGATCGGATTC
>NZ_JBNDKT010000118.1:0-2886 GCF_050435685.1 Paraburkholderia sp. GAS448
GGCTCCGACTGTTTGTATGCATGCGGTTTCAGGATCTGTTTCACTCCCCTCCCGGGGTTCTTTTCGCCTTTCCCTCACGGTACTGGTTCACTATCGGTCGATCACGAGTATTTAGCCTTGGAGGATGGTCCCCCCATCTTCAGACAGGATTTCACGTGTCCCGCCCTACTTGTCGTACACCCAGTTCTTCCTCGCTGTTTTCGCCTACGGGGCTATCACCCGCTATGGCCGCACTTTCCAGAGCGTTCGGCTAACAACAAAGATAAAGAGTACAGGCTGGTCCCATTTCGCTCGCCACTACTCTGGGAATCTCGGTTGATTTCTTTTCCTGCGGTTACTTAGATGTTTCAGTTCACCGCGTTCGCTTCACGTAGCCTATGTATTCAGCTACGGATACTCCATAAGGAGTGGGTTTCCCCATTCGGATATCGGTGGATCAAAGCTCGTTTGCCAGCTCCCCACCGCTTTTCGCAGGCTACCGCGTCCTTCATCGCCTGTGATCGCCAAGGCATCCACCACATGCACTTGTTCGCTTGACCCTATAACGAGTGTGTCTCTCCACCCTGCCCACAAGGGACAGCCGCAGTTCAACAGTCGCTACAGGTTGAGTATTCGTGTTGCGCCGTATTCCAAAGCAATCTTTCGATCACCTTTTCATACATTGATACAATCACAACCCTGATTCACCTACCCCGCACCCATCTCCAGGTGCGTTCGGTGAATCTCTTTACTACTTCTTCCTGATTGTTAAAGAACGACAGCCGGTATGGGGCGCCTGGCCCTACACCACTCTGACTGGCTCAATCGCCAATGCCTGTTTCACTGCACCGCCAACATCTTCCGACGTGCGCCGCAGTAAAACCGGCATTGAGGATTGGTGGAGGATGACGGGATCGAACCGACGACCCCCTGCTTGCAAAGCAGGTGCTCTCCCAGCTGAGCTAATCCCCCAAGTCACTGCTACCCAGGGGTTCATCGACCAGCCACCGCAGACAATGGTGGGTCTGGATGGATTCGAACCATCGACCCCCGCCTTATCAAGACGGTGCTCTAACCGACTGAGCTACAGACCCCTGAGTCTGTCCTGATTTACAGCCGATAAGCGTGAGCGCTCAACGTTGAACGCGTTCTAAGCTCGAGAAAGGAGGTGATCCAGCCGCACCTTCCGATACGGCTACCTTGTTACGACTTCACCCCAGTCATGAATCCTACCGTGGTGACCGTCCTCCTTGCGGTTAGACTAGCCACTTCTGGTAAAACCCACTCCCATGGTGTGACGGGCGGTGTGTACAAGACCCGGGAACGTATTCACCGCGGCATGCTGATCCGCGATTACTAGCGATTCCAGCTTCACGCAGTCGAGTTGCAGACTGCGATCCGGACTACGATCGGTTTTCTGGGATTGGCTCCCCCTCACGGGTTGGCAGCCCTCTGTTCCGACCATTGTATGACGTGTGAAGCCCTACCCATAAGGGCCATGAGGACTTGACGTCATCCCCACCTTCCTCCGGTTTGTCACCGGCAGTCTCCCTAGAGTGCTCTTGCGTAGCAACTAGGGACAAGGGTTGCGCTCGTTGCGGGACTTAACCCAACATCTCACGACACGAGCTGACGACAGCCATGCAGCACCTGTGCGACGGTTCTCTTTCGAGCACCCCGGCCTTTCAGCCAGGTTCCGTCCATGTCAAGGGTAGGTAAGGTTTTTCGCGTTGCATCGAATTAATCCACATCATCCACCGCTTGTGCGGGTCCCCGTCAATTCCTTTGAGTTTTAATCTTGCGACCGTACTCCCCAGGCGGTCAACTTCACGCGTTAGCTACGTTACCAAGTCAATGAAGACCCGACAACTAGTTGACATCGTTTAGGGCGTGGACTACCAGGGTATCTAATCCTGTTTGCTCCCCACGCTTTCGTGCATGAGCGTCAGTATTGGCCCAGGGGGCTGCCTTCGCCATCGGTATTCCTCCACATCTCTACGCATTTCACTGCTACACGTGGAATTCTACCCCCCTCTGCCATACTCTAGCCCGCCAGTCACAAATGCAGTTCCCAGGTTAAGCCCGGGGATTTCACATCTGTCTTAACGAACCGCCTGCGCACGCTTTACGCCCAGTAATTCCGATTAACGCTCGCACCCTACGTATTACCGCGGCTGCTGGCACGTAGTTAGCCGGTGCTTATTCTTCCGGTACCGTCATCCCCCCGCCGTATTCGGGCTGAGGTTTTCTTTCCGGACAAAAGTGCTTTACAACCCGAAGGCCTTCTTCACACACGCGGCATTGCTGGATCAGGCTTGCGCCCATTGTCCAAAATTCCCCACTGCTGCCTCCCGTAGGAGTCTGGGCCGTGTCTCAGTCCCAGTGTGGCTGGTCGTCCTCTCAGACCAGCTACAGATCGTCGGCTTGGTAGGCCTTTACCCCACCAACTACCTAATCTGCCATCGGCCGCCCCTTGAGCGAGAGGTCCCGAAAGATCCCCCCCTTTCCTCCTCAGAGCGTATGCGGTATTAATCCGGCTTTCGCCGGGCTATCCCCCACTCCAGGACACGTTCCGATGTATTACTCACCCGTTCGCCACTCGCCACCAGGGTTGCCCCCGTGCTGCCGTTCGACTTGCATGTGTAAGGCATGCCGCCAGCGTTCAATCTGAGCCAGGATCAAACTCTTCAGTTCAAACCTGTTACTGTTTTCGGTCCAGTTACGAACCGGTCGCTCACTCAACGTACTGACGAATGATCCAACCGTCTCGCGACGGTCAAACCTTCCTTTCATTACTGTGTGAGACTTGATACCTTCGCCTGTCCTGACCGGCCCCGAAGAGCCCGCCAGCGCGCCGCCATCAAGCGCCCACACTTATCGGCTGTTAATTTTTAAAGATCGATCCGC
>NZ_JBNDKT010000119.1:0-2781 GCF_050435685.1 Paraburkholderia sp. GAS448
CCATTCGAGGTCTTCGAACGTATGCTCGCAACCGCTTCGATACACTCAGCTTCCATTCATTAGCCCCCTGTTGCGCTTCACTCTTGAAACCGCCCTGCAAGGACCACCGGCAAGGCGACCGCAAGGACGACCAGCAAGAGCATCGCAAGGACGCCTCGCAAGAGCGGCAACAAGACCACCAGCACGCCTGTGAAGGCGACTGCATCCACGCGTGCCAAGGCCCCGGCGAAGGCGCCGCGTGCCCGCCAGCAGGCTGCACGCGCGCCTCAGGAGGCAACGCAGGCGCCGGGCGCGCCCGCAGCCGCAGGTTCGCCACGCGAGGATTCGAAGCTCGCGCGGGTGCTCGGCATGCTCGGCACCGAAACCGGGGCCACGCTCGCGGCCCTGATGGCCGCGACCGGCTGGCAGGCCCATTCGGGCTTCATCAGCGGCACGCTGCGCAGGAAGCTCGGCCTGAACGTAAGCAGCGCGCGCGTCGACGGCCAGCGCACCTACCGCATCGCGACCTGATCCGCCGGCATATCGAAGCACGCGCCATCCGCCTCGCGGATGGCCGTCCCGCCACTCCAGTCCTGCCAGCGCTTCACGATCACGTCGCAATAGCGCGGATCGATGTCCAGCAGCCGCGCCACGCGGCCGGTACGCGCGCACGCAATGAGCGTGGTGCCCGAGCCGCCGAACGGGTCCAGCACGGTTTCGCCCGCGCGGCTGCCGTTCATGTCCAGATATTCCACCAGCGCCACCGGCTTCATGGTCGGGTGCATGTCGCTGCGCGCCGGCCGCCTGAACGTCCACACGGTGGACTGCCTGCGGTCGCCGTACCAGCGGTGCGGCGCGCCCGGCTTCCAGCCGTAGAGCACCGGCTCGTGCTGCCAGTGGTAGTCGTGGCGGCCCATCACGAATGCGGGCTTGACCCATACGCAGCACTGCGCGAGGCGAAACCCGGCGTCGCTGAACGCGCGCCGGACCGTCAGGCCGTGGGTGTCGCCATGAAATACGTACACGGGCGCACCGGCCGTGGCGACTGCGAACATCCGGCCATACGCGGCGAGCAGAAACTGATGGAACGCCGCCTCGGACATCGCATCATTGACGATTGACAGGCGCCGTTTCGACTTGCCTTCATAGGCGACGTTGTACGGCGGGTCGGTCACGATCTGCTGCGCGTGGGCGCCGTCCATCAGCCGGCCCAGGTCGCCCATGGCCGTCGCGTCGCCACACATCACGCGGTGTGCGTCGCACCGCCACACGTCGCCGGGGCGGCTCACCGGCACGTCGGGGTAGTCCGGTGCCGCGTCGTCGTCCGTGAGACCCGTTGCGCCAGCGGGGCCAAGCAGGCGCTCCAGCTCGCCGGTTTCAAAGCCGGTGAGGCTCAGATCAAAGCCGTCGTCGCGCAGCGCGCCGAGTTCGAGCGCGAGCAGTTCGCTGTCCCAGCCGGCGCGCAGCGCGAGCTGGTTGTCGGCGAGGATGTAGGCACGCCGCTGCGCGTCGGTCATGCGCGCGAGCACCACGCACGGCACCGTCTGTCATGCCCAGCGTGCGGGCCGCGGCCAGCCGCCCGTGACCGGCCAGCACGTGGCCGTCCTCGTCAACCGGCACGGGGTTGGTGAACCCCCACTGGCGAATGCTCGCGGCAATCAGTTCAACCTCCTCGCGCGAATGGGTACGCGCGTTGCGTTCATACGGCACGAGCGCATCAATGGGCCGCTGCTCGATCACCGGCCGTGCGTACGCCATCTCAGGCGGCCTGTTCGCTCACCTCGTCGACCACGATGGCCGCCTCGCGCAGCAGCGCGTCGATGCGGCCGAACGCGTGGTCGAATTCGCCGCCCTTCGTGCGGGTACCCAGCAGCGCGGCCGTGAGGATCGCCGTATGCGCGGCCACCGTCTGGCGGTGCGCGCCGCAGCGCGCGGCGAGGCTCACCTGCGTCTCCGGCGTACGGGTGAGCAGGTTGGCGACCAGCGCCTCGCGCAGCCGGAGGTGCAGCGCCTGCTGCGGGAAGAGGGCGGCGGTGTGCACTACCAGGAGCGCGCGTGCTGCCGCCCATTCGGGGTTCGCGTAGTGCCCGGCGCAGCAGGGTCTGCGGCACGAACAGGTCAGATCGCGCGGCGCGTAGCTGACGATCAGCAGCGCCTGCTGCACGGGCGTGAGCTGGTCCATGCGGCGGCGGATGCGGGCCACCTGGGTGCTGGCGTCGTCACCGGTGAGCGTCTCGTCGCCTGCGGCGTCCCGGTGCAGCGCCGCGAGCGCGGAGGGGCCGCTGCGCAGCACGGCATGGCGCAACGCCTCGCCGAGAGCGGCGGCGGTGCTGGTGTAACGGGCTTTCATGGCGGGAGGCGCAGTGCAGATACACAAAAGCCCGCACTCGGGCGGGCTCTGGTCGCATTACGGGCACTACGAATTAATCGCCATAATAGGCAGAAAATGTCGAATGTCAAGCGGTCGTGAAAAAATCGCTGCTTCGGCATGCCAGGGATCAGGGACAGCGCACACCCAGACGCAGTGTCCGGCGTTCCCCCGACACGTCCCGTGCATGCCCCGAAGACGTCCATGCACGCCGGTTGAAGTCAATTGGCAGCGGCATTTCCGACAGAAAATGTCGAAGGCTGAGCGAGACACGAGGGCGATTCCGGCGTTTCCCGCGCCGGGGAAGTAGACATAAAACACGGTGTCAACCACTCGGCCTGTAGAGGCTAAGTTGTAATGTCCGCTTTTAGCCAAGTTCAAATGTCCGCTTTTTCGCAGCGTAAGCTGACCGGCCGCCGGCGTTCCGGCGCGGG
>NZ_JBNDKT010000120.1:0-2745 GCF_050435685.1 Paraburkholderia sp. GAS448
GTCACGGATCGGCGTAATCGAGCCGGGGATGATCGGCATAATGAGGCCACCAGAAGTGGCCCCGAAACGCGATTTCGAAGGGACTCAAGAATGCGGTTTTTTGCCGGATTTTGCAACGGCGTTTTCGCTATTTTCAGGCATTGGTTTGGGCTTGCGGAAGCTCTCGCCCTCGATCACTACCCGATAGGCGCCGTGGCGTAGCCGGTCAAGCGTGGCGGCGCCAAGAATGCGGTTATCGGGGAACGCGTCGCCCCATTCGCTGAAGTCGAGATTTGAAGTCAAGACCGTCGCGGCCTTCTCATACCTGGCAGCGATCAGATCGTGGAAGTCTTCGTCGTGGGGCGGATGCAGGGGTTTGAGCGCGAAGTCGTCAATGATCAGCAGGGGCGAGCGCACGAACTGCTGGAACTTGCGCTCGTAAAGGCCTGTGGCGCGCGCCGCGTGCAGCTTCTTGAGCAGGTCAGTCTGCGTGATGAACAACACGTCGCGCCCCTGGCGGGCAGCGCAGTGGCCCAGGGCCTGAGCCAGGTGCGACTTGCCGACGCCCGTTTGGCCGACCATCAGAATGCAGACCTTCTCGTCGATGTAGCGGCCCGTGGCCAGATCGTGAATGTGCGCTCGATTGAGCTTGGGCAGCAGGTCGAAGTTGAAGCTCTCGAGCGTCTTGCCCAGCGCGAAACCGGCGCGGGCGAGCCGCGCGCCGAGCTTCTTCTGGTCGCGCCGCGCGACCTCGTCATGCAGCAGCATGGCGAGGAACTCGGTGTAGGCGAGCTGCCCGTCGATGGCCTGGCGGTTGCGCTGCTCGAGCGAGTCGAGGATGCCCGACAGGCGCAGTTGCTTGAGGATGGAATTCAGTTCTGGACTCGGATTCATGGTGTTCAATGCAGCAGGATAGATTGGAGATCGCGGCCGAAGCGGCCGCCGTTCAGATAGGTGTCGGCGGGCGCCGGCGTTTGCGCCAGGGCCGCCGCAGGCTGGCTGTCCAGCCCCTTGTCGAGAATGGTCTTGATGGTGCGGTACTTCGGGCTGGAGAACGTGAGCGCGCGTTCGCAGGCGGCGTTCAGTCGTGCATCGCCGTACTTCTCGCGCATACGCACGATGCCCTGCGCGCCGCGCAGGTTCACGAGCACCGTGTTGTTGAACAGCGCGAGAATCACCGCGTGGCAGGCCGGCCCGATCTCGTTGGCCCGGGCCAGACACCACTGGGGGTCGTGCTCGAGCCAGGCCTGCGCTTCAGGTGGCTGGTGGTCCCGTACTGTCGAGCGATCGCCGGGCTTGCGCTTGCGAGCGTGTGTCGCGACGAGCTCATGCCGGTGGAACACTTGCACCACCGTGTCGGTCGCCTTCAGCCACAATTGCTTGCCGACCAGCGTGAACGGCACGGAGTACAGCACCTTCTTGTAGACGACGTGCCCATCCGTATGCACCTTGACCTCGCTCCACACGGCGAGCACCGGCGGCACATCGGGCAGTGCCGTGAGCAGGGGCTTCTCGATGGCGAAGCGCGCCAGCGGCTGTTCACGTGTTGTGCCGTGATCGCGTACACCGGCCTGCTGCATTACCCAGTCACGCAACTGCCGGTTGGCATCGGCCAGATCGCGGAACTCGCGCAGCGGCACGAAGGATCGTTTGACGTATTTGACGCCCGATTCAACGATTCCTTTTTTCTGCGGATCCCGTGGCGGACATGCGTCAATCCGGAAACTGTACGCTTCGGCGGCCGAAGCATACGAGCGCTGTACCTCGGGATCGTACATACAGGCCTTCGTGATCGCGCACTTCGCGTTGTCGATAATGACGCGACCTGGGCAGCCACCGAACCATTCGAACGCACGCCGATGGCCGGCCAGCCATGTCTCGACAGTCTGGTCGAGCACAATCTCGGCGTACTGATGCCGCGACCAGCACAGGGTCATGACGAAGAACCACGTCTTGAGCGGAATGCCGGACTCGTGTGTGAGCACCGGCCCGGCGCCGAAGTCCACCTGCACGGCGTCAGCTGGCGCCCACTCAAGGATCGTCGTCGCGGTGATGCCTCGCTCAGCCTTCAGGTGCAGCAGGAAGCGGCGTACCGCCGAGTAGCTGCCGGTGTAACCGTGGTTGCGTTGCAGCGCGCTGAAGATCGTCGTGCCTTGTACATCGGCATCGAACCAGCTCCGCAACAGATCGCGAAACGGCTCAAGCGTGGAGACGCAACTGCGAGGCAGCTTCGGATTGCGGCCGAAGATGCCAGCGAGTTCGGCGTCGTCTGGCAAAGGGCGCCCGGGATCGAGCCAGCCCTGGTTAAGCGCGACCTGCCGTACAGTCTTCAGCTTGCTGCGCCCCATCAGGCGCGCGCCGGCAATGTCGCGGTCGGAATCGCCCTGACGCATGCGCGCCAGGACCTGTCGATACTCAAACACTTCGAACCTCCTTCTACTCATCGGCCCTCCGGGCAAAGAATCCGAAGGTACCGGGTGGTTGCGGAAATTCGAAATGCGTTTCGGGCTGCAGCCCGACATAACAACGAGCCGGTCAAGTGGCCCGATTACGCCGATCCTGAGGTGGCTCCTATACGCCGGTCATCGAGTGGCTCCAATATGCCGATCCTGCACTGGCTCGATTACGGCGATCATCTGGTGGCTCGATTACGCCGGTCATCGAGTGGCTCCAATATGCCGATCCTGCACTGGCTCGATTACGGCGATCATCTGGTGGCTCGATTACGCCGATCCCGGAATGGCCTCATTACGCCGATCCGTGACA
>NZ_JBNDKT010000121.1:0-2650 GCF_050435685.1 Paraburkholderia sp. GAS448
GTCGGCGAGAAACACCGCCGGGGCAAAGTACATGACCCCAGCCATCACGACCGCGACCGCGCGCATCCACAACGGGCGTGGCTCCTCCTCAGTCAGCGAGGAGGCAAAAAAACGGCGTTGATCCGACGCAGCGAGCCGTACAGCGTTACGCTGGCGTAGCTCGACCCACATTCTGTTTCCCGTGCGCATGATTGTTGGTGCGTTCTTGGTGGGGACGACAGGGCGCCGGATAGGTCCGGAGTGTCAGGATTTAATTTGAGGTGCGAAACTATCATGGGCACCGCACAAATGACAGAACCGGCCTCACGAATTCACAAACTTTGACAAATACGTCGCGCCCTCACAACGTGAAAGCCACAATCCGACCTGTCCGATTGACGGGAAAAATCCGCACACGCAAGTTCCCTCGTTGCAAGCTGGGGTCGTGTACGACACGGGATGCAGTCGACACTGCTTTTTTGGAAATTAGTCGAAATCACGTCGGGCAACTCGACCGGCACGTTTGCTGCATATCGATCAGCTATGAAGAAGGCAGAATCCCCCGCATCGGCAAGCCCAGATCGCGGGCACGCATCAGGTCAGCGGCAAACCAGACCAAGGACGATGGTTAGCGGTCCGCTCGCAATACTCGAGCGGCGGGCAAGCGAATCTGGCTGACGGTGGCGCAGCAAAGCCAACCACCATCTCTATTTCGGTGCCAAGCGCTTTCGCGAATACCTGATCGAGATCGGCGTCTGCCAGGACAACAAGCCCTCGGTTGCCGAGATTCGAGAGCCGGCGATCGTGAGCGGTTTCCGGCGATGGTTGCACACGCACCGAGGCGCGAAAGCGTCGACCATTCGGCTCTACTGTCGTGATGCCGCAGTGATGGTGGAGGTGCTTGGTAGTGACGCGACCCGGTGGGACGCAAAGCACGTGCGCACGTTCCTGTTGAACAGTGCCTGCAACTGTGGCATCGGTACCGCAGAAAAGCTGGTCACCAGCGCGCGAGCCTTCCTGCGTTATCTCGGTGTTCAGGGTTTATGTCGAGCCGGACTCGATCAAGCGGTTCCGGCGTTGGCGCACTGGCGCCTGGCGACACTGCCACGGTGTCTGAGCGCTGACGAAATTGACCGTCTGATTGCCGCATGCGACGGCAATTTACACGGGCGCCTTCGCGATCGCGCGATTGTCCTGTTGCTGGTGCGACTCGGGGTTCGCGCTGGTGACCTTGCGAACCTTCGCATGAGCGATATCGAGTGGGAAACCGGGACGCTGCGCGTCTCGGGAAAGGGGCGCTATGAAGTTCGTCTGCCGCTGCCGCAGGATGCTGGTGAGGCACTTCTGCATTACATCGAGTCGCGACCTCGAGTTGCCTGCAGCGACCACGTCTTTGTTCGAAACATCGCCCCCTTCAAGCCGCTTATCTCAGGCGATTGCATATCGTCGGTAGTGAAGCGTGCACTAAAACGGGGGGTGAGTTCGCCCGCCAAAGGCGCACATCTGCTGCGCCACACAGCGGCGACCGAGATGTTGCGTCATGGGCTTCCCCTCGACCAGATTGGCCAGGTCCTGAGGCATCGCGGCATCGATACCACGGCCTATTACGCCAAGGTCGACATTGCGCTGCTCAGGCAAATCGCGCAGCCATGGCCGGAGGTGACGAAATGATGCCGGCCGTGGAATCCTATCTTGCCGCGCGGCGTGCCGCCGGCTTCAAATTACTGAACGCAGACTATCTGTTGCGCAGCTTCGCGTGCTTTGCCGTCAAGCGCGGTGAAACGTACGTTCGCGCGCAAACCGCAATCGACTGGGCCGCCGAGGCTGCATCGGTGGCCCAGCGTGACGCGAGGCTAAAGACCGTGTGTCGGTTCGCCCGGTATCTGCGTACCGAAGATCATAACCATGAGCTACCGCCCGCCCGGTACTTTGGCTACCGAAAGACACGCCGTGTCCCGTTCATCTACTCGCGCGCGGACATCGAGCGCCTGGTCAACGCAGCCTTGCAATCGGGTCCTCGCGATACTTTGCAACCACAGACGTATGCGACATTAATCGCCCTACTGTCAGCTACCGGCATGCGGATCTCTGAGGCCCTGAACCTGCAGCAAGCCGACATTACCCCCGAAGGATTACTCATTCGAAAGAGCAAATTCCAGAAGAGCCGTCTGGTTCCACTGCACGAGACGGCGGCGGAGGGTTTGCAGAGGTACTTGACCCTGCGGTGGCGGGCCCGTCCGGGTGACGACCATGTGTTCGTTGATGACGATGGGCGCCCGCTCAGATATACGGTCGCTTACTGGATGTTCCAGAAGCTGCTGAAGATCGCCGGCATCGGCACCACCCACAACGGCCACCGTCCCCGCCTACATGAGCTCAGGCACACGTTCGCCGTCAGGGCACTGGAGGTGAGCCCGGAAGGGCGGGACCGCGTTGGGCGGCACATGTTGGCCCTTGCGACCTACATGGGTCACGTCAACATCAACGCCACCTATTGGTATCTGGAGGCAACTCCCGAGCTTCTGCATGACATTGCTGTCGCCGCAGAGGGGTTTCTCACTGGAGAACAGAAATGAATGAATATTCCACGCCAAAGTGAACAGGGATTCCACGGCAAAAAGAACACGAATTCCACGGCAAAGTGAACGCCGATTCCACGGCAAAAAGAACA
>NZ_JBNDKT010000122.1:0-2551 GCF_050435685.1 Paraburkholderia sp. GAS448
CGTGGAGCGCGACAATTACAGTGTCCGGTCGTTGACAACTATCTTGGCCGGTGGTGAGGAGTCGAAGGCGGCGTAGCCGTCGGAGACGACGAGCCACCGGCGCCGCCGGATCGGCGGGCCTAGGATGGCTGACTGAAGCTAAAAAGAAGCGGTCAGCCCATGTCTGAAACCCGCATTACCGACCAACAGGTCCGGCTCTATATGAACAAGCGCAAACACAACACCCAGGAAGTCGCCGCTGCCAAGGTAGGCATGAGCTCGCGCACGGCTCGACGCATTGAGCGCGCGACCAGGTTGCCTTCACAGAAGGCCGAGCGTGACTGGCGTACCCGTACAGACCCGTTCGCCGACGTTTGGGAAGGCGAAGTGGTCCCGTTGCTGCGCAGTGCGCCGCGGCTGATCCCGGTCACGATCCTGCGCAAGCTGCAGGAAGATCACCCGGGCCGGTTTCCGGATAGCATGCGACGCACGCTTGAGCGGCACATCAGCCAATGGCGTGCGCTCGAAGGTCCGGGCAAGGAAATCTTCTTTCCGCAGGAGTACCTGCCGGGAATACGAGGCCTGTCGGACTTCACTCATATGGAGAAACTGTGGGTGACGCTCGGCGGCGTCCCGTTTGACCACCTGCTGTACCACTTCGTACTGGCGTTCTCGCGCTGGGAGTACGCCTGCGTGGTTGATGCCGGAGAGAGTTTCGAAGCGCTCGCGGCCGGGTTACAGAATGCGCTGTGGCAGGCTGGCGGCTGCCCACGCGAACACCGCTCGGACAGCCTGTCGGCAGCCTTCAGGAATCTGCAGGAGCAGGAGGACTTCACAACCCGGTATGCATCGCTGCTCGAACATTACGGCATGGAGGGCACGCGCAATAATCGGGGTCTTGGTCACGAGAACGGAAGTGTGGAATCCTCACATCGCTACCTGAAGGACGCCGTCGATCAGGCCCTGGAACTGCGAGGTCATCGTGACTTCGCTGACCGCGCCGCCTATGACGAGTTCGTACGCGGGGTAGTCATGCGCCGGAACCGGCGCAATGCGGCAGCGTTTCGCGTCGAGCGCGAACACCTGCAGGATCTGCCTGAGCTCCGTACCACGGACTTCGTCGAGGAAGAGGCGCGCGTGACCCGCTGCAGTACCTTCACCGTGCGCAACATTCTTTATAGCGCCCCGTCTCGCCTGATTGGTCATCTGCTGAAGGTGCGTCTGTACATCGACCGGCTTGATTGCTATCTGTCCGGCGCGCTGGTGCACAGCACGCCACGGGGATCGCTGGCGCCCGGGCGCAGCCGGGGCCATGCCATCGACTACCGTCACTTTATCGATTCGCTCAAGCGCAAGCCTCAGGCCTTTAAAGGGCTGGCGTTTCGCGACAACCTGTTTCCGCGGGAGGCTTACCGCCGGACCTGGGAGCAACTGGACACGAAGCTGTCACAACGCAGCGCCTGCAAGACCATGGTGGGCCTGCTTGAGCTGGCCGGTAACCACGGCGTCGAAGCGCAACTGGCCGAGCGGCTTGAAGCATTGCTCGAACTCGGTGAGCTGCCCAATCTGAAGACGCTGTTCGACGAATTCGCGCCGCGTCAGCGCGAGTGTCCTGTGGTCGTGGTCGAGATGCCATCCGCAGAGGTCTATGACGCATTGCTCGATGAGGAGGTGCCGGTATGAACGCCCCTGCTTGCGATGCCGGCCGCATGGCGCTGATGCTCAACGAGTTGCGGCTGCCGACGATCGGCCGGTTGTGGCCGGACTTCGCCGAACGCTCGGACAAGGAGGGCTGGCAGGCGTCCCGACTGCTTGGCGCGCTGTTTGAGCATGAACTTGCCGAGCGGGCCCAACGACGGATCGAGCGTCATCGTATCGAATCGCATATGGACCCGACCAAGACGCTCGCCACCTTCGACTTCGGCGTTGTTCCGATGGTCTCGAAGGCGCATGTAATGGCGCTGACCACCGGCGATTCGTGGCTCGAAAAAGGCGCCACGATCCTCCTGTTTGGGCCACCCGGTGGCGGGAAAAGTCATTTGGGATCGGCCATTGGCCATGCGCTGATCGACGCCGGCTATCGCGTACTGTTCATGCGGACCAGCGAGATCGTGCAGAAGCTTCAGGTCGCCCGTCAGAGCCTCCAACTGCCTTCGGCGCTCGCCAAACTCGACCGGTTCGACCTGATCATCCTGGACGATCTGTCGTATGTGAGAAAAGACCAGGCCGAAACCAGCGTGCTGTTCGAGCTGATCGCTGAGAGGTATGAGCGCAAAAGTCTTCTCATCACGGCCAATCAGCCGTTCTCGGGCTGGACTGACGTGTTCCCTGACCCCGGCATGACGGTGGCCGCTATCGACCGGCTCGTCCATCACTCGACGATCTTCGAGCTGAATGTTGAAAGCTATCGGCGGCGCAAAGCCAGCGACAAACAGAAGGAACGCCGGCGTCAATTACCCAACGACAATTACGACGGAGCGACGACAACTATGAACCCATGATCACGACAATTACCCCCGTCGACCGGACAACATAGTTGTCGACGACCGGACAAGACAGTTGACGCTATCCA
>NZ_JBNDKT010000123.1:0-2520 GCF_050435685.1 Paraburkholderia sp. GAS448
CCCGGGGCAGCACAACCAATCGGGAAGAAGTAGCTGAGAGGATGCCTCTCGTACTGCACTGGGCTGTGATGTTTTCGGCACAACACCGGTCTCAACCTGAGTGCGTATGTCTGCGCCCCCTTCGGGGGTGGGGTCCGGGCAGGCGCCACAGCGCCAACCTTGACCGACATAAAACACACCGGTTATAGGATCAAGCCTTACGGGCAATTAGTATCAGTTAGCTTAACGCATTACTGCGCTTCCACACCTGACCTATCAACGTCCTGGTCTTGAACGACCCTTCAAGGGGCTCGAAGCCCCGGGGATATCTCATCTTAAGGCGAGTTTCCCGCTTAGATGCTTTCAGCGGTTATCTCTTCCGAACATAGCTACCCGGCGATGCCACTGGCGTGACAACCGGTACACCAGAGGTTCGTCCACTCCGGTCCTCTCGTACTAGGAGCAGCCCCCTTCAAATATCCAGCGCCCACGGCAGATAGGGACCAAACTGTCTCACGACGTTTTAAACCCAGCTCACGTACCTCTTTAAATGGCGAACAGCCATACCCTTGGGACCGGCTACAGCCCCAGGATGAGATGAGCCGACATCGAGGTGCCAAACACCGCCGTCGATATGAACTCTTGGGCGGTATCAGCCTGTTATCCCCAGAGTACCTTTTATCCGTTGAGCGATGGCCCTTCCATACAGAACCACCGGATCACTATGACCTGCTTTCGCACCTGCTCGACTTGTCGGTCTCGCAGTTAAGCACGCTTATGCCATTGCACTATCAGCACGATTTCCGACCGTACCTAGCGTACCTTCGTACTCCTCCGTTACACTTTGGGAGGAGACCGCCCCAGTCAAACTGCCTACCATGCACTGTCCCCGACCCGGATCACGGGCCAAGGTTAGAACCTCAAACAAACCAGGGTGGTATTTCAAGGACGGCTCCACGCAAACTGGCGTTCACGCTTCATAGCCTCCCACCTATCCTACACAGATCGGTTCAAAGTCCAATGCAAAGCTACAGTAAAGGTTCATGGGGTCTTTCCGTCTAGCCGCGGGGAGATTGCATCATCACAAACACTTCAACTTCGCTGAGTCTCGGGAGGAGACAGTGTGGCCATCGTTACGCCATTCGTGCAGGTCGGAACTTACCCGACAAGGAATTTCGCTACCTTAGGACCGTTATAGTTACGGCCGCCGTTTACCGGGACTTCAATCAAGAGCTTGCACCCCATCATTTAATCTTCCGGCACCGGGCAGGCGTCACACCCTATACGTCCACTTTCGTGTTTGCAGAGTGCTGTGTTTTTATTAAACAGTCGCAGCCACCAGTTTATTGCAACCCCTTCACCCTTCTGGCGCAGGCCAGTCAAGCTACAGGGGCGTACCTTATCCCGAAGTTACGGTACCAATTTGCCGAGTTCCTTCTCCCGAGTTCTCTCAAGCGCCTTAGAATACTCATCTCGCCCACCTGTGTCGGTTTGCGGTACGGTCATCGTGAAACTGAAGCTTAGAGGCTTTTCTTGGAACCACTTCCAGTTGCTTCGCCGCCTGAGCGGCTCGTCCCATGCCCTTGAATTGCGCGCCCGGATTTGCCAAAGCGCCTTCTCCAACACAGGAACCGGGACTTCCAACACCCGGACAACCTTCCGCGATCCGTCCCCCCATCGCATTTCACAATGGTGCAGGAATATTGACCTGCTTCCCATCAGCTACGCATTTCTGCCTCGCCTTAGGGGCCGACTCACCCTACGCCGATGAACGTTGCGTAGGAAACCTTGGGCTTACGGCGAGGGGGCCTTTCACCCCCTTTATCGCTACTCATGTCAGCATTCGCACTTCCGATACCTCCAGCACACTTTCCAGTGCACCTTCGCAGGCTTACGGAACGCTCTCCTACCATGCACATCGCTGTGCATCCGCAGCTTCGGTATATTGCTTAGCCCCGTTACATCTTCCGCGCAGGACGACTCGATCAGTGAGCTATTACGCTTTCTTTAAAGGATGGCTGCTTCTAAGCCAACCTCCTGACTGTTTTAGCCTTCCCACTTCGTTTCCCACTTAGCAATATTTGGGGACCTTAGCTGGCGGTCTGGGTTGTTTCCCTCTTGACACCGGACGTTAGCACCCGATGTCTGTCTCCCGTGATTGCACTCTTCGGTATTCGGAGTTTGCTATGGCGAAGTAATCCGCAATGGACCCTTCAACCATGACAGTGCTCTACCCCCGAAGGTGATACACGAGGCACTACCTAAATAGTTTTCGGAGAGAACCAGCTATTTCCAGGTTTGTTTAGCCTTTCACCCCTATCCACAGCTCATCCCCTAACTTTTCAACGTTAGTGGGTTCGGACCTCCAGTACGTGTTACCGCACCTTCATCCTGGCCATGGATAGATCACCTGGTTTCGGGTCTACACCCAGCGACTGAACGCCCTGTTCGGACTCGCTTTCGCTACGCCTGCCCTAATCGGTTAAGCTTGCCACTGAATGTAAGTCGCTGACCCATTATACAAAAGGTACGCCGTCACCC
>NZ_JBNDKT010000124.1:0-2475 GCF_050435685.1 Paraburkholderia sp. GAS448
GTCTTATCCCGATGGGCCCGCAGCAGGAAGTCGATGGTGTTGCCGGCCTTGTCGACGGCGCGATACAGATATTTCCATTGGCCATTGACCTTAAGTGGAGTAAGAAACAGGGCGTAGTCGAACTATTTCCCTGTTTCTCCTCCCCGAACCGGACGTGCACCTCTCAGCGCATCCGGCTCTCCATTGAGGTGTCGCTCATAGCGAAGGCAACATCAGCGTAGCGCGACTCGATGGTGCGGCGTGTCTCATCGCGCAATATGTACGGATTTTCTGTGGGGGTGCGCCAGGTGAATCGACCCTTACGGCTGGTGACGAGGCGTCGAAGCGCCACTTCACCGTACCGACCCCGACTATCCCGGCCTTGCAGCACCCATGTTGTGGCCCTCCCTGGCTCAGGTGCCCGGATATGTTCGCGCATCAGCGACCGGAAGCCGCGCCGGTACTTGTGCGCAAGCCAATATCCCAGCTTCCAGAAGACGGTTCGGTCCAGCCTGCTAAACAGGGTCGCCGTGTAGTCGGTGTACTGGTAGAAGGTTGCCCATCCCGTCAGTTGCCGATTCAGGCTTTCCACCATATCCATCCGATTCATGCTGTAATTGCCTGACAGTTGTTTGACCAGCCGCCCGGCAAAGCCCCGATACTTCTCCCACGGAATTGTCGTCACGGGTCGCATGCTGCCGCGTGGTCCGCGCTTGCGAATGATGCGGTGGCCGAGGAAGACGAACCCGTCATTCACATGCGTGATATGGGTCTTCTCCATATTCAGCGTGAGCTTCAGCTTGCCTTCGAGGAATTCCCGACACGCTTCGCGTATTGCTTCGGCGTGCGCTCGGGTTCCTTTGACGACCACCACAAAGTCATCCGCATAACGACAGTAGGATACTGCTGGTTTCCACTGTCGATTTTCCCGCACAGCAATGGGCCGCTGTTTGAGAACAGCGAAGTTCCACGCCCACCGGTCCTTGCGTACCTTCTTGCTCAGGAAGTTCGTTTCCATCCACGCATCAAACTCATGCAACATGATGTTGGACAGCAGAGGCGAGATAACTCCGCCTTGAGGAACACCTTCACTCGCGGCACGGAATAGACCATGATCAACGCATCCTGCCTTGATGAACTTCCAGAGCAGGGCAAGGAAGCGCTGGTCGGCGATGCGCTTGCGGATCCCCTTCAGTAGCAGGCGATGATGAACGGTGTCGAAGTAGCTGGCGAGGTCACCCTCGATGACCCAACGTCCCGCAGCACTTTGCTCATCTCCAGCCGTTAACTGAAGTCTCACCATGCGCACAGCGTGGTGGACGCTGCGGGCCGGTCTGAAGCCATGTGAAGCCGGGTGGAAATCACTCTCCCAGATCGGCTCCATCGCCATCAGCATGGCCCGTTGAACAATTCGATCCCGCAGACTCGGGATGCCGAGTGGCCTGAGCTTGCCGTTCGCTTTCGGGATGTACACGCGGCGCGCCGGTAGCGGACTATACGAGCCCGCCAACAATTCGTCGCGTATCGTCGCCAGTTCATGCTGGAGATTCTCCTCCATCATGCGCTTGCTGACACCGTCCACGCCTGGCGTGCGAGCCCCGCTGGAGGCCAGCGTAATGCGAGCCGCTTCGCTCAGCCAAACCCTGTCGGCAACCAGTCTCAGAAGTCGATCGAACTTGCGTTCTTTGTCCTCCGTCGACCATGTCGCCAGTTTGCTTTGCATTTCACTGATTATCAAAGGTCTTCACCTCACTATGGTCAGTTAATCAACCCAGCAAACCACTTCAACTGCCTCCCTTCGCCATGTAACCGGCTTTCCCGGCCTCGGACTACTACGGAGGCTCCGCCAGCCTGCATATCATCGGGGGCACACTCCCTTGACATTTATGCAGGCCTTCCCCAGTTCACATGCTGGACTCAACGCATGGGCGAGGTTGCCTATCGCAGTCTTTATCCTTGCTTGCCGCAAGTCGTCGCAGACACCACGGTCTAGCTGCGCGCTCTCCGTGGTTCCATCTGACCGGCATACATCTCCAACCAGAGTTCGCGGCATCAGTCCTTACGTGTGACCAACGCCGATCCGCGTCCTGCCTCTTAAGCGGTGTAGGCAGGGGTGACGATTCAACCCTCAGATGCGTTTCAATAGGTTCGTGTCCCTCAACCGTCCCATGCTCAGCCTGGAAGCTCATCTTGGCGTAACCGCTTCGCCGCAAGCTCCGTTTCCCACGGACTTCGTCACCTTGCCAGTGTCAGCAAGTCACCGCCGCTTCGGCTCACTTTCTCTCGCAGCAGAGAAAGGGCATGCCCCGGTACTGCAACTTCAATTCCACCGGGTCCTGCATTCCAAACATGCTCAAGCAACTTCACCCCCATGTGGGCGGGCTACGTTGGCTGGGCGTACTGTAGGTCTCGTCGACGCGCCAACTCTTGCCGACGGGGCGTTTGTGGCTGCGAAACGCTTTTTCCAGCACCGGCAGCAGCTTGAGGGCCCAACGA
>NZ_JBNDKT010000125.1:0-2437 GCF_050435685.1 Paraburkholderia sp. GAS448
ATCGGCATCACCGATCCGCTTTCGATCGACGACTACGTCGCGCATGGCGGCATCGAAGGCTTGAAGCAGGCACTTGCCACCGACGGCGCCGCCGCCTGCGATGCGCTCATCGAATCCGGTCTGCGCGGCCGCGGCGGTGCGGCGTTCCCGGCGGGCATCAAATGGCGGACGGTGCGGGCGGCTCAGGCCGACCAGAAATACATCGTCTGCAACGCCGACGAAGGCGATTCGGGCACCTTCTCCGATCGTCTCGTGATGGAAAGCGATCCCTTCGTACTGATCGAAGGGATGATCATCGCGGGGATTGTGACGGGCGCAACGGTCGGCCACATTTACGTGCGCAGCGAGTATCCGCACTCGATCGCGACGCTCGAAGCCGCCATCCAGAAAGCGCGTGCTGCAGGCTGGCTCGGCGATAGCGTGCTCGGCTCGGCGCATCGCTTCGAACTGTTCGTTGCGAGAGGCGCGGGCGCCTACGTCTGCGGCGAGGAAACAGCGCTGCTCGAATCGCTCGAAGGCAAGCGCGGCATCGTGCGCGCGAAACCGCCGCTGCCGGCGCTCTCCGGGCTCTTCGGCAAGCCGACGGTCATCAACAATGTCATTACGCTCGCAACCGTGCCGATCATCTTCGCGAAAGGCGCGGCGTTCTATCAGGACTTCGGCATGGGCCGCTCGCGCGGCACCCTGCCGTTCCAGCTGGCCGGCAATGTGAAGCAGGGCGGCCTCGTCGAACTCGCGTTCGGTGTGACGCTGCGCGAACTGCTCTACGACTTCGGCGGCGGCACGGCAAGCGGCCGGCCGGCGCGCGCGGTGCAGGTCGGCGGCCCGCTCGGCACGTATCTGCCCGAAAGCCAGTGGGACATTCCGTTGGACTACGAGGCGTACGCCGCTGTCGGCGCAGTGGTGGGCCACGGCGGGCTCGTCGTGCACGACGATACGTCCAATCTCGCCGAACTCGCCCAGTATGCGATGCACTTCTGTGCGCTCGAATCGTGCGGTAAATGCACGCCGTGCCGGATCGGCTCGACGCGCGGCGTCGAGGTGATCGGCCGTATCCGCAACGGCGATACATCGACGAAGCAGGTGCAACTGCTGCGTGACCTGTGCGACACGATGGTGTCCGGTTCGCTCTGCGCGATGGGCGGCATGACGCCCTTCCCAGTGCTGTCCGCACTCGACCACTTCCCTGAAGACTTCGGTCTCGACACCGCGCCCAAAGCGGCAGCGGCCTGACGATGGAGCACAACATGTCTGATGTTCTCAACTCCAAAGCTGGCGGCTGCGGCTCCGGCAACTGTGCGTGCAAGTCGCAGGCTGTGCAGCGGGCCGCGCGTGATCCTTATGACGACACCGACTACGGCACACCGCTGCGTCACGCCGACGTCGATGTCACGCTCGAAATCGACGGCCAGGCGGTGACGGTGCCGGCCGGCACGTCGGTCATGCGCGCCGCGGCCGAAGCCGGCGTCAACGTGCCGAAGCTGTGCGCCACCGATTCGCTCGAACCGTTCGGCTCGTGCCGCCTGTGTCTCGTCGAGATCGAAGGCCGGCGCGGCTATCCTGCCTCATGCACGACGCCGGTCGAAGCCGGCATGAAGGTCAGCACGCAGACCGACCGCCTGCAGTCGCTGCGCCGTAACGTGATGGAGCTCTACATCTCCGATCACCCGCTCGACTGCCTGACCTGCCCCGCCAACGGCGACTGCGAACTGCAGGACATGGCAGGCGTCACGGGCCTGCGCGAGGTGCGCTACGGCTTTGACGGCGCGAACCATCTGAAGGACAAAAAGGACGAGTCGAACCCGTACTTCACGTACGACCCGTCGAAGTGCATCGTCTGCAACCGCTGCGTGCGCGCGTGCGAAGAAACGCAGGGCACATTCGCACTGACGATCGCGGGCCGCGGTTTCGAATCGCGCGTCGCTGCCAGCGAGAACGTGCCGTTCATGGAATCGGAATGCGTATCGTGCGGCGCCTGCGTCGCAGCCTGCCCGACCGCGACCTTGCAGGAGAAGAGCGTCGTGATGCTCGGCCAGCCTGAACATTCGGTCGTGACGACGTGCGCGTATTGCGGCGTCGGCTGCTCGTTCAAGGCCGAGATGAAGGGCAACCAGGTGATCCGCATGGTGCCGCACAAGAACGGCGGCGCGAATGAAGGCCACGCGTGCGTCAAAGGCCGTTTCGCGTGGGGCTACGCGACGCACAAGGACCGCATCACGAAGCCGATGATCCGCGCGAAGATCACCGATCCGTGGCGTGAAGTCAGCTGGGAGGAAGCGCTCAGTTACGCCGCGGCGGAATTCCGCCGCATTCAGGCCAGATACGGTCGCGACTCGATCGGCGGCATCACCTCGTCGCGCTGCACGAATGAGGAAACCTACCTCGTGCAGAAGCTCGTACGTGCCGCGTTCGGCAACAACAACGTCGACACCTGCGC
>NZ_JBNDKT010000126.1:0-2378 GCF_050435685.1 Paraburkholderia sp. GAS448
GGCTTGTCCCAGCCGGCTCGACCGGAGCCACCCTACACCTCCAGCGCCACCCAGTCACCCATACCACTCGTCGGTCTGAGGCGGAGCCTCGTTAGCGGTTAGGGAGTCGGGTAGGCGCGTGTAGCCGCCGGCAGCAGATGTGCGACGTTCCACGGCAGCAGTTCGTCGATACGGTTGGCTGGATGATCGGCGATGCGATCGATGACGTAGTGCAGGTAGGCCTCGGGATCGATGCCGTTCATGCGTGCCGAACCGATCAGGCTGTACATTGCCGCGGCACGTTCGCCGCCCGAGTCAGCACCGGCGAAGAGATAGTTGCGTCTGCCAATTGCGACACCGCGCAACGCCCCGCTCGGCAATCAGATTGTCGATCTCAGCCTGCCCGTCGGAGCAGTAATAGGCGAGCGCCGGCCAGCGATTCAGCGCGTACTGGATCGCTTTGGTGGTGTCCGACTTCGCAGAGAGCGTGAGCTGCGTCGCCTCGAACCACTGCTTCAGTTCATCGAGCAGTGGCGCGGCCTGCGTCTGGCGGATGTGCCTGCGCTCCTCCAGCGGCTTGCCGCGGATGTGCTCTTCGATCCGATAGAGCGCGCCAATGCGCTCCAGGGCCTCGGTGGTGATCGACGAAGGCCGCACTGCGTGCAGATCGTGCAGCTTTCGACGTGCGTGCGCCATGCAGCCAGCTTCCCGGATGCGCCCGCTTCGGTATAACTCCGCATAGCCGGCGAACGCATCGGCCTGCAGCACGCCGGTGAAGTCGGCTCCGGCGTATAGGCAAACCAGACCGCCGGCGCTTCGGTCGAGCCACTGGACTTGGCATCGCGCGCGCACACCCACAGGCGACCTGTCTTCGTCTTGCCATTGCCCGGCGCGAGCACCGGCAGCGGCGTATCGCCCGCGTGAACCTTGCTGCCGCCAAGCGCGTGGCGGCGCACTGCATCGACCAGCGGATTGAGCAGCCAGGTCAGACTGCCCAGCCAGTGGCCCATGGTGCCCGGCTCGATCTCGACGCCGTCACGGGCGTACATGACCGACTGGCGGTAGAACGGAATGTGGTAGGCGAACTTCGATGTGGTGATGTGCGCGAGCAATGCCGGGCCGGGAAGACCGCGATCGATGGGGCGGCTCGGCGCCGCGGCCTGCACGATGCAGTCGCAGCACGAACAGGCCAGCTTCGGGCGACGATGACGGATGACGCGGAAGTGCGCCCGCAGGTTTTGTCGCGATAACGATTGCAAGTTGAGCAACGCCTGATATGACTAGGACTACTTATGCCGCCAACGAATAGAACTGCTCGGCAACAGTTTGTCGGGCGCCGTTGTCTTTCATCTGCCCCTTGGCGATCATGTGAGCCACCTCGATGCCACCGAGTAGGATGCGTGCGCACCGGAAATTCTTGAACCCGAGCATGGGGCGGGTACGCCGTTTGATCGCGCGGTGGTCTTGGTCGGGTAGCCGTACCGCATTGCTGCGATACAGCCCCCTAAGAACCGTACGTGCGCCTTTAGGAGCATACGGCTCAAGCCTCTACAAAGGCATCTGTCGACACCCGGTGGTGCAACTGCTTATTCAGGCGTATTACGGATTTCTACGGCAACTGAGATGGTGCACTTGAAGGTTGCTTGCTGCATCCGTCCCGCCGTCGGTTCGCTTCACAATATGCGTGACATCCAAGCGGGTGTCCATTGTGATGGGCTGCTGACAGTTGGAACACATGCCATCTTGCCTTAGCCATACACGGTGCAGCTTACGGCGACCTCGCGCTGAGTTCAGCATCTTCTGGCCCGATCGGGATTCGAAGTACCGCGCCCATTGAGGATCGTGCGGATTGGCGCCCGCCTTGATCTTGACATGCCGTTTTATTGGCGTGTCCGATGCCTTCAGCAAGGTGACCTCTCTTGTCGTGCCATCCTCTTCTTTTTCTGGGGCGGCAAATATCCAGTCCCGGAGACCCTTGGCCTTGAAGTATTTGATTTTTATCCATCGGGCGCCTTTGTTAGGGTGCCGTCTTGCCGCCCATCGTCATAGCATTGACCAGACCTCGTGATCAACCCGATTGAAGGCTTTCTTGGCGACTGCATGGCTGTGGTAATTCGCCCATCCTCGCAAAACAGGATTGAGCAGCCTTATCAGGTTCGCCTGTTTAGCCGTCTTGTTGGCCTTGATGATTTCACGGACTTTGTCAAGATGTGCTTTGACGTTCGCTTTCGACGGTTTCATCAAGAGCTTGCCGTTGTACTTGCGAACGTTCCATCCAAGGAAATCAAACCCGTCCTTTATGTGGGCGCGATCAAATGTGAACTGCAACACCTTGATCTGCTAAGGTGCGCACATGAATAAAAGCAAGTATCAGCAGTTACAGCCTGAAGAACGTCTCA
>NZ_JBNDKT010000127.1:0-2341 GCF_050435685.1 Paraburkholderia sp. GAS448
GCGTCTCCCGTCTACCTGGCCAGCCATGGTGTCCCACGAACGCCTGCCGATCTGCAAACCCATAAGTGTCTGCAGCGGACAACCATGGACCACACATCAGGACAATGGCAGCTTCAGGGACCGGATGGCCCCGAAGCTTTTCGCTTCGAACAAACATCGTTTGGCAGTGATCTGGCAGACATGCTGATTGACGCGACCGTGGGCGGGTTGGGAATCGGCCTGCTGCCGGTTGCGAAAGCCTTGCCAGACCTGCGTCGCGGTGCGCTGGTGCAGGTTCTTCCTCGATATCGACTGGCGGCTCAAAACATACACGTGGCCTATCCGTCCGCTCCCTACGCAGACGCGAGAATCCGCACATGGATTGAGTTTCTCAGGAAGTCGTTGCCCCCCAGGCTTGCGAGCGATCAGGCTGCATTTGGTTCCTTCGCAGGGGATTGGGCTGGGACCGTCGATCAGTGGTCAGCAGAACCCATCCCTGAACCCGCTGGCGCCTGAAAGTTGACAGTTGTTAAACCTTTCGCCGCTGTGGCGCAGTTAATTCTGTGACTTTTTTGAAACACTCAAGATGTTTTTCGTTATCCTAAATGAGCGGATCGCGTTATTCTGCAGCGCGCGCAACAACACCATTCATCTGATTGGAGAAAGAATGAAGAAAATCGTACTGTCTGCCTTCTCGCTGGCACTCGTGGGTGCAGCACATGCTCAAAGCAGCGTCACGCTGTACGGCGTGCTGGACGAATCACTGCAATATGTGCATAACGCCAATGAGCAAAACCAGAACCTGCTTGCGATGTATGGTGGCAATCTGCAAGGCAATCGCTGGGGCATGAAGGGCACGGAGGACCTCGGCGGCGGCCTGAAGGCGATCTTCCAGCTGGAAAGCGGCTTCAATATCAACTCCGGCGCATTGGGCAAATACAACGGCAACACGAAGCTGTTCGGCCGTCAGGCTTACGTCGGTCTGGCAGGCGACCAGTGGGGTACCGTAACCGCAGGCCGCCAGTATGATCCGGTGGTCGACCTGGTCCAACCGCTGACCGCCGATAACTACTGGGGCTCGACCTTTACGACGCCGGGCGACGTCGACAACAACGACAACAGCTCGCGCACGAACAGCGCGCTCAAGTATGTATCGCCGGTGTTCGCAGGCTTCCAGTTCGAAGGCATGTATGCGCTCGGTGGCGTTGCAGGCACGACAGGCTCGGGCCAGACGTGGTCCGTCGCAGCGACCTATGCTACCGGACCGTTCAGCGTCGCAGCGGGCTACATCGTGATGGACAACGCAAACACGATGGCCAGTCGCACAGGCTGGGATTCGGGTGTAACGTCGGACGGCACCTTTAATTCGATCAACCTTCCGTATCAATCGGCAAAGTCGATCAACATTGCTTCTGCCGCCGCGCAATATGTTACCGGCCCGTTCACGATGGGCCTGCGTTACAGCAATGCCCAGTACAAGGCGGATGGCTTCTCGGCGTTCACCTCGACGCAGAGATACAACGTCGGTGCCGGTTTTGTGAACTATCAGGTGACCCCGGCCGCGCTGATCGGCTTGGGCTACACGTATACCCACGGTTCTGGCAACGGGCCTTCGGCATCGTATAACCAGGTCTCGCTGGGCGGCGACTACAACCTGTCGAAGCGGACGGACCTGTATCTGGTCGGCGCCTATCAACACGCGAGCGGAACGGGTGCGACCGCATCGGTGGCCGACTACGGGTACATCTCGAACTCGACCTCGCAGGAAATCGTCAGTCTGGGCATCCGCCACAAGTTTTGACCAAGAGTTGACGGGTAGCTGCACCAAAGCCAGCCGGAGGCGTGAGCCAACGGTTGGATTTTTACGCAGCGTCGCCAGCTTTACACGATGATCCTGAGTGCCTGCTGACCCGGTGTCGCTGGTGCTGCCGGTGGCGCAGGGCATCGTGCCTCTGCCAACCAGTGGCGTCACACCTGCAGCGATTCCAGCCAGTCAGGGACCAGCGGGCTGCGCGTGATCATGAAGCTTGACGAGAAGCGGCCGACGAAGGTGCCGGAGTTCGATCAGGCGAAGGACACGATCTGCCAGCAACTACAGGCGCTCGCGCTGGAGAAAGCCGCTGCGCAGTTCGCTGGAGACCTCCTCGAAGGCTCGACGATCCAGCAGTCGCGCGGTCCGTGATACGGGCGATCTGAAAGACAGGAAACCTGATCGAATTGAGACCATGCCAGTTGATATGCCTATCAGCGCGAAAGTTACGGATTTGCTGAACCCGAGCCATGCCGCGCTCTCCCCGGAACAGCGCGCGTTTCTTGACCGACTCGCACGCTGCTCGCTGAGTGACGCGGCGTTCCTTGTGGC
>NZ_JBNDKT010000128.1:0-2314 GCF_050435685.1 Paraburkholderia sp. GAS448
TTGTTCGCGATGGCGTGGAATCCTTGTTCTCTTTGCCGTGGAATCACGATTCACTTTGCCCTGGAATGGCTGTTCTCTTTGCGTGGAATACGCAAGTTGATGATGTACCGGGGATTCGCCGGCGGTGTCCGTTCGAACAAATGCACGTGCCCCGGCCGCACTTCTCCACGTGCACAGGCAGCCGTGTAGGCGTCGAAATTGTCCGGAAACACCTTCCTGAACTGCAGGGCAAGACCGCGGCCCATGACCCCGACGCAGTTCACCGGATTCACGATGGCTTCGACATCCACGTAAAGGATGTTCCCATCAATCGCTTCGATCATTGCTGATACTTCCAGTAATCTGTCTGCAGCAGTGCACTGCCGTATAGTTTTCGCTGTTCCCCTTCGCTATTCCCCTCATGGTGCATCTGTACGACTATCCGTAAAAATGCAGTTGTCGCTCCAGACGTTATGCGGACAATTCCGCTCAGGTGGCACGAGCGCATTCCGGAAAAATATCATCGTCGAACGTCTGCGGAGGTCGAGACCCGGAGCCCAGGCACATCGCGGCTTGCGCCAGACAGGAGGCAACTTCCCGCAGCTCCGCAAGCGAGAGATCGACACCCTTGATCGTGAAGCGGGTCTGGATAAGGCCTTTGCCATCGCGCAGCCTTCTCAGCAACCACAAATCGCTCATCTCCTGCAAAAGCTCACCGCACTCTTGCAGCGACAGTTCCACGCCTCGCAGATGCACGCTGATCATCAGAGGCGCAGAGGGCAGCGTCTGCGGCAACACCGGCTCTGCACCCGCTGCCTGCGGTTCATCTGCAGCCGGTGAGCACGGCGCGAGCCAGTAGCAGTACACGGCTTTCGATCCCTCCAGTTCATCGCGACAAAGCATGCCTTCACGATAGAACGTCCCGATCAGCGCATACGTCCGGTTTCTCGAAATCTCCAGGCCTCGCGTCTTCAGGGCAGCATATATTTCCATCGTGCTCAGGTGCTGGCCGCCCGCCAGAACCTTGCAGATCTGCTCGCGACCGGTCAACTCGGTGACCCTCCGCGTGCACCCACCGGGCCCGGCGCCATCGTCCGTACCCGCGCCTGCATGAGTCCGCCGTGCAGACGTGTCGATCTCGCGCTGCGCCTGCTGTACTTTCGCGAGCAGACTGCCGGGCTCCGCAGGCTGCATCGGATCGAATTCCTCCTTTTTGGCATGGTCCGTTTCTGCTCCCGGCTGCAAGGGCATATCGATGCCGTCCTTGAGCCTGCACCAGAGCTCGTCACCGGAACGGCCTATCTCAAACCAGCCCCTCTGCTCGAACTGTATGATTTCCTTTCTCACGAGGCCAGGGAGGAAACCCACGAGTCCCAGAATCTCCACCACCGTCTCCACAGGACGTTGGACGTGGTCCTGCATCGCTTTCCAGATCGTTGTTTCGACGCCGTCACGATGATTGAGTATCCTGGCAGGATCACGACCCGATTCAGCCGTCGCATGCGTGCAGGCGCCCGGCCCGTTCCTTCCGGCCCCGTCACCGATGTCAGGCATGATCCTGCCCTCCATCAGCCGCACACCCGTATCCTGCGGCTCCGTCTTGTGGCCGTAGCAATGTGATACCAGACATCCTTCGTTCACTAACGTGTTGACCGCACGGACAACCGTATCGCGCTCGTATCCGTGACATTCAAGGGCTTCGGCTATGCCTGAGACCGAACGCTCCAGATAGTCGCTCATGAACTTGTAGACCGCCACTTTCACGCAGTCGCGTTCACCGTCGATCGTGTTCTTCAGGTTGAAATGTGATGGTGCCGTGTGCCGTAAATGCGCTGGCGCGATCAGGCTGCGCAGGTCTTTCAGGCTCTTCACCGACTTCCTTTCGACTGTCCGGTCATATCTCACGGGTTCCTCCGCTCAGACGTGTACTCGCAAAACGTGGGAAAGAAGAGAGTCATCCTCCGTGCTTTCCGTCAAACCATGCTGTTCCCTGTATTTTTTCAAAGGTCCCGTGACACGAAAGGCAGCAAAGGGCAGAAAATTTTGGGGCATAGAAAGAGGGCGATGGTGCCCCCTTCTCTGGCCACCTTTGGCCTTCTGTTACGGGTGGTTAAAAGTTGATCGTCCTCATCGAGGCATCAGCGTTCTGAAAACAGCCATGTTGCCGGGTGCAAATCCATAGAACCCGTATTCAAACCTGCCTGTTTCCGGGTGATAGATGTTGTGCTGACGCAGGCGTTAGAGGTGGCGCCGAGAATTCGGACAGTTCGTTGAGTGGAAAAGCTGGGGCGTGAGTCGGTCATAATGGCCGGCAACAGGGAACCAGAAGATGACG
>NZ_JBNDKT010000129.1:0-2205 GCF_050435685.1 Paraburkholderia sp. GAS448
ATGGTCGAGCAGGGCTGGGGCCGCATCGTCAACATTTCTTCGATCATTGGCTCGAAGGGCGGCTTTGGCCAGACCAACTATGCGGCCGCCAAGGCTGGCATGCACGGTTTCACGAAGTCGCTTGCGCTCGAGGTGGCAAAGAAAGGCGTGACGGTGAACACGGTTTCGCCCGGCTACATTGCGACGAAGATGGTAATGGCCGTGCCGCAAGAAATCCGTGAGACGAAGATCGTTCCGCAGATTCCGGTAGGCCGGCTGGGGGAGCCCGGAGAGGTCGCCTCGCTTGTACGGTATCTGTGCTCGCGCGAGGCCGGTTTTGTCACCGGCGCCAACATCGCCATCAACGGAGGGCAACACCTGCAGTGAACCTGAATCAAGCACCCCGCCTGCAAGCACTAAGGATTACCCACATCTCTTGATTGTCGTTCATAAGGTTAAAACCACCGGCTTTAGCCGGTCAGCTTTAGCCGCGCAGGTCGATGTTGGTTTTCGATGAACCAGCATCGCTTGCTTGGCGCAATGGGTTTAGGGAAGGTCCCCACGCTTCGCCGACTTTAGTCGGCGGGGGCCGGAGCCTCATCCCACCAGCTTTAGCTGGTGGCAGTTGAGTTGATTCCGACGTAGGCTATTCGTTTTGCCGGAAGATGCGATACATGACCGTGCTCTCGTGCAGTGCGAGAAAGCCACGCCACATGACGGTTGGTCCCGGAGGAAGGTCGTGCTTGCGATTGAGATAACCACCGAGCTTTGCAACCCAGAGTACCACCTGCGCGAGCGTCGGCGGTTTGGTCGGCGCTTGCGTTGTGCCGTGTATCCGGCAATACAGCGCGCGCCATTCGACTGGCTGCAGCAGCACTTCGCAGGACAGATCACCATCAAGGCGGGCCAACAGCGTCGCGTACATGATGCGCCAGCTGATGACAGCAAACAATGCCGTGGCGCGCACGAAGCGATCCAGGTGGCCGAATTGTCGCGCCTCGATCTGACACCCGCTCTTCAGGACGCGATGCCACGATTCAATCGTCCAACGGCGGGCATACCACGCCAAACGTTCGAGTGCGTCATCGCAGGTCAGTGTCAGCACCGAACTCAGCAACATCCATTCGATCGGCTCGACGCCCTCGGGGGGGCTGAGTCTCCAGCGCGTGGATCACAAACACCTCGGCATCAGGCAACTTATCGCGCTGACGGCTGCGCGGCGGATGCAACCGGAGCGTCTTGCAACGCACCGTCAATTGCGCAGTGCGTGTCGGTGTCTTTCCATTCCGGGTCGGCACCAGCAGATCCGTTTCGCCCACAGCGGGCTCTGCCGCAACGGCGTCCCACAGATGTGCCTGCGGATGCGCGACGCGGCGGCTCCAGGCTGCACGTACCAGCCAGTCAACGCCCGCTGGCCGAGGGGCGATGAACACATCGTAGACATCGCCGTCGCGGTCGGAGATGCCGATGATGTGGGTGTCGGGGCAGCGCGTTTTCACCGACGCCAGATGCTCGAGGCCTTCGAGCCACTTGACGCTTTCCTTCTCCTCGATAGGCCGTTTCCTTCGTTGCTTCGATTTACCGGATTCCTCGGGTGCACGAATCCACGTCTTCATCCCCAGCACCCCGAGCGGCAGGCCCTCAGGTGTCACGGCCAGCAAGCTGTGCAGCATAAATCCGTGCACATTACTGCTCGTGCCGTGGCCCAGTCCCTGCGTCGCCGGCAGATGCATGAGGTTGAATTCAGTCGTATCCTGCGGCGCCAGGACGACCGGGACCTGCTGCATGCGCTTCAGCGTCTGCCCAATGTGATTGGCCAATACGCCGTCGGTGTCGATCCGTGGATTGTCGAAGAAACGATAGGCGGCCTTCAGTTGTGCCCCGTCCAGCGACTGTGGAAACGAACACTGCGGGCTCTGCGCCAGCCGTCGCGCGAGTGCCACGAGGCGCTGCGTCAGGCGGGCGTCTCCCAGCGCCGCCGTGCCGAATTCTTCGCTGGCCCAGTCATCGAGATCACCCGTTGCAGACAATGCGTTCACTCCGGTCCATGAACGCGCTCAAGTTAACATCGGTCAGCGCAGTTTACAAGCGGTGATCGAGATGTGGGTAATCCTTAGCTGCAAGCAGCGGGGTATGAACTGCGCTTTCTCAGGCTGTCGATCTTCGATCGACCTACGTCGCAAGCGACGGGGAATGCGACCCAAAGAGATTGAAGTTCCCGGCCAT
>NZ_JBNDKT010000130.1:0-1999 GCF_050435685.1 Paraburkholderia sp. GAS448
GCACCCGGCACTGGTCTTCGCCAAAGGCCACATCGAGCACCCAGTGAAGGTTATTCTCGATGCGCCAGTGGGCACGCACCGCGCGGGCGATGAGCGCCGCGTCGGGCGGCAGGCTGGAGACGTAGTAGCGGCGCTCCGTGGTGACAGAGTCGCCTATCTCACGCGTGGACTCGACCATCACGATCGAGCGCAGGCCCGGCCACAGATCAGGCTCCTGCTGCCAGCGCGTGAGAATGTCGCTGACCACACACCGGCGCGTCTCGATGCGGCCGTGATCCTTTTCGACCTCGCGATGCTCGCTTGTGTAGTCCGCGTAGGCCTGCGGCACGTGCTCCATGGCGTCGAATGCCTTTTGCACCCGCTCCGGCATGGTGCCCTGATTGCCCTTGCATGCCAGCACATAGTCCGCCCCTGCCTTCACGATGCGTTCGGCGATGTCACGCTGACAACCCATCGCATCGATGGTGACGATCGCGCCCTTGAGCAGCAACGCGTCGAGCAGTTCCGGGATCGCCGTGATCTCGTTGGATTTCCCCGCTGTGCGCACCCGACCCAGTGCCATGCCCAGCCCGCTGCCGTAGGCTGCGACCAGATGAATGGCACGCTCGCCACGTTGACGTGAGCCACGCACGGTCTTGCCGTCGATCGCTACAACCTGTCCGGCCAGTGCCGGACACAGGCCGCTCATCCAGCGGATGAAACACGCTTCGAACTGCTTCGGATTGAGCGCTGCGAACACCCGTCCGAAGGTGTCGTGGGAGGGGATACCCTGTGCGAGTGGCATATGCCGGCGCAGCCAGTCCAGCTTCTCTTCGCCCCACAACTGGATCGACACCCAGCCGTCCGCGCCACACAGGACCGCGCACAATGCCACCATCAGCATTTCCGTCAGATCGTAGGCCGGCGTCCGGCTACGTGGATCACGAAAAGGTTTTGTCGCGATAACGATTGCAAGTTGAGCAACGCCTGATATGACTAGGACTACTTATGCCGCCAACGAATAGAACTGCTCGGCGACAGTTTGTCGGGCGCCGTTGTCTTTCATCTGCCCCTTGGCGATCATGTGAGCCACCTCGATGCCACCGAGTAGGATGCGTGCGCACCGGAAATTCTTGAACCCGAGCATGGGGCGGGTACGCCGCTTGATCGCGCGGTGGTCTTGTTCGATGATATTGTTCAAGTACTTCGTCTGCCGGATCTTGATGGGCGTTTCGCGCTCGGCGTTGATGGTCTTCCAGCGCAGCCAGATTGGCGCCGCTTTTGTCGATCGTCACCGTCTCGGGTTCGCCATTCTGGGCGATTGATTTTTCGAAATACCGCCGCGCGCCGCTGTCTTATCCCGATGGGTCCGCAGCAGGAAGTCGATGGTGTTGCCGGCCTTGTCGACGGCGCGATACAGATATTTCCATTGGCCATTGACCTTACTGACGAGTGCATCAAATAGTGCCCTGTCCATCAGGCGGCGTAGCGAACGTGCTTTTCCTTGAACAGATTGCGAATTACGTGAGGCTCCTTCTGCCGGCGATGCAGATGACGACGAACCGTGCCGATCATTTCCGGCTTGGTGGTTGGTCTGCTTTTGCCGAGCGCATTGGGTCTTGACATCCTGGTTGAGCAGCTCGTCCGGATTCAGTTCGGGGCAGTAGCCGGGCAGGCGGATCAGCCTCAGACGCTTCGCGTTGTCGGCGACGAACTGCCCGACTGCGACGGACCGATGCACCGGATGCCCGTCGACGATCAGGTAGATTTTGCGCGTGGCCTGTTTGAGCATGCGCTTCATGAACTCGATGAATGTCGCATTTTTGAACGTTCCCTCGAAAACCGTGAAGCTCAACTCGCCGCGGTTCGTGATCGCCGAAATCATGTTGCAGCCGAAACGCTGTCCGGTCGCCCGCACCACCGGTGTCTCGCCCTTCAAGGCAAAACTGGTACCGCTCACGTGGTCGCTGCGCAATCCCATTTCGTCGCCCCAATAGATGATTGCCCCTTCCTGCTTCGC
>NZ_JBNDKT010000131.1:0-1970 GCF_050435685.1 Paraburkholderia sp. GAS448
ATCACCTGGACGAAGGAAACCATCGATGCCGAACTGGCGAAACTGCTCGACGGATACGGCACTCAATTTCAAGTCAATTTCTCGTGAACACTTATATATGAACCTTACGGAAACGACAGTTCACTGGACTTGTGCCGTATGGTTCGAACGCGAGGTCAATGGCGACGGCCAGACGCCCCCCCCCCAGATTTGAGAAAACGGTCGCGAAAGCCGATACGGGCGCGCTTAACCTCGGTATGGAAATGTTGCACAAGGCCGAAGTGCTGATCGATAAGTGGTACGAGAAAGAAAATCGCATGAAGTCATGCAGCGGAAATCCTGACGTTACAGTCGTAGCCGCTACCGCGCCGTCGCGACGGCTTTTGCCAGTTCCGCGCCGAAAACGCGGTTGAAATTCGCCGGCGCGACCGCCTGCGATATGATCATTCGTCGTCAAGGACATCGATTTCCATCAGAATTTCGATTATTTCGGGATGAACGCGCGCACGGACGAGTCTCCAGTTCTCGATAAGGATATCGGGCGGATGACAAGGTGGATCCCGGCGTTTCGCCGCAACGGGTGTGGCCACGGCGACCGACAGGATCGTCCCGATTCAACTACTCTTGTTTTACACTCGATCCTGCTCATGAACCTCGTACGCCCACTTAAACGCGATTTCGGCAGGCCCGATCATGGCTGGCGGCGGCGCCTGTATGCCATCGTCTTTGAAGCCGGGACGGACGCCGCGCGCCGCTTCGATGCCGTGCTGGTGTCGGCAATCATAGCCAGCGTCGCCGTCGTGATGCTGGACAGTGTCGAGGCTGTTCGTGCCCGTGAGCTGGCAGTACTCAATATGCTGGAGTGGCTCTTTACGCTGCTGTTCACCGCCGAGTACATTGTCCGGCTGCTTTGCGTGGAACGGCCGTTGCGTTACGCATTCAGCTTCTTCGGTGTCGTCGACCTCGTATCGATCCTGCCAACCTTTCTGGCCGTCCTCCTGCCGGGTTTTCATGTCCTGGTCGACGTCAGGCTGTTGCGCCTGCTGCGCATCTTCCGGATCCTGAAGCTGCCGCTGTACTTCGACGAGTCGCAGGTGCTCTGGCGCGCACTCGTCAGGAGCCGGCACAGGATCATGGTGTTCCTCGGTGTCGTGCTGATCCTGATCGTGGTCCTAGGCACAGTAATGTATCTTGTCGAGGGACCATCGAACGGCTTCACCAGCATCCCGATCAGCATGTACTGGGCGGTGGTCACCATGACCACCACAGGCTACGGCGACATTCATCCGAAGACCCCGCTCGGGCAATTCGTCACGTCGCTGGCCATCCTGCTCGGCTATGGCGTGATTGCCTTCCCGGCGGGCATGGTCGGCGTGGAATTGGCGACGGCGAAGCGAGAAAAACAGCAGCGCGCCCGCGCCTGTCCCAGATGCCATGCCGAAGGACACGACGATGATGCAAGGTATTGCAAGCACTGTGGCGAACAGCTTTCGACAACATAGCATCCCGCGGGATCCGGCGAAAACGAGCGAATTTGACGGCCATTTACGGCACCGATATCGGCGCGCCGGGCCATGCATACGCTCCTTACTGTAACGTTGATTCCGGGCATGTCGTCGCTGCGACTGCCGCTCCCATCCCGAATGAACTGGCCGCGACGTGTTAGACACATAACGCGTCACATGCAAGGAAAATTTCATTCGTTTGGATGTCTAGTTAGTATCATTGACAACATAACGTCATTTCAATCGAGCGGAATGATCAACGGTCCCCTGAAGGCCTGCATGATGGCCGACGCCGGCAAACCATGACTCAGGAGCTTCGCCATCGCATTCATGTACTGCGTCACGTGCCGGAAGTATTTCTTGTAGCCGGCGCATAGATAGTTCAGCCCCGGCTGTACCGGCTCGGATTGTCTGGACACGGTTTTGCAACTCAGGCGGCCTCTTTCAGGGTGGCTGCCTGACGGGCTTCATGGGGTGACATGAAGC
>NZ_JBNDKT010000132.1:0-1963 GCF_050435685.1 Paraburkholderia sp. GAS448
GCACCAGTTGCATCCGCTTGCGCGAGAGGTCCCGCACCTGCCGTTCCTGTGCCGGGTAAATATAGCCTTCCGGCAAGAGTCCCAGACGTAGTAGCTGCGCGAGATGGGCGGCATCGGTGAAGTCGCCACTGTATTTCAGTCCCTCGTACTGCCTGATCGCCGCGGGGTTCGCCAGATGCACCGGGTAGCCTTCTTTCATCAGGTCATCCACCAGCCAGTACCAGTTGTACGTTGCTTCGATGACCACCCCAACCAGGTCCTCGCGGTGCGGAGCCAGCGCCGCCCGGATCTGTACCGCATCGTTCGGTAACCGCCGCTGGTAGAGGATCCGGTCAGCCTCATCGCTGACCACGACCACACTGTTGTTCGAGTGCAGGTCGATTCCACTAAACTGATATGACTTTCCGTGTCAAACGGGATCGGTTTTCATTTTTTCATAGGTATCTTCTTTGCATTCTTCGCGATTGGTGATCTGAATTTCCTGAGGGCGGCGTAGCAGTAATTCCGACGGTGAATCACACTGATATCCGCGGGTTGGTTACCGCATTACAGAGGTCCGTCTCGTGAGCCTGCCGCTCCCTTGTTCCGCAAATCGGTGATGCACGTTGCGCTGTTTAGCCGCGGGTTGCTCGAGTACCGGGCTACGCCGCCTTCAGGAAACTCTTCTCCAGATGTTCGTCAATTCGACTGATCGGCTCGGTTACGCTGCGTGTGCGGTGCGTGGCACGGCGAGCGACATTGCCAGACGGCTGACGTCCCAGATGAAACCGGCCAGTTCCCGGGCAACCGCGACCGTCGCGATGTTCGGATTTTTGCCGCGTGCCGCGAGCCTGCGATATCGGCGGCACAACCGCAGCTGCGCGTCCCAGGCGCGATCAATGATGGCCTTCGGGATGCCTTCGTGGCGGCGCTGAATGTCGGGACTCACGCGTGCCGGATGCCGGTAGCTCCAGGCCGCCTCGACGAGCAGCTTTCTGGCGTAGCTGTTGCCGGTCTTCGTGATGCTGCCCTGGCGGCGCTTCTCGCCGGAGGAGTGTTCGGACGGCGTCACGCCGAGCCAGGCCATCAGCTGACGGGGATGCTCGAAGCGCGACAGGTCCCCCAGTTCGGCGAGCATCCCTACGGCTGTGGTGAACTGCACGCCGCGCATTGCCTGCAGGCCAAGGACGGCTGGATAGAATCGCCAGTTGGGCACCGCCTCGCGCAACGCGGTCTCGAGACGCTCGCATTGCGCGAGGCGATCCTCGATCATGCGCCGATGCTCTTCAAACGCCAGTTGCTGCCATTCGTTGCCGAACGAATACTGGCTTAGCCAGTGCCGGTGCGCGGGGCCCCAGTTGGCGCTTCCGGTATAGCGCACGCCGTGCGAGAGCAGGAAGGACTTCAGCCGTTGACGGGCTCGCTTCAGATCGTCCTTGGCGCTCACCCACGCACGTGCCAGATCGCGGAACGCTTCGTCGTCAACGGCGGGAACGTACACTGCTGACAGGTCGCCAGCGCGCAGAGAGCGGACGAGCTTGACGGCATCGCGGCGGTCGGTCTTAACACGTTCCCCCGGCTTTCGGGGAATCAGTGACGGCGCGCACACCATGCAGTCGACCCCCTTCTGCACGAGCTGACGGTATAGCCCATAACCGCATGGACCTGCTTCATAGACAACCACCACGTGTCGCGCTTTCGATTGCAGACGCTTGCACAGGCGATCGATATCGGTCCGCGTCGTACCGATTTTGCCGACCAGTTGGACCTCGCCCGAGCCGAGCGCGTAGGCGACCGTGATCGAGTCCTTGTGAACGTCCAAACCGACGTACAACGTGCTATCGTTTTCCATTGCTGGCCTCCGTGCTGGAAATCGCCGGGTGCGGTCCTGTCCGCACCGTGCGGCTCTGGCAGCCATGCTAACCCGCGTCTGATTCCTCACGGCGGGCCAGCCTCTGCCTCACGGAAAGTCATACTGCCTTGT
>NZ_JBNDKT010000133.1:0-1817 GCF_050435685.1 Paraburkholderia sp. GAS448
CTAACGAGGCTCCGCCTCAGACCGACGAGTGGTATGGGTGACTGGGTGGCGCTGGAGGTGTAGGGTGGCTCCGGTCGAGCCGGCTGGGACAAGCCCAGAGATGTACGAGCTCGAAGCTCAATGGGGTCCGAAGACCCCGTGGACGACCGGAGCCAGACATGACGCTATCACAGAGTGTGTGCGATGTGCTACGGGACCACGTCGTGCTCGAAAGCGAGTGCATCGACCGGATGTACCTGAACGTGTATGTGCCGCAGCTGCAGCGCGTAGGTGGCGTGGTGTGGTACCTGCGCGGCCATCTCGGTCAGCGCTTTGCCTCGACCGCGACGGTGGCGCCCAAGACTGCCGCCTTCGTGGCAAGCATCGAGAAGTTTGTCGCCGGGCAAGGTGTGGATCTGGTGAGCTTTGGCAAGCACCAGCGCAAGGACGACATCACCTTGCAGTATCTGCAGCAGTTCGACGCCGACGAAGGGGTTCTCTATGTCGGCCGCGCCCAGGAGAAGGCGCGCGTGGTGCGCACCGAGCGGCGCCACTGTGCACGCACCGGCATGAGCTATCCCTGGGTGGTCGATGGCAGCGCGATGGTGAACCACTACTACTTCTACTGCGTCGACAGCGACTTCGGCCCGTTCTTCCTGAAGTTCTGTTCCTACTTTCCGTACAACGCCAGGCTGTGCATCAACGGCAACGAGTACGCCAAGTGCCAGTTGCGCAAGCGCGGCATCGCCTTCGAGGCGCTCGACAACGGCATCCTCTCGTGCGACGACCCCAAGGCGCTGCAACGAATCTGCGATGGGCTCGATGAGCGCAAGATTGATCGGCTGCTGCGCAAGTGGCTGGCACGACTGCCGCATCCGTTCGAGCGTCACGATCGAGCTGCGGGCTACCGCTACGCGCTGTCGATCCTGCAAGCCGAGTTCGCGCTGACCCAGGTACTCGATCGACCCGTGACGGGCCGCATCTTCTTCGAGCAGGTCATCCGCGAGAACCTGGACATCGGACGCCCGGGCCAGGTGCAACTGATCTTCGATCGCCGGGTCAACCGGCGCACCCCGGGGCGCTTTCGCACCCGGGTGATTACCGAAAGGGTCACCCCTTCGCTGCATGTGGACTACAAGCGTTCACGCATCAAGCAGTACCACAAGGAGGGCCAGGCGCTACGTACCGAGACCACCATCAACGACACCCGCGACTTCGGCGTGGGACGACTGCTGCGCAACTTGCCCGAGTTGCGCAGCATTGGCTTTGCCGCCAACCGGCGCATGCTCGAGATCGAACAGATCAGCCACGACTGCGCATTGGGCGAAGACGCGTTCCAGGACCTGCAGCGTCCGCGCCACGTTTACGGACAGCGCGCACCGGCGCTGCGCTTTGCCGACCCGAACGTCCAGGCTCTGCTGCATGCGCTGGTGATGTTCGTCTTCGTCGCACGCGGCTTTACCAATCAAGACCTGCGGCAAGCCTACGCCGTGCTGCTGGGGCTGCATCCAGGCGACATCACGCCGGGGCGCATGAGCTACGAGCTGCGACGCCTGCGCCTGCATGGCCTGATCCAGCGAGTCCCCAGGACCCACCGTTATCAGCTCACGGACCTGGGGTTGCAGACGGCCCTGTTCTATACACGCGTGTACTCACGCATCTTGCGGCCCGGCCTCGCATTGGTCAGCCCCCAGGCACCTGCGGCCTCACCAGCGTCATTGCAGCGCAGCTTCCGCTCCGCCGAACAGGCCGTCAACGCATGGTGCGACGAAGCGAAAATTGCTGCGTAGAAAAACCTGTCGCAATTGCTATGAAATCATTTCAGTCAAGGAATCTAG
>NZ_JBNDKT010000134.1:0-1763 GCF_050435685.1 Paraburkholderia sp. GAS448
GTGTGGTCCATGGTTGTCCGCTGCAGACACTTATGGGTTTGCAGATCGGCAGGCGTTCGTGGGACACCATGGCTGGCCAGGTAGACGGGAGACGCGCAGAGCACGGCACTGGCTGCGCCAAGACATTCCAGTACGAGTCCCGCTCTTTCCGGAACGAGATCGCAGAGCAGCACGGCATCATGGTTGCTGAGCACCACTTCGGGAGCGCCCTGCGCCAGATCCACCTGCACGGAAACCTGCGGGTGTTGATCCCGATAATCCGAAACGACAGAAATGAGATGGGATCTGTCGAAGGCAGGATCAACGCCGATACGTAAAGTTCCAACTGGCATGGCGTTCAGCCCTGCAGCTTCAGCCTCTGCCTGTTCGAGGTGAACAAGGATGGATCGACAGTGGACAAGATACCGCTCGCCAGCGGTAGTCAGCGCTACGCTGCGCGTTGTTCGGTTCAACAGGCGCAAGCTTAGGTGCGCCTCAATATCGGCTATGGCGCGCGATACCTGCGGAGTGCCGACCTTCATGTTCTGGGCCGCTGCCGTAAAGCTTCCAGCGCTGGCTACTGCCACGAAAGCGCGAATGCTTTGCATCATGTCCATCGTCCTTCATCCCCTCTGTTCTGACGGCATGGTCAAAACCAGGCCACCGTACTATCGCAGCGGTGCCAGATGATATGCACTACACAGCACAATGACATTCCGGGACTGCACCAGTTTCGCGCGGTCGGACCATCCCAATACTGCAGAAAGCCAGCTCCGGTGATATCCTCCGTGAGGCCCCGTCGCTATCACTGAATCACGGCGTTTTTCATGAGGTCTCCAGCGAATTGCGCAGCGGCCTTCTCCAGCGCAAGCGCCTGCAGCTGCTGGCGCATCGTGTCCATCGCCTCGTCGAACGTCGGCACCTTCGTCGGCCGCTTTGCGTCGAGCTTGACGATCACGCGCAGCGCGCTGGTCCCCGGACCGGCTGGAATCGCCGCGGGCGTGACGCCGCCCGCCGGCAGTTGCGTGATGGCCTGCGCGACCGGCAGCGGCAGCCCCTGCGTGTTGCCCTCGGTCAGTGGTGCCTTGAAGCTGATCCACGGCAGCTCGCCGCCGGCTGCCTTGCTCGGCGCCACGCTGTACTGCCGGGCGAGCGCGTCGAACGCGCTACCGGACTTCAGTTTCGCGAGCACTGTGCTGGCGGTCGCGTCATCCGTCACCGAAATGACGCGCGGCTTGTACTCCTCCTTGCCGAGCGACGCGACGATCGCCTCATAGCGCGCTCTCACCTGCGCATCGGTAACCGATTCGGGATGGATGTTGTCCTTCAGGTACAACTGCGTTTCGGCATTGGCCTTCGCCGCACTGATCGCCTGCACAACTTCGGGCTTCGTGTCGTAGCGCCCCTTCTCTGCTCCCTGGCGGAACAGCTCGCGCACAATCAGTTGCTGCCTGAGCGCCTGGCGCAGTTGCGCTGTGTCGGGCTGTCCGGTGCTGCGCACGGCTTCATCAAGCCGGGCCTGCGGGATCGCTACGCCGTTGACGACGGCAACCGTGCCGGCGGGAAGTGTGCTGCTGGCCGAGGCCGCGACGGCAGCCTGCACCAGTGTCGGCATGGCCGTGCCCAGCGCGACGGTGGTAAAAGCAGTAACGCACAGCGCGCGGATCGTGGTGGTGGTGAAAGACATGTGATTTCCTTTTTTCATAGTCAAAAATTGAGATTCGCCGTGGCCAGCACGAGGGTCGCGCGCGGCCCCAGGCTGGCAGGCTGTGTAAGGGCGCGGC
>NZ_JBNDKT010000135.1:0-1695 GCF_050435685.1 Paraburkholderia sp. GAS448
GAGCCCGGAAGCGGGGTGAGCATGAAGAATTCGAGAATGTCTATTGGCAATTCACGCTTGATGATCTCGATGTCGCGCAGGATCGATTCTTTCGTGTCCGCCGGGAATCCGATGATATAGCCAGCGTAGGTAATCGCGCCGTGGGCGCGCCACTTCTGCAGCATGGCGCGGTATTCGGTGATCTTGTTCTGCCGCTTCTTGGCCGCGATCAGATTCTCGGGATTGATATTCTCAAGCCCGATGAACACGCGACGCACACCGGCGCGCGTTGCCTTCTCGATGAAGTCTGGAATCTTGTGACAGAGCGTGTCGACCTGGATCGTGAAGCCGCAGTGAATGCCTTCCTTTTCTCGAAGTTCGATGACACGGTCGAGAAGGATCTCCCAGTCGTGGTTGCGTGCGAAATTATCATCCGTGACGAAGAACCGGTCGATGCCCTGCGTTGCGTTCTCGCGGATGATCTTCTCGAGATCGTCGGGGGTGCGAAAGCGACTCTTGTGCCCCTGCACGTTGATGATGGTACAAAACGAGCACTGATACGGGCAACCACGACCGAGGTCAACCGAGGTATAGGTACCTGCCGTGCGTTCGATATGCTTGCGCGGCAAGAAGGGCCGGGGAGCACCTTCGAGCGAGGGTAACGTGTCCATGAAATTATACAAGGGCTTCATTGCACCATTCCACGCGTCGAGAAGGACTTCATCAAGACGCCGTTCCTCGGCCTCCCCAGCGAAGAGCGCCACACCCATTGCTTGCGCTTCCTTAAGCTCAGCGGGCATCTCGGGCAGCATGGAGATGCAGCCAGAAACGTGGAAGCCACCGATCGCAACCGGCAAGCCTGCGGCACGGAACTGGCGGGCGAGGTCGAGTGCGCGCGGGTACTGGTTCGACTGGACACCGACCAGACCAATCATCGATCTCCCGCCCTTTGCCTTCAGGTCACGAATGATGCGCTCTGGCCACAGCCGCTGGTTGGTTTCGTCGCATGTCTCGATCTCAAAATGGACGCCAGGGCCCAGCAGCTTTCGCTTTCGCGCGTCATCAGCGAGCGCATACATACAGGCGAGTGTATTGGAAGGCATGACCGAGCGGAGCCACTGGAGCGGGTAGCCGTCGTCGTCGTAATGCGTCGGCTTGATGAGGACGAGAGAGAATCGGAAACTGTCAGGAATCGAGTACATCGTGTCCATGGTCTGCTCTGTAGCCCTGTCTGGAATTCACAAAACCTTGAAGGTTGTCCGTCTTCAGAAAATTGGAGATGGATCGTGAACTGGCAAGCAGTACAACAACCCGCATCCTACCCGCCTGGACCCCTGCTGTGTTTACAATGCCGCAGGCGCCAGGTTTCGAGGATTGGGATCCTGTTGGGGCCGACAAGAACTATGACACGGCGGGCTTCGTGGCGAGTTGCCGCGAGCGGGTCGAGCAGTTGTTCCTCCTGACGCAGGCGGCCTACCACCTGACGCGCATGCGTACGCTTGCGGGCAGAGCTCAGGAAAAACTTCAGGGGACCGACGCTGTCGGACAAGCTGCCGCTGGCGGCACGAACCTATCCCCGATCGCGCAACCCGCTCAGGAAAAATTGCAACGCAACCCGCGAGTTGAAAAACTGTCTGAGCGGGCTGCTCCTATGGCCGTTGTGCCTCCGAAACCTGTCGCCGAAGGCGCGCCGGGTCAAAGGGCGGGTGTGGGTCG
>NZ_JBNDKT010000136.1:0-1678 GCF_050435685.1 Paraburkholderia sp. GAS448
GGTGGGCCTGCGTCGCCTGATCCAGTTTTCGGCCATCATTTTTCGTCTTCATACCTGTATAACGCGCAAGGCACTATTTGGTGCACCTGTCAGTAAGTCAGGGGGCACGTCGTCACAAGCGCTGCCGGGGGAAAGACAGGCGCTAACCGGATAGGCCCAGGAATATTCGGGTCGGCAAGAACGGGAACGTGGTAAGTCCAATTGTCCGCCCACGCCGGTGGTTTGGCCATGGCAGGCAACCCGTGAGGGAAGCTGTTGGGCAAGTGGATAGGAGAACGCGGAGAAAGCGAATGGCGGGCGGTAATAGCTCGCATAGGGGTTCGAGATTTGCCTTGACCTGAAAGGATGCAGACTTCCGCGTGGTGCCGTTGTCGCAGGTCCACTTTTGAGATTCACTGAGGGGAAGCTTGTGAGAAACCGGTACGATTACGGTTCAGCGCCCTTCGCCTCAGCGATGAGCGAATCAACAACGTGACGCTTGCGAAGGGCTCGTGCCGTCTGGCGAGACCGGCGTCGGTGCGACACTTAATGCTGTGCTCGAGCGCAGTGCGGAATGTGGCGCTCGTCCATATGTGGCGAAGCACCACGATCTCGGTCTTGGTGGCATCAGTTTCGGCAAATCAACGCCACATAAAAATGAGCGCAGAGTGATCGACTCATCCTCCAGACGGGAGAGTGGATCATGTTTGAAACCCTTTATAGCTACCCGCAAGTGTTGCGTCGTCATCGTGAGGGGCCGTGGGCAGAGGAGCGTGAGCGATTTCTTGCGCATTGTGTCGAACAGGGTTTTGCCTGCGCGACGCTTCGAGAGATCGCTGCCGAACTCCTGGTCGTCGCACGGTACTTCCGTGTCGGTGAAGCCAGGTTCAGTACGCAGGACGTGGAGGCTGCCGCTGATCACTGGGTGCGCTTTCAACGTCGGCGCAAGCGGATTCACGACTGTCGCTGGTCTCGTCAGCGATTCATTTCAACGGCCAGCTCCTGGCTGCGTTTTCTCGATCGCCTGGAGCGTTCCCATCAGAAGGCCCGACCCTTCACGCATCTGATCGATGAATTTTCGGCCTTCATGCGCGATGAGCGTGGACTGTCTGCAAGGACCATCGCGGGTCGATGCTGGCAGGCGCGGCACCTTCTCGACAGCTTAGAGACAGCGAAGCGCTCTTTGGCACGCCTGTCACTCAAAGAGGTGGATGGTTATCTGGCGATGAAGGCTGATCACGGCTGGGGGCGAGTATCGATGGCCAGCGCGGCCAGCGCATTGCGCAGCTTTTTCAAATACGCGGAAATGCGGCGTTGGTGCCCTGCAGGAATTGCCGCTGGCATTGAAGGCCCACGCGTGTTCAGGGAAGAAGGGCTTCCTCGTGGTCTGGACTGGCAACGGGTGCGTCAGCTTATCGCGAGCACGAGTGGCTGCAGCGCCCGGGACATACGCGATCGCGCAATTCTGATGTTATTTGCCATCTATGGGTTGCGCAGAGGCGAGGTGTCACAGCTTCGACTGGAGGATGTCGACTGGGAACACGAAATCCTTCGCATTCCAAGGCCCAAACAGCGGCGTATGCAGGACTATCCGCTGATATCAGTTGTATTAGCCTAGACAGGACCTGACAGGTAGTCGGGGAAGCAAAGTAAAGAAGAGGATTCAGTAGGGAATCAGTTTCTCCCTGGCGAGTTCGAG
>NZ_JBNDKT010000137.1:0-1647 GCF_050435685.1 Paraburkholderia sp. GAS448
GCGCCCGGCGGCTGGATCGTGCTGATCCAGACGAGATGGCACGAGGATGATCTGGCGGGTCGCATCCTGCCCACCGGGTGGAACGGCGAAAGCGGAATGATCGCGTGCCGCGACGGCAACGTGTGGCAGGTGCTGTGCCTGCAGGCGCGGTGCGAAACCGGCACCGATCCGCTCGGCCGCGCGCGCGGCGAGTACCTGTGGCCCGAATGGTTCGACCGGCGGCACTGGGCGCAGTACGAGGCGAATCCGCGCACGTGGGCGTCGCTGTACCAGCAGATGCCGGTGCCGCCCGAGGGTGACCTGTTCAGGCCCGAGGCCATCCACGCGATCGACATTCTGCCGGTCGCATGGATCGACTGGGTGCGTGCGTGGGACCTCGCGAGCATCGAGGGCGAAGGCGACTGGACGGCCGGCGCGAAGCTCGGGCGCCTCGCCGACGGCCGCTACGTGATCGGCGACATGAAGCGCGGCCGGTGGGGACCGGACCGGCGCGATGCGATGATCGCGCACGCGGCGGAACTCGACGGCACACGCGTGCGCATCAGTCTGCCGCAGGACCCGGGCCAGGCCGGCAAGACGCAGGTGCTGTACCTGTCGCGCCAGCTCGCCGGCTACCGCGTGGCGAGCAGCCCGGAGACCGGCGACAAGGTCACGCGTGCCGAGCCGTTCGCCGCGCAGGTGAACGCGGGCAACGTGCTGATGCTCAGGGCCGACTGGAACACGGCGCTCGTGGGCGAGCTGCGCGCGTTTCCGTACGGCGCGCATGACGACCAGGTGGACGCGCTATCGCGCGCCTTCGCGCTGCTGATCGCGCGCCGGCCGATGCGGATCTCCGACGCGGCGCTCGCGGCCGTGTGAAGCTACAACCCCGGAATGGAATTCTTGCGCTCCCGACCTTCCGCCAGTGCGGGACGGAGAACGTCGCGGCACGGGATGCGGTTTGCAGGCTCGACCAGAAACACCCGCTCGCGCAGCGACTTGCTGTCATGAAAGGCCGTGGGATGGTTGGTGCGCAGCCAGGACACCAGTCCGTCGATCGCGTCGATGCCGTTTTTAGCCGCCACTCGCAGGGCGGCACGCTGTTCGATGGTCAGATACATGTTGTCTATTCCGTTTCGCGTTGTTGTCTGGCGAGTTTGGGCGGCGTTGCACCCGATGTAAATGAGACAGGTCTGTCTTTCTGGCTGCGGCTCGCACTTTATGCGCGGCGCATCGCCATGCCATTCATTCGGACTGCTGCGCGTGCTGGCACGGACCTGATTCGCTGTCATGCCGCACCTGACATTCTGGCGTCGCCGCGCGCAGGCGGTCACACCGCCGGCGCCTGAAGCGCAACGTACCGCGCGTGACGGCCGCGACATCCGCCAGATCCGCCAGATCCGCCAGATCCGCGAGTCGGCGCTCGGCGTGATTGGAGCGCCGCTGCCGCAGGCCGCGCCCGGCGTGATCGCTGAGGACACCAAGCTCGCGTGCGATGCGCCGGTGGGCGACCCGTACCCGACATGCTGAAACCCGCGTATGCGTTCGGCTGCCTCTCCCTGTCGCAGATCGCCAAGCCCTACGTCGACAACTGGCTGCGCACGCGCCAGAGCGTGTCGGACCTGCTGCATTCGTTCTCGACGATGGTGCTGAAAACGAACCTCGCGG
>NZ_JBNDKT010000138.1:0-1645 GCF_050435685.1 Paraburkholderia sp. GAS448
CAGGCGCCGCCGGATTTACGCCGAACCGATCTGGAACTCCCCGTTAGACAATACTTCCCATAAGGCACGTAATGGAGTGCACTCCGTTACGTGTCTTATGGGAAGTGTTTTCCTATGGGGAGAGGAGGCCTCGGAGCGGGCTCGAACCGGAGATTCGCGTCGCTTTAACTCTCCATTAAAAGCTTCGCTCTGAGCACCGCGGTTACCAATCGGAGGCCGCAACGAACCCCTAAACAGCTATGGTGGAACGATCGAGTCGACGGTCGGCGGTCCACAAGCAACGTACCGCGTTCGCCACAGAGTATCGGTCACGTCCGAGCGCATCAGCAAAGTTCGATATTTTATGGGGAGTCGAAAGGCAGCCTGACAGATGCCGAGCCATACAGGCGCCGCCGGATTTACGCCGAACCGATCTGGAACTCCCCGTTAGACAATACTTCCCATAAGGCAGGTAACGGAGTGCACTCCGTTACCTGCCTTATGGGAAGTGGTTCCCTATGGGGAGAAGATGTCTCGGAGCGAGCGCGGAGCGGACTACGCGCCCGTTTAACTCTCCATTAAAGCTTCGCCCTGAGCATGGCAATTACCTTGTCGGACGGCCGAAACGAACCCCTGCGCAAATGCGGTGGGACGATCGCGTTGAGGGCTTCGAGCTTCTCAGTTGGGTCAGCGCGAGTGTAGATTTCAGTGGTCGCCAGATCGCTATGCCCGAGCCATAATGACACTTTCAGAATATCCTGAGTGCTTCGTAGTACTATCATTGCGCAGGTGTGCCTCAACACATGTGGTGATACCTGCTTCTTCGATAGCGAGGGACACATATGACGAGCTGTCTCAGCGTGGCATTTAAGGATATACGCGAAACCCCAGCGACTCATTGCTTCACCGCGAGCATTGACGAACAATTCCGGTACTGCAACAGTTCCCCGTACCACCATCCAGGCACGCAATGCATTAGCGGTCGTTTTCCACAGGGGCAACGCGCGCTCCCGCCGATCCTTGCCGTGAACATGGATGCTCATCGACGGGAACACAACATCGGCGGCTTGCAAACCCGTCAGTTCCGATACACGCAGTCCAGCGCAGATGGCCAGATGCAGCATCGCCCGGTCCCGGATCCCCTCGCGCGTTGACGGATCGGGCGCATCGAGCAGGGCCTGAACCTCTTCCTCGCCCAGATACGGCACTAACCGTGAATCAGTTTTCTTGTAGGGAATGCCCAGGATTCGTCGCGCCTGTTCGAGTATCGCGGGCTCGCGATACTCAAGGAAGTGGAAGAAGGACCTGATTGCAGCCAGCCGGACATTGCGAGTCCCGGGCGAGTTCTGGCGCGTATCTTCCAGATATTCCAGGAAGTCGCTGATCAGTCTCGCATCGAGCTGCTCCAGCGCTAGCGACGACGGCGTCATCCTGAGTCGCCCGGCGGCGAACTCGAACAGAAGCTGGAAGGTGCAAGCATAGGAGTCGCAGGTGTGTTGGCTGGCGCCTCTCTCATGAGCAAGGTTTTGACGAAGAAATGCCACAATGTGCGGCGCGATCGGGTTCATTTCTGCGTATTCCACGCAAAGAGAACAGCCATTCCAGGGCAAAGTGAATCGTGATTCCACGGCAAAGAGAACAAGGATTCCACGCCATCGCGAACAAA
>NZ_JBNDKT010000139.1:0-1599 GCF_050435685.1 Paraburkholderia sp. GAS448
AGAGTTTTCCAATACCGAAATGAGCCTGGAGAGACCGGGTTGTCGGAATGATTGATCGTTAGAGGAAACGTGATTTTAGGACGTAAGTGTTCGTGAGTGTTGCGCAGGGGAAGCCGCGGAGGGCGTAGCCCGTAGCGGCTTCCCCTGCGCCAGATCAGGCGGCATCACCCCCGGCATAGCTCCAGACGTCCCTGAATCTGCGTACTTCCATCGCGACGCCGTCCATCAGTTCTTCCCGGGCGCGGCGAGTCAGACGTGCAGCTTCAATGTCCGTCATGCTGCGAGCCTCCCCGAGCAGGCTGTCGGTCGTGATGCCGTCACGCAGGAAGCTTGCCGCGTTGGGCAGGCTGAGCAGTTTCTCCAGCGGCGTCATCACGTCTTCACGTCGATGAATGCGGCGGGTGCGACCGGGCTTGCGCACGTCCGGCACTTCGGTGCCGAACAGGCACGGCCGGTGTAGGTTCAGGAAGGGATTCAGATATTCGGCACAGAATTCGTTGAACTGCCCGGCGCGCGTGGCGGGCACATGCGAGTAGCCGAACTGGCGGCGCACCACATTCCCATTCTTGGATTCGGCCAGTGCATTGTCGTTGCAATGCCGGGGGCGGGATCGGGTGAAGTCGATCTGCTGCTCCTTGAGCAGTCGCGCGACCTCTGCGTTTATGTACTCGCTGCCGCCGTCCGAATGGAAGCCGAGAATCTCGAACGGGAACTGATCCAGCATCTCACGCAGCACGGGTAACACGTGCTCGCCAGAGAGCGTCTCCACGCTTGCCACGACCTCCCACTGGGTCACGCAGTCGACGGCGTTGATGTGATAGAGCCCCCGGCGGCCGTTCAGGTTGCCCTGATGGACGCTGTCGATTCGAATGAAACCCGGCCGGTTCTCCGGTGTGGGCGCCCGCCGCGCGGCAATGGCTGCGCCCTTCGGATCGCTGCGCGTCTTCGTACGTACGGTGTGGCGGGCCCGGTAGGTTTCCGAGCGGCGCAGGTTGTAGAGGTGCGATGACGACAGATGCTGCAGGCGGACGAAGCGTTCATCGCGATATTCACGGTACATGCGGCGCAGTACAGCCACGGTGGCCGGTCCCGACAGGCGTCCGTATTCGCGCTCGACATCGGCCAACGCGTCCAGGTCCACCTCGGTGTAGTGCCGGGCAAACGCGTTGGTGGGCGGGCGTTTGCGTCGTGCCAGCGACTCGCCATCCAGCCAGCGTTGTACGAGCCGGGTGATGTGCGCGCGACTGAAGCCGCTGAAGCGGTTCAGGTAGCGCAGGACCAGCCCCTTGTCAGCACGTTTGAGACGCCCATAGCTGAAGCGCTTGAGGACCTTCTCGATCCATTCGCAGCGCGCTTGCGCGTTCGCCGTAATCGTGAATTCCAGCTCGCTAGTGCCGTCGAGTACGGCGCGCACCTGCTCCAGGGTGCGGATCTGGGTTTCGTTCAAGTTGAAGACCATCCGGTGGATGATCAACCATTCCCGCGCGCCCGCCGCGCATCGGCAGGCTCCCGATTTGCCTCAGGCTCATTCGCCGGTGGAAACGTATCCCGAAAATCCCCCAATATGCTGTCCAGGCTCATTTGCCGGTGGACAGCGCT
>NZ_JBNDKT010000140.1:0-1591 GCF_050435685.1 Paraburkholderia sp. GAS448
GGCGTTTGAGCACGCGGGCCACGATCGGATTCAGCGTCTTCATAAAGCCTTCAGTCGTTCACCTTGTTCCGAACATCATAGCCGACCGCCTTATTGCAACAGAACCGTTTATCGTGCTGTTGGCGCTCGTCGGCGCCAACGTGCCGTTCCTGAATCAGCGGCTCTTCGCTGAAGTGAACCCCGTGCGCTGGACAGGAAGCCATGCTGGTGGGGTGCTAAGGGGGGCAGCCAGGAACTCACGCCGTGACACCTGCACGATCAGTTCCCTATGACGAACAGTGTGCGGTCCTTGCCGATAATCCACGCGGGTGCCCGGCCATGGCCACTCCACGTGTTGCCGGTCACCGGATCGCGATATCGTGGTCCACTACTGAAGCGGCGGTCTCGAAGATGATCGAGATCTTTCACCGTGAGCCCATATTCGGCCATTGTCCGCCTGATGCCGTCGATCACGGCCCGGACTTCCCTCGCCCGGGCCGCATTAATCTCGGCCGTCAGGCGCTTGCGTTCGGCGAGCAGTTCCTTGTACGACGTCATGCGGGTCTCTCCTCAAGACAGGTTTCAGACTGGTTGGCGCGCAGGGTCCACGCTTCGGTGGCCCGTCCTGAAGTAAATCGGCGGGAATCAATCAGGCCCCCCCCAGGCGCGGCGAGCTTCCGGTGTATCCGTATCCGCGTATGCGCCGGGAACGCAGCGCAATTTCCGGCCACCGCGTGTGTGCATGATTCGCTGGCTGTGTCGGGACAATCATTCAGTGATGAACGGCTCGGGAAGTGGCCCGGCCGATCGCGTCGTCACCGGCGGGCTGATGTGCATGCTCCGCGGTGTGGTCGGCTGCCGGATGCGGCGACGCTTTTGCCGGCTGACAGCGCGCCGCGCGGCTCCCGCACGTGTAGACCGATTTGCCGTGGGGCGCCCGGGCTTCTTCCTGCCTGAACTGCTGCGGGTTCAGCCATTGTTCGGAATACGATGCATCTGCACGGCCTGTCGTGCCCGTCAGAACGACGAGTGCTAGGCTTCCCAAAAGAAGACGTTTTCTCATGTTGTCTGGTATTGCTTGTACGTTACGACTGATCTGCTGCATTCCATGCGGCCGCGCGGGTACTTCGGGACGGTGATCTCCTCAGTCGTGCGGAACGATCATCTGTTACTGGCTGCGCTCCGGATTGATCAGCCACCCGACGCGCATGCGCCCGGGTGGCTCGAAATACGTTCCGAATCGCACAGTCCCGCCTTCTTCAGATGACACGTCATTTCGTAATTCACCAGGACTCCGGGGTCCGGATTTGTCGATGTACTCTGCCTTCTTCATAGCTGATCGATGTGCGGCAACGTGCCGGTCGAGTTACCCGAGGTGATTTCGAATTCCTAAAAAGGTAGTGTCGGCTGCATCCCGTTTTGCGCACGCGCCTAGCTTGCAATATAGGGAGCTTGCATGTGCGGATTTGGCTCGTCAATCGGACAGGTCTGGTTGTGTGTTTTCGCGTTGTGGAATCGCAGGGCCATCGCACGAAACGTTAAATATGGTTAAGTTTCTTGCCAGCCAAGGAGTTGAGCGAGATATTGATCGTTCGCGCAGGCCAGCATACGG
>NZ_JBNDKT010000141.1:0-1482 GCF_050435685.1 Paraburkholderia sp. GAS448
CTCCATCTGACCGGCCTCGGTTATCTCTCGCGCGTGCGCGAAGTGACCTCGGCCGGGCAGGGTCGCGCCCGGGCCAGGCCGTTTCTGGCCTGTTCAATTGCCGCCTTCCACGGAGACCCCGAGATTCAGAACGGGATCGTCTACCTGAATCTCGACCTGATCGTCTCGGGCGAAAAGGCCAAGGATGCGATCCAGTCGGTGATGAATGACGCCAATGATCGCGAGGTCAAGGTGCTGGTCGGCTTTCGGGCCGGAGATCACTACATCAGCACCTATGAGATCAGGCAGGGCGACCGTGCCGGCCAGATGGGCACGGTCCTGAAGGGCCGGCTGCTCAAGGTCTTCTGGATCAAGGTCGATGGAGTGGTCGTGTACCAGGACGAACGGCAGGACGAGCGTCATGAAGACCAGGCCAAAGACCCGTCCGAAGATCCGTCCGATCACCCTGACGACGTTGTCTTCCCTGACGGGCATCAACAACTGGATGCGCCGGCAACGGGTGATGCTGGCTTCGACGACCCGGTCGCCGCAGTCCAAACACCCGATGCCTCCGCAAGCCATGCCGCCAGTCGCGACGTGACACAGGTTCAGCGGTCGGACCGTCAACAGGATGGCTTCCGCGATCAACGCCCCGCAGGAAACCCTGCCGGGTATCGCCGCGGGAACAGCTTCCTGCGACGTACTGTCCGTCGGACCGGCACTGCAGGTTGAAGTCGGGTTGTTTTCAGCCACCCTGCTTCGCGCGGGGTCACTCCGTGTGTTGGCCGTCGGGTTTTCAGATGCGAAATGAGGAATCTGTTTGGTTCGGTATCCTCTGTATCAAGACGTAGATGTCTTTCCAGTTTTTCGGGCGTTTGCGTGTTCGCCCTTCCAAAACACGCGTTGATCCCTGGTTCGTCCGCTTTAAAAAGGCCAGGTGCGGTGCCGGTTCGCCGGCATCAACATGCGGTTTCTTGATCCCTGCCTCAGGCGCCTTTGCGCTTTTCTCTCCTGAGGAACCACAGGACGCCCGTCGCAGCCGCGAAACCGGCTGCGACTTCTCCCTTCCCTGCCCCCGGCCATCGCGGGGCGATCTGTGCTGAGCTGCGTCGTCAGTCAGCTTGCTCCAGCGCGACCACCTGTCTCGCTGCGGCAAGCTGGCTTCCCGTGGCTTCCCTCTTCGTGTCGCGATTCCCGTGATCTCCCGGGCCCACGGCGGCCTCGAAACGCCGTGCCGTTTGCGCTCGCCTGCGCTAAACGCCCCTGGTCGCGCGCCCGCGGCCAGGGGACATTGGCAGGCGCCCTGCTGTCCGGACGCCTGCCAATGGACGTTTCACCGTTGATCCGCCGGCTGTGGATCCGTCAGGTTGCGGCGTCACTGTGACCATGCCTGGAGTATCTGCAGTTCTTTTCCGGCGCGTTGTTTCTGCGCGGCTGCGTGCCAGCTGGATCGGCATTCGGAATGTTCTCTGACCCGGCTGGTTCAGATCGGGCTCAATGGCA
>NZ_JBNDKT010000142.1:0-1440 GCF_050435685.1 Paraburkholderia sp. GAS448
GTTGTAATGTCCGCTTTTAGCCAAGTTCAAATGTCCGCTTTTTCGCAGCGTAAGCTGACCGGCCGCCGGCGTTCCGGCGCGGGAGGCTTTAATGGCTGCGACCGAACGGATAACGATGACGATGCGCGAACTGGACAGGTTCAAGGTCATTCAGGACGTCGCCGACGGCAAGCTCAAGCCGTGGCGCGCGGCAGAACGGCTCAGGCTGACGACGCGGCAGATCCGGCGCCTGGTTGCGCGACTGCGCGAACATGGACCGGAAAGTCTCGTGTCGCGTCGGCGCTCGAAGCCCAGCAACAACCAGCTGGACGCGGTGACGGCCGATCGGGCACTCTCGATCATTCGTGATCGCTATGCCGATTTCGGGCCCACGCTGGCCTGCGAGAAGCTGTACGAATGTCACGGCATCCGGCTTGCAAAGGAGACGGTCAGGCGCCTGATGACGGATGCAGGTCTGTGGGTGCCCCGCCGGCAGCGGCCACCGAAGATCTACCAGCCGCGCGCGCGGCGCGCGTGTCTGGGCGAGCTGATCCAGATCGATGGCAGCGATCACCGGTGGTTCGAGGAACGGGCGCCGGCCTGCTCGCTGCTGGTGTACGTCGACGATGCAACCAGCCGGCTGATGATGCTGCATTTCACAGCCACCGAGTCGACCTTCAGCTACTTCGAGGCGACGCGCGCGTACATTGAACGCCACGGCAAGCCCGGCGCGTTCTACAGCGACAAGTACAGCGTGTTTCGCAAGACGGGCGCGAACAAGGATGGCAACAGCGTGACCCACTTCGGCCGGGCGATGTACGAGCTGAACATTGACACGTTCTGCGCGAACTCGAGCCCCGCCAAGGGGCGCGTCGAGCGGGCGCACCTGACGCTGCAGGACCGGCTCGTCAAGGAATTGCGGTTGCGCGGCATCAGCACGGCTGCCGGAGCCAATGCGTATGCGTCTGCCTTCATGGCAAATTACAACGCGCGTTTCGCGAAGCCACCGAAGAGCGGGTTCGATGCGCACCGCCCACTCAGGGCTGACGAGAATCTCGATCTGGTGCTCACGTGGCGCGAGCGGCGCAAGGTGAGCAAGTCGTTGACCGTGCGGTATGACCGCGTCACGTATCTGCTGGACGACACGCCCGGCCACCGCAAACTGATTGGCCGGTATATCGAGGTCTGGGAGTACCCGGATGGGCGTATCGAACTCCGCGGCGATGGTCATGCACTGTCATGCAGACAGTACGACCGGCTGACCGAAGTTGACCAGGGCGCGGTCGTTGAGCACAAGCGTCTGGGTCACGTGCTCCAGGTCTCGCAGGTGATCCAGGCCCAACGCGATAACAGTCGGATCGGCAAGGCGCCTTCGCGAACCCACCTGGGCGTTGCAACCAGGGTTCAAAGCCGCTCGCCAGGCAAGAAGAAGCAACGCGAGTTCACGCAGGCCGATATCAA
>NZ_JBNDKT010000143.1:0-1389 GCF_050435685.1 Paraburkholderia sp. GAS448
GGCTTCATGTCACCCCATGAAGCCCGTCAGGCAGCCACCCTGAAAGAGGCCGCCTGAGTTGCAAAACCGTGTCCAGACAATCCGAGCCGGTACAGTTGCGCTCTCCGCCGCTTTCATCTGGACCTGCTGATTGTCAACAGGCCCTAATATGGCCCTTAATTTTAATAACTAAAATCCATGTACACCATGATTAATTTTACGACCTATCCTATTAGTTAAATCTACTTATAGGACGCGTCTCACGTATCGGCACCTGATCTTCGGGTAAATTCTGCTTGCGTTCACCACGCCAGACCACAGTCGGCGCCCCGAGGACCCCAAACCATGGCCAACATGAAAATCCATCTTGTACTAGCAGACGATCACCCCGCGTTGATCGCGGGCATCAAGTACGAACTGGCAGGAATCCGTACATTGGACGTAGTCGGTACCGCAAATAATTCGACTGAGATCGTCGAACTGCTAGCGCGTGTGCCATGCGATATCCTCATTACAGACTACGCGATGCCGGGCGGCGAGTACGGAGACGGCATCATGCTCCTGTCATTCTTGCGGCGTCGATACCCCGACTTGAAAATCATCGTCTTCACTTCGATCAACAACCCCGGCATAACGCATAAGATATCGAAGCTTGGCATCAAGTCAGTGCTCAACAAAGTCGACGACGTGGGGCATCTGATTTCAGCCATTCATACGGTCTATGCGGGTGCTGCGTACTTCCCCCCGGTGCAGCTCTCCCAAGGCCAGACGGGTCGGGCAGATACCGAAACCACGAGGCAGTTGAGCAAGCGTGAAACTGAAGTGGTACGTCTCTACGTGTCGGGACAGTCGATCAAAGAGATTGCCGAACAATTGCATCGGTCCAAGCAAACAGTCAGCTCACAGAAGATGAACGCGATGCGCAAACTCGGCATCGAGCGCGACGCCGACCTGTTTCGCTTCGCCTACGAGGCGGGGTTCGCCGTCGCGACCGATTGGCACCCTGATGCCTAAGTGCGTCCGCACAATAATCGCGTTGCCTCAATCAACGGCTTTGAGGTTCGTCAGGAGCGAGATTTCATAATCGCAGCCTGTCCCTTCGCGAGTCGACGGCCACCTCTTCAAGAGCTAGCCCTGTCCGGGCTTGTGGGCCAGAATCTACAATTTGCCCGCGTCACAATCACTGATTCTGACGTGATGCCTGGCTTGCTTCAACCTATCCGGCGCCGATGTTGCGATGACTCCATGCACCGGGATGATTCGCGCCCTGACAATTTTAAAGATCCCAACAAACAGGCTCAAAGCCGGGTTCTGATAATCATATAGCCGGCCTGCCTCCGTTCCGGTAGAACGGCTGGCGTAGAGTCAGGGTGCAAACCCACCGACTTGACGCACAGGAGGCCGGCATGG
>NZ_JBNDKT010000144.1:0-1356 GCF_050435685.1 Paraburkholderia sp. GAS448
AACAATGTGTGAGACAAAAGGCGTTAGAAACAAACCCCTTAAACCCGGACATTTCAACTTGGCCGGAAAGCGGACATCTGAATCTGGCCTCGACACGGCCAGTGGACAACTTTATTTTCATCCGCCGCAGCGCCGCCACCGGCGCGGCTCACCCGCCGATCGCCGTTCCGCACGCTTTTCACGCTCGTGAGCAGACCGAACTTATCCCCTCACTTGTCCACAGTCGCGACAATGAGACGCCCCGACTTTCCCTCGCACACGCGCGCGTTTTTTGTGGCAGGAGCCCGCGCGAGCGCGTTGCACATTCATCGAGAGGAAAAAACGCGATTGTAGCCAACCGGCATCTTCGGGTAGCCATCAGATTGCAGCTGGTGACACGACTGTCGGTTTCCCGCTGACGACCAGCCTCGCAGCAGTGAGAGCAAACGGACGCCGCAGGACCGGCAGGCAGGCATCCTTGTGCGCCTAATGTAATCTCGAGCGACTATCCTGTACGCCGTTCCCGGCAATTTTTGGGCGGCGAGATGAAGGGAGGCGTGTTCTCAACTTCCGTGCAATGGGGGTGCGCCTTTATTGGCGCACTGATGTGTCTGGGGGTGTCGCGCGGCCTCGATTTTCCAGGCGGGATGGTTGCTGCCGCGGCGCCGCTCATGCTGCTGGCCGCGGCGCTGCTGTTTCACCGTCCGCTGGGCCGTCATCCGCACCTCCAGGAGCTTGTGCTGTGGGGCAACGCGAGCCTCGGCGCGCTCATCCTGGCTGCCGTGCTGGTGTATCAGGCCGAGTGCGCGCTGGGGTGATAGCAGGTTGTTCTGTCCGACTCGCGAGCGCGCCTGGTGCGCGGGGCACCGGTCAGAAATTTTCGTACCGCTTCTGGATCGCATTTTCGGGTTGGCAAGCGAAAACAGCAGATAGTCAGTGGCGGGCGCAGAACATCATCTGGGCAGCCTCTCCCGGTGCGAGTCCGGCCTCGAAGCATTTCACAAGCCGCTTCAAGGCCGCTTCGTCGGGGTTGTACGGCCGACTGATGAAACCGTTCGCGACCGATTCCCTGTGCCAGGCACACATCCAGCGGTCCATCCCGTCTACCGGTATCAAGGCATTTTCAGTCGGCATCACGTTTTCCTTCATGTGGCGCTGGTACGGAACAGCCCGTTCCGCAGCCAGAGGTTTGATAGTCAGATCGACAGCGTTTATTAAACCCGTCTGCCAATGGAAACCCTCCAGGACAGGTCTCAAACTGGCGGAGAGCCGGGCAGACGCACAGGGCCATCGCACGAAACGTTACGAATGTTAAAAACTGCTTGTGAGGGTTGTAAACAAAGGCGGAAGCGCGTTAACTGGCATCTTTTTGCGAGG
>NZ_JBNDKT010000145.1:0-1349 GCF_050435685.1 Paraburkholderia sp. GAS448
CCCCGACGGCGCGATCCTGCAGCGCTGGTACCCGGATGGGGCCAGCGGGCCCAACGGCGGCGGCATCTGGGGACCGGGCGGCGTCTCGGTCGTGCGGGGTGGGTCAGCTGTCTATGCGCTGACGGGCAACGCATTCGCCAACCCGGAGAACGCCGCGTTTGCGGAACACGTCGTCGCGCTCACCAGCAACCTGGCCGTGACCGCGTCAAACTCGCCGATGAAGCCCACGACACAGGATGCGGACTTCGGTGCGACGGCACCGCTGTTCCAGCCGCGTGGCTGCCCGTCGATGCTGGCAGCCTTCCAGAAAACCGGCAACCTGTTCATCTATAACCAGGCCACCATCCCGTCAGGGCCCCTGCAAACGCTGAATATCAGTCAACCCCGGGCATCCGGGACCAACATCGGCCTGCCTGCCTGGGATCCGGTGCTGAATCAGCTGTACATGGCGGCGCCCTCCCATTCGCCCACCGGCTTCGACAACCACGGGCTCCTCGCACTCGGCATCAGTGGCACCTGTTCCGTGAGCCTCGCCTGGCAGCAGCCGGTCGGCAAGGATTCGGTTTCTGACAACCCGGCGATTTCCCCGATCGTTGCGAACGGGGTGGTGTATTACGCCGACGGCATCGCCGACCAGGTGTTTGCGATGGACGCAAAAAGCGGACAGATACTCTGGAGTACCAACAGCCTTCCGGTCGCTGAACGGCCAACGGCACCCATCCGCACGTCACCGACAGTCGTGAACGGCCAGCTTGTTGTCGCAGGTATGGACCACAAGATTCGGGCCTTTGGCCTGTAGCCCGTCGCACGGGCCGGGGCCGTATGTGGAAGAGGTGGCACCGGAACTTTGGCAAGACGGGCCCACTCGTCATTGCTCAACTCATCGAAGGACGTGAGTTTCTCCACGCGGCCAGGCCGGGGCGATCATCGGCATATCACGCGCCGGTCATGCGCGTTTGCCGTCCGATTCGCGTGGCGAGGATGGAACAAGGATTTCCGGTCATTAATCTGTCATCTTGACAGGCCATCTTTGTTCGCGAACCTAACGGATATCGCTGACTTCACAAGGCACTTCATAAGGCTCGTCGTATTCAGCCCGGCCACTGGCAATGGTACGGTTCCTGCAAATGAACTCTGCAGCCGGAAAAGCGCACGACCAGATCCGCCAGCGAAAAAATGCCAACAGGAACGTTTCTGCAAGCCGCAGCATCGGCGATACACCGTCGATATGTTGTCTTCCCGAAATGAGTGCAATACCTGAATATTCCACGCCAAAGTGAACAGGGATTCCACGGCAAAAAGAACACGAATTCCACGGCAAAGTGAACGCCGATTCCACGGCAAAAAGA
>NZ_JBNDKT010000146.1:0-1341 GCF_050435685.1 Paraburkholderia sp. GAS448
GTCGACTACTCGGGCAAGAAGCTGGGCATCATCAACCCGGACACCGGTGAAATCCGCGAGGCCGAGCTGTTCGTCGCTGCGCTCGGCGTGTCCGGGCTTACCTTCGCGGAACTCACCTGGACCCAGCAGTTGCCCGACTGGATCGGCTCGCACGTGCGTGCCTTCGCGTTCTATAACGGTCTGGTCGAGATACTGGTCCCTGACAACCTGAAATCGGGCGTCCACAAGCCGGGGTTCTACGATCCAGACATCAATCCAACCTACCAGGAAATGGCCCGGCATTACTCCGTGGCTGTGATCCCGGCTCGCAGTAAAAAACCGAGGGACAAGCCGAAAGCAGAGCTGTCGGTCCTTCTGGTGCAGAGATGGGTCCTCGCCCGCCTGCGCAATCAGCGCTTCTTCAGCCTGGGCGAGGCCAACCGGGCGGTTGCCGCCTTGCTGGGCGATCTGAACAACCGGCCCTTCAAGAAACTGCCCGGCTCCCGCCGTAGCGTCTTCGACGAAATCGATCGTCCGGCACTCAGGCCCTTGCCCGAGCAGCCCTATCAGTACGCGGAGTGGAAGGTCGCGCGTATCGGGCCGGACTATCACGTCGAGCTTGATCAGCACTATTACTCGGTGCCGTATCGCTACGCGCGCGAACAGGTCGACGTGCGCCACACGGCCAACACCGTCGAGATATTCCATCGCGGCCAACGCATTGCCGCTCACGGCAAAAGCACTCGCCGTCGCTATCACACCACGATCGACGCGCACATGCCGCCGGAGCACCTGGCGGTCGCCAAGGGCTGGGATCCGGAGCGGCTGCGCAACTGGGCCGCCGACATCGGCCCGCATACGGCGGCCGTCATCCAGCACCTGCTGGGTGCCCGCAAGCACCCCCAGCAGTCGTATCGCGCCTGCCTGGGCGTGCTGCGCATGGGCAAGGACTATGGGCGCGACCGGCTCGAAGCTGCCTGCCGCCGCGCTATCGATCTGAAAGCGCCGAACTACAAGTTCATTGACTCGACGCTGAAGAACGGCCTGGACCGGGAGCCCGAACCCGCTACCGGGCAGGCCGACCTGCCGCTTGTGCATGCCAATGTGCGCGGACCTTCGTACTACCACTGAAGCTGAAAGGGAGTCTATATGCTGCATCATCCCACTGTCGACAAACTGCACGCGCTGCGCCTGCCCGGCATGGCGGCGGCGCTTGCCGAGCAACAGTCCCAGGACGGCATTGACCGGCTGGGCTTTGAAGAACGTCTGTAAGCGGTGAATTTAGCCCACCAAATCGATAATCATTTGCAAGTGACGGCCGAGCGTAGCCGCACCGCGGCGGTTAAGATCGACCGGCGATGT
>NZ_JBNDKT010000147.1:0-1334 GCF_050435685.1 Paraburkholderia sp. GAS448
CCGCCCGTGGACAACCCGCGACTCATCGCTCAATGGAGGCTAAACCGCACATCGATCGCAACTGCAAATCTGTCCGTCGAAGCGGGTCAACCTCATTCTGCCGTGGAGTCCTGACAAACTGGCAGCCAGGTTACGGATGCACGCATTACCTGGCTCGGAATATGTTGTGCTGCAAGAAAAGCGAAGCGACGGGTTTACGTTTCACGTTTTCTGTCGACCGGAAGGTCGATGATCCACGAACTTCTACGGCTGAACTGTGGAAAGGGAGGGAGCCATGTCGACCTGGTTTGGACGTGTTCGGGTATCGGTTTCATCGATGACAGGGGCGCGCGCCTTTGTGCGGCGTGCTTCGGCTCTCTGTGCTGCGGTGCTGATCGCCGCTGCGTGCACACAGCCCTGGCAACAATTCCAGGCTGGCGAGCTTCTGACACTTCGGAACGATTCGGCGCAGGATCGCCCCGGGGTGAAAGCGCTAGCCACCCAGCGCTTTCACCATCAGGATCAGGGCGACACCGAGTGCTGCCATCGCAAGCCCGGTGTAAACGGGCTTTAGATACCCTGCATATCGTCCGAGCGCGAAGCCCAGGGTGAACAGCATGCCGACAGCGATGACACGTGATACCTGCATGGCGAGCCGTGTATCGCTCATCATCAGGAACGGCAATGCCACGGGGAAAGTGGCAATGACGACAAGCAGGAATATGCCGAAGGCCTCGAGAAAGTCTCTCGCTTCGAGGGTGCGACGACCTCCGGGATGCAGACCATGTATTCGCCGGCGCATGCCTTCAATCTCTTCCTCGCCGGCTATCGCGCGCACATGCTCGGGCAATGACGCCTCGATGATGCGGCGCGCGGCGTCGCTGTCTGAGCGCAGGACCTCAGAGCCCATGCGTCTGAGGTGCGTTCGTTCCGTTGCCGTGCGTAACAGGTACATCACGGCATCCACGAGGCCCCAGGCGATATTGCAGCCCAACGCCGCAATGGTCGCCGCGCGGCCAGGGTTCTCTGCACCGGACGCGATCGACGCGGAGCCCACGATCGTGACGGCCATGATCAAACCAAACAGGATCTCGGAAACCCGATCGATTGGATCGAGCAAAGGTTCGCGCTTCATGGATACTCCTCACCTTGTCCTGTCAAGCAGCCCGGAATCTCCGTTATACGGCGTGCGACGGGATACCGATTCGTCGAGCCAGCCTGTGTAATGTTCACCGCACACAAATGCATATCCGGACATAGTCGGGCCGCCGCGACCCACTGACCATCGGTCTAAAGTCCTATTGCCGGGTGCTTGCGAGACGCCGATAGTGGGCGGAAGGGCGCAATTCCGCAGC
>NZ_JBNDKT010000148.1:0-1316 GCF_050435685.1 Paraburkholderia sp. GAS448
CTCATCGACATTCGACTTCTTCAGCATGTTCAACTCCATTTCCAGACACACGTTTTACCCCAAATTCGTGTCCAGAAAAATCGGAGGCGGTTCACTGAGAGCTTGTCATAGCGGGTAGCAACGCGCCGGAATTGTTTGATGCGACAAAAGAACCGTTCGACCAGATTTCGAGAGGCATACAGATGTTCATCCAAAGGACGTTGCTCAACACGATTGGCGCGACTGGGGATGACAGCTTGAATGCCCGCCGATTCCAGATGCTGCAGGATCGCGTTTGTATCGTAAGCCTTGTCGCCAGACAGACTGGCGGGTCTCAGTTCCCAGCAACGGCAGAGCCTCGGGGCTGTCTCCCGCCTGTCCGCCCGTCAGATGGAAGCGAGCGAGCATACCCAGGCCGTCGACCAGAGCGTGAATCTTGGTGCTCAATCCACCGCGCGAGCGCCCGATCGCCTGTTCGCCTTTTTTTCGCCGTACCGGCGGCATGCTGGTGGGCGCGCACAATCGTATTGTCAATGAAGACTTCCTCAAGGTCAGCGTCGCCCGCAAGCTCGGCGAGTACCGCATGCCATATTTCCGCCCGAGACCATCTGGCAAAGCGTTGGTACACGCTATTCCACGGTCCAAAATCGGGCGGCAAATCGCGCCATGGGCTGCCAGTGCGTGCGATCCATAGCACGGCCTCGACAAACAGTCGATTGTCTCCTGCGGTCCGCCCCGGGTCGGTGGACTTGCCCGGCAGCAAGGGGGCGATCCGTTCGTATTGGTCATCGCTGAGCATCAGTCTTGGCATCCTGTTCTTCCGCAAAAGACAGGATGTATAGCGCCAGGATAAGTCTGGGAATGGGGGAAGTACCGAAGTATGGACAGAAACCATTCGCTGGATTCCAGAGGGTTCGACTCCCTCCCGGCAAAGCCTAACCAGCAGCCGCGAAGCGAGCTTTGCATGCGAGTGCGGTAACGCACTACTTGAAGCGTAAGCAGCAGGTACTGAAGCCGTATGATTGAGCCTCGATATGTCAAGCGCAGGGTGTCTTCATTCTTACATTGATGGGGACAGCACTGTCTGGTCGCCATGGTGAGACCAGACAGACCAGCCGGGGTCTGAGAGCAGGGCAAAGGTACGGGATGGAATCTCCAGAAACCTGGGAGATCCTGTAGTCGACCAATCCGGGAAGCCGATGGCGCGAGGCTATAAACGGGCCGGGCTCTTGCAGGGGCTTGCGAGAAATTGACTTGAAATTGAGTGCCGTATCCGTCGAGCAGTTTCGCCAGTTCGGCATCGATGGTTTCCTTCGTCCAGGTGATGAAGCGGCGCC
>NZ_JBNDKT010000149.1:0-1314 GCF_050435685.1 Paraburkholderia sp. GAS448
GAACCCGCCGTGCCGGTGAAGTCCACCGCCGCGCCGTCCGTGTCCTTGCCAACCGTCAGGTTCGCACCCGCCCCCGACTGCTGCACCAGACCGATCGTGCCGCTGTTAAGGTTGTTGGTGATCGTGCTGACATCGCCTTCCACCGTCGTCACCCGACCATCAACGTTCGACACCCGCGCATCGATCGTGGTGATCGCATCGCCTGCGTTGTTCACCGTCGTGCTCGTGCCATCGATCTTCGTGACGCTGTACGTCGGACCCGTGACCGCACCCGTGACCGGATCAATCGACGCACCCCCGCCCAGACCAGCAATCACCGGCTTGAGCTGCGACACGTTCACCGCCTGCGTGTCGGCCGTACCCGCGGCCACCCCCGTCAGCACGCGCGAACCCGCCGTGCCGGTGAAGTCCACCGCCGCGCCGTCCGTGTCCTTGCCAACCGTCAGGTTCGCACCCGCTGCCGACTGCTGCACCAGACCGGCCGTGCCGCTGGTGAGGTTGCTGATGCTGGTGTTGATGCCCGTGATATCGCCTTCGTTCTTCGTCACCCGGTTATCCAGGTTCGTCACGTTGGTGTTGGTCGCAAACAGCTGCGAGCCGTTCACCGCATCCACGCTCGACGCGTTCAGTGCGCCCGCGGCCACCCCCGTCAGCACGCGTGAACCCGCCGTGCCGGTGAAGTCCACCGCCGCGCCGTCCGCGTCCTTGCCAACCGTCAGGTTCGCACCCGCCCCCGACTGCTGCACCAGACCCGCTCCTACACTGTTGACGGTGTTCGTCAGGGTCGTGATGTCGGTCGTGTTCTGGGCAACCTGCTGGTTCGTCGCAAACAGCTGCGAGCCGTTCACCGCGTCCACGCTCGACGCATTCAGCGCGCCATCGCGCACATTCGTCAACTGCACCGGCGTGCCGGCGATACCCAGCGTCACGCTGTCGTGCGCTGCCGAGTCGTATTTCACCGCATCGGCCAGTTTGGTGTCCACACCGCTCATGCTGGTGTTGAGGGTCGTGATATCGCCTTCCACCGTCGTCACCCGGTTATCCAGGTTCGTCACGTTGGTGTTGGTCGCAAACAGCTGCGAGCCGTTCACCGCGTCCACGCTCGACGCGTTCAGTGCGCCCGCGGCCACCCCCGTCAGCACGCGCGAACCCGCCGTGCCGGTGAAGTCCACCGCCGCGCCGTCCGTGTCCTTGCCAACCGTCAGGTTCGCACCCGCCCCCGACTGCTGCACCAGACCGATCGTGCCGCTGTTAAGGTTGTTGGTGATCGTGCTGACATCGCCTTCCACCGTCGTCACCCGACCATCAACGTTC
>NZ_JBNDKT010000150.1:0-1312 GCF_050435685.1 Paraburkholderia sp. GAS448
GTTTCCCACTGGCTCTTCCAGCCCGGCGGTGGCGGCGCGATGTGATCGGCTGCATGGTTGCGCTTTGCCATCTCGTAGACCGCGCGGCAACCAACGATGACCGACAGGTCCGGCGAGCCGTCCGGCTTCACACCGCACAAGCCGCCAAACAGGATTGAGTACTGCAGGACGTTGTCGGGACCGATCTCGGCGCTGTGCGCGATCCTGGCACCCTCGCCGATGTAGTTGTTCGCGACGATCCTGCCGTACTCGTAGTCGAAGCTGCCACTGAGGATAAAACCGTAAGCCTCGCCGAGGTGGTAGTGCGGCTCGACTTTCATGCCTCCCGGCACGTCGAGGATCATAACGAACATGTCGCGCTCCCAGTTCACCGTCATCAACTTGAAGACGGGACCCTGGTCGCTGCCGATGAGATTGAAGGGCGACCAGGGGATCATATTGAAGCGCGCAATATGGGCGCCGTCGAAGAAATAGCCACTCTTGTCGATCGGCAGCGGCTCGATTCTGGCAAGCCGCTCTTTTTCGGAAAGGAACATAATGTTAGAACCTCAAACCTTGAATGGGAGGATCAGTCCGGCAGCAGTGCCTTGCCGTTATCGATGAATACCTTGCGCAGGATCTCCGGGCTGTGGCCCTGCAAATTGCGCACGAAGCTGCCCATCGGGTCCTTGCCACCTTCGTGATGCGGATAGTCGCTGGCATAGCAGTACACATCCTCGAATCCGTAGCGCTCGATATAGGTGCCGACCGGCTCGAAGTCGAAGCATGCAACACGCAGATTGCGGCTGATATATTCCGATGGCTTGAGCTTGAGCCTGGTGTGGGCCTGCGACGACGGAAACGGCGTGGCACCATAGAAGCGGTCCATGTTCTCTGCGAGCGGGCCTACCCAGTGACCAGTAAATTCCGCACACCCAAACACAAGATCGGGATGTCGGTCGAACACGCCACCCAGCACCATCGTCATCACATAGTTCTGGATCTGCAGGTGAATGTTGGTCAGCGTCCACGGGTCGAGGGAAAACTCCGCCCCAAGCATCCACCCCTGGAACGCGGGGGCATTGCGCCACTCCGTCGTGGCAAGCAGTTTCTCACTGATCGAAATATGACCCACCACCGGGCACTTCGCCGCTGCCAGCAGAGCCCAGAGAGGATCCATCCGCGGACTGGCCGGTGATACGCCGCCCGGGGGTTCGTCCGTGGCAAGCATGAATAGCCGCACGCCCTGGTCAACCAGCCGTCGTGCCTTCTGGTACATCGCCTCCGGTGTATCGTCGACCAGCAGCGCAGCCGGCCGTACACGGTCCTGCTC
>NZ_JBNDKT010000151.1:0-1290 GCF_050435685.1 Paraburkholderia sp. GAS448
ACGGCCGGCAACGGCCCCGGACCTGGGCCGCTCAAGGTGGCGAGCGATCAGCTTCCGAGGATGCTTGGCGTGACCAGCATCAAGATCGTGCGCCATCCCCTCAGGACGACGCTCGCCGACACGACGCTCGTCTGAATCGACACACGGTACTCACCAACCAGGAACCATGTCATGCTAACCACCATTCTTCGCCGCGCCATTGTTGTCCCCCTCGGGTTCGGGATGCTCATGGCGGCATCCGCAGATTTCTCCGTCGTGCAGGCGCAGGAGTCCAATGCCGTCGTGATAAAGAACTTCATGTTCTCGCCGATGTCGCTCACCATCAATGCCGGCTCGACGGTGACCTGGAAGAATCTCGATGGCGAACCCCACACGGTTGTCAACGACGCCGGAGTCTTTCACTCCGCCGCGCTTGATCAGAACGATACCTTCCAGTTCAAGTTCGATAAACCGGGTGTCTACAAGGTATTCTGCGGCATACACCCGACCATGAAGGAGACGATTACCGTCCAGTAGGTGTGCCCTGCTCGAGGTAGAGCCGCCAGAAGTTGAGAAACCGTGCGGAAGTGGGCTCGGGGCGCGGTGTTCGAGTAATCGACTGCGGGATCCTGGCGGCGATCACTCCATTCTCCTGGACGCGCACCGCGTCAGATGACTTTGCATGGTTCTCGAAAAGCGGAGCAGGTCAGATGAGAGCGGTTATCGAAGCTGGCCTGCACTGCCCTGATTGGAGCGCCGCCGAGCGCGCCGGCTTGGGGCGGATTGGACGGCGACGGTGGATTTGATCGCGGGGTATTCGACGGCGCTGGCGAGTTCGGCGTGCTCGGGTCCAGTGATCAGTCACACGATCAGGCAGTGCGATCGATCATGTGGGCTACACGGCTTATCGCGTTCCGAATTGGGACGCTGGGCGTGGAACCGGACATGTCACTGGCCAGATCTTGTGGAGCAAGGCGGATCGTCACCAGAGAGTAGGCCAACTCAGGGCGTCGGCGTTGTCTGTCCGCTCTGGACGACCCCCGCTACTGCATTTCTTTCCGCTTGATGTTTGGCAGCAACCTTTGCTTCAGCAGCCTGAATATCGGCGGGGTAGGGCGGGACGAAACGCGTCTTCAATTGTTCGTGCTGTCCGGTGTAGTCGCGCGTTGTTGCGCAAGATGCTGACGCTTCATCCGGGCAACCTGTACCTCGAAGTTCGGATTGACGTCCGGGTACGAAGTGTCGGTGACGTAGTTCAGGCCATTCTGCTGCGCTTCGATCAGCTCCTGATAGACCTCGGCGCGTGTCTTG
>NZ_JBNDKT010000152.1:0-1286 GCF_050435685.1 Paraburkholderia sp. GAS448
AGAGGTGGCGCCGAGAATTCGGACAGTTCGTTGAGTGGAAAAGCTGGGGCGTGAGTCGGTCATAATGGCCGGCAACAGGGAACCAGAAGATGACGAAACGAAACCGACGAACACACTCAGCGGCGTTCAAGGCAAAGGTGGCACTCGCGGCGCTCAAGGGCGACAAGACGTTGGCAGAGCTGGCCCAGCAGTTTGATGTCCATCCGAATCAGATCACGGACTGGAAGAAGCAACTGCAGGAGCGGGTTGCCGATGTGTTCGAAGCGGGCAACTCGGCGCCAGCGGCACCGCCAGTCGACGTGAAGGTACTGCACGCGAAGATCGGGCAGTTGACGCTGGAGAACGATTTTTTAGAAAGCGCGCTCAGCAAGGCGGGACTGCTGGGCGTAAGGCGATGATCGATCGTGATCACGCCCTGCCGGTGACACAGCAGGCGCGGCTGGTAGGCATCAGCCGGTCGAGCGCCTATTACCAATCGCGTGGGGTCAGCGAAGCAGATCTGAAGTTGATGCGCCGGATTGACGAGCTTCACCTCGAGCATCCATTTGCAGGAGCACGAATGCTGGCACGGCTGCTGCGTCGCGAAGGAATCAAGGTCGGGCGCAGGCACGTCGGCACCCTGATGAAGCGCATGGGCATCGAGGCGTTGTATCGCAAGCCGAACACGAGCCGCAAGCATGCAGCCCACAGGATCTGGCCGTACCTGCTACGCAACCGGAAGATCGACCGGGCCAATCAGGTCTGGGCGCTCGATACGAGCTATATCCCGATGGCGCGCGGCTTCGTCTATCTGACGGCTGTCGTGGACTGGGCGAGTCGTCGGGTGCTGGCACACCGGGTGGCGATCACGCTGGAGAGTTGCCATGCTGTCGAGGCGCTGGAGGAGGCGTTTGCGAAATACGGGCTGCCTGAGATTGTCAACACGGATCAAGGCAGCCAGTTCACCGCAACCGAATTCACCGACGCGGTGCTCGGCCGGAACGTTCTTCTGTCCATGGATGGAAAGGGCGCCTGGCGTGACAACGTGTTCGTCGAACGGGTGTGGCGCAGCGTCAAATATGAAGAGGTCTATCTGAAAGCCTATGACTCGGTCAGCCACGCCCGTCGATCAATCGGCGATTACCTGAACTGGTATAACCAGAACCGGCCTCATTCCAGGCTCGCCGACCAGACACCGGATGAAGCATACTTCGCCACGCTGCCAGCGATAAAATCGGCAGCTTGATTGCCTCAGCGATTCCACTTTAAAAATCGCGGATCCCGTCCGAACGAACGAGGCCACCTCT
>NZ_JBNDKT010000153.1:0-1278 GCF_050435685.1 Paraburkholderia sp. GAS448
ACGGTGGCGAAGGACCTGGACGGAGCGGCGGTGGACTTCACGGGCACGGACGGCGAGCGCAAGCTGATCGGCGTGGCCGACGGCGTGGTCGCCTCAGGCAGCAAGGAAGCCATCAACGGCGGCCAGCTGTTCGGCGTGAGCAGCTCGGTGGCTGATGCCCTGGGCGGTGGTTCGACGGTGAACGCGGACGGTACGGTCTCAGCGCCGAGCTACGTGGTGGGCGGCACGACGGTCAGCAATGTGGGTGACGCAGTCGCCAACATCGACAACCGCGTGACCGACAACACGACCAGCATCGAGAACATCACCAACATCCTGGGTGACGGCGTGGTGGGTCTGGTGCAGCAGGACGAGGACACCCGGAACATCACGGTGGCGAAGGGCCTGGACGGAGCGGCGGTGGACTTCACGGGCACGGACGGCGAGCGCAAGCTGATCGGCGTGGCCGACGGCGTGGTCGCCTCGGGCAGCAAGGAAGCCATCAACGGCGGCCAGCTGTTCGGCGTGAGCAGCTCGGTGGCTGATGCCCTGGGCGGCGGTTCGACGGTGAACGCGGACGGTACGGTCTCGGCACCGAGCTACGAAGTGGGCGGCACGACGGTCAGCAATGTGGGTGACGCAGTCACCAACATCGACAACCGCGTGATTGATAACAGCAAGAACATCGCGATCAACAAGTCTGAGATCACGAACATTGCGGGCGATATCACGAACATCACCAACAACCTGAACGACGGCACGATCGGTCTGGTGCAGCAGGACGAGAGCACCCGGAACATCACGGTGGCCAGGGGCCTGGACGGAGCGGCGGTGGACTTCACGGGCACGGACGGCGAGCGCAAGCTGATCGGCGTGGCCGACGGCGTGGTCGCCTCGGGCAGCAAGGAAGCCATCAACGGCGGCCAGCTGTTCGGCGTGAGCAGCTCGGTGGCTGATGCCCTGGGCGGTGGTTCGACGGTGAACGCGGACGGTACGGTCTCGGCGCCGAGCTACGAAGTGGGCGGCACGACGGTCAGCAATGTGGGTGACGCAGTCACCAACATCGACAACCGCGTGATTGATAACAGCAAGAACATCGCGATCAACAAGTCTGAGATCACGAACATTGCGGGCGATATCACGAACATCACCAACAACCTGAACGAAGGCACGATCGGTCTGGTGCAGCAGGACGAGAGCACCGGGAACATCACGGTGGCGAAGGACCTGGACGGAGCGGCGGTGGACTTCACGGGCACGGACGGCGAGCGCAAGCTGATCGGCGTGGCCGACGGCGTG
>NZ_JBNDKT010000154.1:0-1274 GCF_050435685.1 Paraburkholderia sp. GAS448
CCGTTCGCCGGTATAGGGATTTATTGAGCCACGCTACAAACACATACTCGTCGTATGCGTTGCAATCGACCAGAATCCGGTGGGGCAGAACGTTGGTTACGGCAGTCTCCTTTTCTCCGCGCGCTTCAATGTGAGTGGACCGAAACGCTGTAGTCGTCAAGAGGCCTGCTCACGCGAAGGTATACCTGGGACCGGCGCCGCTTATTCCAACGGCTTCTATGGACTTGTACAAAACATGAGGCACTGACGAACGCGTCGCGCAGCGAGTTGCTGCCGCAGGACCATGGCGGCATCGGGTCGTTCCACCACTGACGACGTATTCACCGCAGCTGTACGGCGCCGCGTCGAGGATTGCCCTCAGCGACGCGGCGCTCCCCTATCAGTTCGATCCGAAGTGGCAGCGGCGGACATCCAATGCGTCAGCACGAACGACGGAAGCATTGGACCCGAACTTCGTGCGCTGCACGTGGCACATCGTTGGAATAAACCGGCCCACTCTCCGGTATTCCGGTTAGACGCGGGAAGCGCGGAGGATACGCCGATGGACGACGAGGAGAGGCAAGCACAGGACGTTCCAAGCCAGTCGCAACGGGATCTCGCCGACCGTCGCAAGTCGGGTGAGGAACCATGGCCATCCTTGATTCGGCTGGCGCTAGCATGCTTTGGCCACTGCACAGGCGCGCGCCGCGCTCCATGGTTTGGGACCTGCTGCTGGAGGCAACTGATCTGCTGGAGCCGTGGATTGCTGAGGGTCGCCCCAGAAGGGCAGCAACGCAGACTGAGGCCGACGTCATCGAGCGGGCTCGTCGACGGAAAAGCCTGGGCGGCGCGGGGCTGTGTGAAATGCTTATGCCATACGGACGGCTCGGGCGATTGTGTCGCAATGGGATCGGGAACAGCAACGCTTCGTCAGACGCCAATTTGCCGACCGACTCAAGCCCGCGCACGAAAGGCGACGATGAATTGCAGTAATTTTTGAAGAACTACTGAAGCCGCCGGAATTCTGCTGATGAACAACCACGAGTCTGGAAGAGCGGGGCCGGGGCGTGCCGGGATGCGACGGGCCTCGCAAAGGCTGCAGTTCTGTTCCGGCGTGGTGACTGGCGGCTATTGATCGACTTCTCGCAGGTAGGCGGTCGTACCCGGCGACTGCTCGACTCCGATACCTGCCGTCGCACCGCTGGCGGCTCGACCGGCCGCAATGGTCGAAAGTTCGCATCCCTCTACATCGAAAGCGCATGCTCGCGCATCCGATCAGGCAATGACCGGTTCTC
>NZ_JBNDKT010000155.1:0-1258 GCF_050435685.1 Paraburkholderia sp. GAS448
CCTCATCGACATTCGACTTCTTCAGCATGTTCAACTCCATTTCCAGACACACGTTTTACCCCAAATTCGTGTCCAGAAAAATCGGAGGCGGTTCAGCGCAGACCTATCGCGATGGCGTCCAACAGATGCGTGATGCCGTCTCAGAAATCCACAAAAAGAACGACGGTATCGCGGCAGTTCGGGCGCTGGACGGTCGGATTTTCGCAACCCTGTCGGACGATGAAATGGCGGTTCTGAATTTCTACCGCGACACTGGCCGCAAGTTTGGCGTGGCGATTTCGATCATCAACGAGGCCGATCCAGACGAGTTGGCCCGCGCCTCCTCCCGCGAGCAGGCTGACCAGATTCTGAAACGCGCCAATAGCCGCGTGTCGGTCACGGTCAGCCAGAGCTAGGAAAAGCGGCGCGAGCCGCGCATGACAAGGAAAACAAGATGACGAACACAGCAGCAAACCTGACTGAGTTGGCGCGTAAGCCCGCAGGACTCGACCAGATAAACCGCGCCCGCGAGCTTTGTGGAAACTCTGCCGCGTTGAACGCGAAACTGGACACGTTCCTAGACGGCAAGCCCACTCGCGGCCAGATGATCGAGTTTCTGAACGACCTGAAAGAGCATGGTCTTAAAGAAGCGATGGAGGCCAACATCTTGCGCATCTGCAAGTCAGTGGGCATCGAGGAACCGACTGGCGCGGATAAACTTTTGGCGCTGCAAATAGGCCTTTTGCAAGAGCAAAACGAGGCATTGGCGACACTGACGCGGCGCACCGGTCAAGTTGCAGAGCAAACCAAACAGCAACCGTCGATCTTCGGCCCGGTCCTCGCCGCTGTGTTGATCGGCAAAGCGCTGTAACCCTCGGAAAAGCGGCCTCGGTCGCCGGGTCGCGGACCACACAGGAAAACAAATTGACGCGCGAGCGTACCGAACGGCCGGTTAGCCGAATATGGGGTAATGACCACCCTTCGAGCGTACTTCTGGCCGATTGTTATCGGCGCGTTGGCAATCGCGCTCGGAACGCTGTACATCGGCCTTACCAAAGATTGACGACTGCACGGAAAAGCCAGATGCACGCCATCGGAGAAGCTGTCTTGTTCACCTTCACCACTCCGGGCCGTAGTAGCGGCGCTCGCCACAAGCACTATGCACGCGGCGAGGTTGTGAAGGTAGGCGGTTTCAAGAGTGAAGCGCAACAGGGGGCTAATGAATGGAAGCTGAGTGTATCGAAGCGGTTGCGAGCATACGTTCGAAGACCTCGAATGG
>NZ_JBNDKT010000156.1:0-1239 GCF_050435685.1 Paraburkholderia sp. GAS448
TTGATGCCCGTGATATCGCCTTCGTTCTTCGTCACCCGGTTATCCAGGTTCGTCACGTTGGTGTTGGTCGCAAACAGCTGCGAGCCGTTCACCGCGTCCACGCTCGACGCATTCAGCGCGCCATCGCGCACATTCGTCAACTGCACCGGCGTGCCGGCGCTACCCAGCGTCACGCTGTCGTGCGCTGCCGAGTCGTATTTCACCGTATCGGCCAGCCCAGCGTTCAAACCGCTGATGCTGCTGTTGATGCTTGTGATGTCGCTTTCGTTCTTCGTCACCCGCGTGCCCAGACCCGTGATGGCCGTCGCGTTGGCCGTCACATTGGTGTTGGTCGCAAACAGCTGCGAGCCGTTTACCGCATCGGTGCTCGTCGAGCTCAGCGTGCCGCTATACACGCCCGTGATCCCGGTGCCGCTCATGTTCAAACCGGCGCTCATGCTCACAGCGCCTTGCATGTTGATGCCCGCCAGACCTCTCAAGCGCAGACTGCCATTCATCGCGCCGGTGACTGATGCATTGACCGGGGAGTCGGTCTCTGAGATCGAACCAGTTGGATCTGCGTTATTTAGCAAATAAAAGGAGACACCGGTAGGACTACCATTAGCGGTACAGGAATTATTGCTCGATAGGGGGCCGTAGACGTAAGTAGAATACCCATAGCCTCCAACCTGGCCTGCTGAACCACACGCGATGAACGACCCATTGGACGCCACTGCCGCCAGTGCCGACGACGCACCGACGAATGCGGCGGCACCGGCCGCAGCGATGATCCCTGCAACCTTGACGCTGCAAGCCACTGATCCCTTCGTTTTGCCCTTCGCCAGTTCCGAGGCAACGCCCCACGCCCGCCTGGACGCATTCCATACAACGCGATAGCTCTTGTTCATGACAGATCCTGAAATCCAGATAGTTAGTGGTAGGTATCCAGTGATTCGCGCGCTGTAAGGACAGCAGGTTTGCGGTTCACCGACGCTTACCCGAACTTTAAAGACAGGAGCACATCGCTTATATTTGACCGGTCCCGTTTATACAGATGAACACATAGGATTTGTCCTGTTTTCAGAAAAATGCCCATTCCCGCCAGAACCATCGCATAAAGGGTCAGACAGGCCGGAAACTGCGCCAGCCAAGGCGCTGAGCGAGGTAAGTGCACCTGGTAAAACAGTTTGACTTTCGCTAACCTGGCCGCTTCATGTTGCCGGGGTAGAGGATGAAGTGGACGAAGTGTGTTGTTGAACT
>NZ_JBNDKT010000157.1:0-1232 GCF_050435685.1 Paraburkholderia sp. GAS448
CTGAAGTCCATACGATCAAGGGTGATCCCACCTTGGTCAGGCGGGATCATGGTTCCCGCGGAGTGTCGCGCGAACCGCGGGCCAGTCCATCGGGGAACAGACCAGCCCGAACGTTAGAGTACGCGCGGGTAGTGACCACGGAAAGCGGACGGGTCTGATTTTGCGTTTCGCACGAAAATTAATTCGCGCCAGGCCTGAGAGCCCGATGAGCGCGGAGACCCTGGGTCATTCGGTCGCAGCAGAGAAATTTTAAGACGCGTCCGATCGTCGTCGCATCGTGCAATTGCGATCATGAGGTCTTCGTGATTCGCTCAGGGATGGAGATGAAAGCGGCGATGGCGCTAAACGTATTGGTTGCTGCGAGTCTGCTGGGACTGGGTGGCTGCGTGACGCAGACCTATGACGAGGTGCATGTGCGGAACTGGACCCGCGAGAGCATCGAACAGCAGTTTCCGGCAGGAACGAGCAAGAAGCAGGTCTTCGCGAGGATGGGCAATCCGATCAGTGAAAGCTCGACGGACGGCGTGACACGGTGGGTATATCAGGGTGGCTCCGGCCAGGATCAGGTGACGTTTGTGTTCCAGAACGAGAAGCTCGTGGACACGCGCTTCGCCGCGACCTGACCATCAAACCGCTGGCAGCGGAAAGGCTGCTCCCACCAGCGCCGCATGAAGGAAAACGTGATGCCGACTGAAAATGCCTTGATACCTGTAGACGGGATGGACCGCTGGATGTGTGCCTGGCACAGGGAATCGGTCGCGAATGGTTTCATCAGCCGGCCGTACAACCCCGACGAAGCGACCTTGAAGCGGCTTGTGAAATGCTTCGAGGCCGGACTCGCGCCGGGAGAGGCCGCCCAGATGATGTTCTGCGCCCGGCACTGACTATGCGCCGCTCGCGGGACCGCCAGAAAAAAACGGCCCAGCGCAAGTCCTGTCGCGTGGTTCCGACAGTGGATAAGCCAGTGGATATCGCCGTAAGGTTGCTGCGTCATTGTGGAGCGTGAAGGTTAGGCATGCCTGCGATCCGGCCGTGAGCCGCGCCAGTTGTGGCAGTGCGAGGGATGAAAATAAAGTTGTCCACTGCGCGTGTCATAGCCATTTCAAGATGTCGTGGTGGGGGGTGCGGCAGAAATCCTGGACTACCTGGAGGTAGTCCATGTACTCGTACGAAGACCGCATCCGAGCGGTCAAGCTCTACATAAGACTTGGAAAGCGTCTTACAGCGACCGT
>NZ_JBNDKT010000158.1:0-1215 GCF_050435685.1 Paraburkholderia sp. GAS448
CCATTAAAGCCTCCCGCGCCGGAACGCCGGCGGCCGGTCAGCTTACGCTGCGAAAAAGCGGACATTTGAACTTGGCTAAAAGCGGACATTACAACCGGTGCGCATCGAACGTGCTCCTCGGTGGCTTTGCAAAGCGCGCGTTGTAGCCGGCCACGAAGGCGGGCGCGTATGCATTCGCCGCTTCCATGGTCTGGATGCCGCGCAGCCGCAGTTCCTTGACCAGCCGGTCCTGCAGCGTCAGGTGCGCGCGCTCGACGCGCCCCTTGGCCGGGCTCGAGTTCGCGCAGAATGTGTCGATGTTCAGCTCGTACATCGCCCGGCCAAACTGCGTGACGCCCCGCGCGCCGGTGCGGCTGTACGTTGGCCGGAATACGCTGGCCCGGTCGCTGTAGAACGCGACCGGCTTGCCATAGCGTTCGAGGTACGCACGCGTCGCCTCAAAGTAGCTGAAGGTCGACTCCGTGGCCGTGAAGTGCAGCGCCATGATCTGGCTGGTTGCGTCGTCGACATACACCAGCAGCGTGCACGCCGGCGCCCGGTCCTCGAACCACCGGTGATCGCTGCCGTCGATCTGGATCAGCTCGCCCAGGCACGCTCGCCGGGCCCGTGGCTGGTGGATCTTCGGCGGCCGCTGGCTGCGCGGCACCCACAGGCCTGCGTCCGTCATCAGGTGCCTGATGGTCTCCTTTGACAGCACGAGCCCATGGCATTCGCGCAGCTTCTCGCAGGCGAGCGTCGGACCAAAGTCGGCGTAGCGCTCACGGATGATGGTCAGGGCACGCAGCGCCAGGCCTTCGTCGAGCTTCCGGTTACCCGGGCGGTCACGCTTGCGCGAGGCCAGACCCGCCGCGCCGGATTCGCGATATCGCAACACCAGCCGCTCGATCTGCCGCACCGTGAGGCCGAGCCGCACCGCGGCACGCCCGGGCTTCAGTCCCATGTCCACCACGGCCTGGATCACCTTCAGACGGTCGAGTTCGCGCATGTTCAGTGTCACGAGTGTGGCTGGTTTCATGGCTGGCTCCTGCCATCGCACAGAGAGCCGCCAGCTTGCCAGCAGTCGAAAAACACGACATTTGTATCTTGCTAGAACACGACATTCTCATATTGCTCCCACAGTAATGTCGAGGCCAGATTCAGATGTCCGCTTTCCGGCCAAGTTGAAATGTCCGGGTTTAAGGGGTTTGTTTCTAACGCCTTTTGTCTCACACATTG
>NZ_JBNDKT010000159.1:0-1213 GCF_050435685.1 Paraburkholderia sp. GAS448
TAGGGAAACGCTGATCAATGGACCAACTGCCCAAGTTGCAGGCGAGATGGCGTCGAACTTTCCAGATGACGAAGCGAATCGACGCTCAATTCAGTGAATTGGACGCGTAAACAAGCCTCCCTGCTCGCATTTTTCATACGCATGACGGATTGCTCCCATGGACCGATCGCAACAGATTTCGCGCAATCACCAGATTCGCCAGAGCGAACAGGCTGAACAGTTGCGCGGTGTTCTTGGCCAAGCCCTTGTATCGAGTCTTGCGATGGTGAAAGAGGTTCTTGACGATATGGAACGGATGCTCAACCCGCGACCGGATCTGCGCCTTGGTTCGCTCGACCGCGATCACCAAGTCCTTCAGCGCTCCCTCCTGCATCGCCCTGATCTTTCCCCGCTTGGCAGCGACATGCCACTTCACGGTCTTGCCCGCCATTTCCTCGCGCTTGTCTACGCCAATGTAGCCCGCATCGGCGAACACCTGCTCCTCATGTCCGTGCAGCAGGGCATGCGCTTGCGATACATCCGACACGTTGGCCGCCGTGCCAACCACACTGTGGATCAGGCCCGAATCGGCATCGACGCCAATGTGGGCTTTCATCCCAAAGTGCCATTCGTTTCCCTTCTTCGTTTGATGCATTTCCGGGTCACGACTCTTCCCGGCGTTCTTAGTCGACGGCGGCGCTTCAATGATCGTCGCGTCAACCAGCGTGCCTTCCTTCATCATCAGTCCACGCTCGCACAGCGAGATGCCAATCTCGTCGAACAACTTCCGTGTCAGTTCGTGTTCGATCAGCAGGCGCCGGAACTTCAAAAGCGTGGTTGCATCAGGCACGTTCTCGACTGCCAGATCGATGCCGGCGAAGGCTCGCAGCGCGATGCTGTCATACAGGGCGTCTTCCAGTCCTTCGTCCGACAGTCCGTACCACTGTTGCAAGAAGTAGATTCGCAGCATCCGCTCCAGGCCAATCGGCGGGCGGCCTCGCGTGCCCTTCGGATAGTGCGGCTCGATTGCCGACAGCAAGCGCTGCCACGGAACTACCTTCTCCATCTCGGCCAGGAAGCGTTGGCGCCTCGTCACTCGCTTCTTGCCTGCAATTTCCGCTTCCGCGAAGCCGATCTGCCTCTTCATCATCGTGAGTCTGTTCCGTGAGCTGCCTTCTATAACGTCCTCAGCTACGCCAGCGATGACCACCGAGCTGAATAAATCAGCGTTTCC
>NZ_JBNDKT010000160.1:0-1209 GCF_050435685.1 Paraburkholderia sp. GAS448
TCAGCGTATCGCCGGCGTCCAGAATCAGATTAACGACGTAGCGAAGGGCGCCTACTCCGGTGTCGCGGCTGCGACGGCGTTGACGATGATTCCTGATGCCGATGTGGGCAAAAGGCTGTCGTTCGGCATCGGTACCGCAACCTATAAGGGATATAAGGCTGTTGCATTCGGTGGTACCGCGCGCATTACCGAGAACATCAAGGTGAAGGCCGGCGCTGGGGTGAGTAGTGACGGTAGCCCAGTTGGCGCGGGTGCGTCCTATCAGTGGTAAGCGATTGACCGGGGAGGAGGTATTCCTCTCCGGCTTTTTTGCATCCGTACACGTTTTGATTTGATTTAAGCGGCTCATACAGGTCGTCATGGACGGCAAGCAGGAGCGACATCACAGTGGCGTCCATCATTCGCGATTTGATGGGCACCACTTTGTCACACTCGGAAAGAGAAGCCAGGTAGTCGAAAGATTGCCAGACCTACGATCTGAAGTTGTGTGAGCATATGGTGGTAGCGGCCTGCGAGCCGGGCGTATGCGCGCGACACTCAATGGTGTCTATCCGCGTGTCCTGAACTTGCGCTTCATGCCGTACACAAGCTTGAACGACGGTAGTTGCGGCCGGCGTGGGCAAACACGGGCGGTAACGGTCGGAGGGACGTACCATTCGCGTGACTGCAGTGACTGTCGCGCGCGACGGTGTCGGTCATATCTACGTGTGCTACCGGCGTGCGTGCACAAACCGGATACGAGCTTTAATGCGGGAAGGAATTAGATCTCAATGCCGTAGCTGATCGAGGAGTGTGATTTTCGTACCGTTTGATGGGTGTTCGGGTGACCAAACGCCCTTTTTCTGGTTTTCAGCGCGACATCGCGGTGCACTGCGTGCGTGGACGCGATGATCCAGTTTTGCGAGTGCATTGCTTGTAACTAAAGTTACCGTCAGGCAAAAACAAGGGATTTACAGATGGGAACGCAAGAAGAATTTGAACTGCACCGTGCACTATCACTCTTTGTGAGCCTGAATGAATCGAGCCAGAAGAGTTTTATCTCGGCGATAAACGCCTACCTGCTCGCTTCTGCAAAATCCCGACGACAGCTGGTTGAACAATGGAAATTTGAGCACGATCAGCAGCCCGCAGACTGAAGTTGCCCCGCGAAAACGGACACCTATCCTTTTGATCAGAAGGTGTCGAAATGGGCAGGAATCGTGGTTCTGT
>NZ_JBNDKT010000161.1:0-1181 GCF_050435685.1 Paraburkholderia sp. GAS448
CCGCCGTCGCGCACCGTCTTGCGGCCGATCAGGTCGTTCGCCTGAATCGCCGTCGTGCCTTCGTAGATCGGCAGGATGCGCGCATCGCGGTAGTACTGCGCTGCGCCCGTTTCCTCGATGAAGCCCATGCCGCCGTGCACCTGCACGCCCAGGCTCGTCACCTCGAGCGACAGCTCCGTGCTCCAGCCCTTCACGACCGGCACGAGGAATTCATAGATCGCCTGGTGCTCGGCGCGCTTCGCCGCCTCCGGATGACGGTGCGCGATGTCGCAATGCCCGGCTGCCACGTAGGCCAGCGCGCGCGAGCCTTCGGTGAGCGCACGCATCGTCGCGAGCATCCGGCGCACGTCCGGATGATGGATGATCGACACCGGCTGCTTCGCGCTGCCGTCGACCGGGCGGCTCTGCACGCGATCCTTCGCATACGCGACCGCCTTCTGGTAGGCGCGGTCCGACACGGCCACGCCCTGCATGCCCACCGCGAAGCGCGCCGCGTTCATCATGATGAACATGTACTCGAGGCCGCGGTTCTCCTCGCCGATCAGGTGGCCGACTGCGCCGCCGTGGTCACCGAACTGCAGCACCGCCGTCGGGCTCGCCTTGATGCCGAGCTTGTGTTCGATCGACACGCAATGCACATCGTTGCGCCCGCCCGTCGTGCCGTCCTCATTGACGAGGAACTTCGGCACGATGAACAGCGAAATGCCCTTCACGCCTTCGGGCGCATCGGGCGTGCGCGCGAGCACGAGATGGACGATGTTCTCCGCCATGTCGTGCTCGCCCCACGTGATGAAGATCTTGGTGCCGAAGAGCCGGTACGAACCATCGCCCTGCGGCTCGGCGCGCGTGCGCACCAGCGCCAGATCGGAGCCCGCCTGCGGCTCGGTGAGGTTCATCGTGCCGGTCCATTCGCCCGAGATCAGCTTCGGCACATAGGTCTGCTTCTGTGCTTCGGTGCCGGCGGTGAGCAGCGCTTCGATGGCCCCGTCGGTCAGCAGCGGGCACAGTGCGAACGACAGGTTCGACGCGTTGAGCATCTCGATGCATGCCGTGGCGATCAGCTTGGGCAGGCCCTGGCCTTCGTAGTCGACAGGATGCTGCACGCCCTGCCAGCCGCCTTCGGCAAACTGGCGGAAGGCGTCCCGGAAGCCGGGCGTGGCGGTGACCTTGCCGTCGCGCCA
>NZ_JBNDKT010000162.1:0-1147 GCF_050435685.1 Paraburkholderia sp. GAS448
CGGCGCTGCCCGACGCCGAGCCAGTTGCGGCGCGGCGTGAGCCGATGCGGGCCTCGCAACGCCCGCCGTTGCCTTCACGGCTGGTGGCGCAATTGCCCAACGGGGTAAGTCTTGAACTTGAATGTGCGCAACAGGACACGGCGCTGCTCAGGGCGATGATCGACGCGTTGAGGAGCCGCTGATGCTGCGCTTCGCCGATGACCTGCACGTCTACCTGTACCGCGAGCCGATCGATTTCCGTTGCGGCATCAACACCCTTGCCGCCCTGGTTGAGGAATCGATGCAGCTGGACCCGCTCGCCCGTGCCGTCTATGCATTCCACAACCGCAAATGCGATCGCATCAAGCTTCTGCTGTACGAGCGCACCGGTTTCTGGCTGCTGCTGCGTCGGCTCGAGGAAGACCGTTTCGTGTGGCCCCGGCGGAATCAGGAGGTGATCGAACTGACAACGCAGCAGCTTCACTGGTTGCTCGACGGCATCGACATCGACGCGCTTCGCCGTCATCCCGTGCGCCATTACCAGCACGTCAGCTAGCCCGATGCGTTGCACGTAAACAACGGCAGGCGCGCCATTTACGAATTGACGTAAACCCACGGCGCACCGCGTTTCGCTATCCTGGAATGCATGAAGAATGCACCCGACCTCAAACGCGTACCCAGGGCCGTCCAGGGCTATATCCACGCTCTCCAGGCACGTGTAGCCGGCGACGCGAAACATATCGGCGAACTGAACCAGCGCGTCGAGCAACTCGAGGAGCAGCTGCGTCTGCTGCAGGCCGAGCGTTTCGCACCGAAAAGCGAAAAACGCAAGGATCGCGTGTTCGACGAAGCCGAGCAGATTGCACGGACCGAACCGGGCGACGAAGACGATGACGGTGTCCAGCCTGAGCTGCCCGACACCGGATTGCCACCGGCGAGCCAGCCTGAACGACGCAAGGCCGGACGCAAGCCATTGCCGGCGTACCTGACGCGTGAACCAGTCGAATACGACCTGCCGGAGGACCAGCGCGGCTGCCCCTGTTGCGGCAATCAGCTGCATCGCATCGGCGAGGACGTCAGCGAACAGTTGCACGTCGAGGTCAAGTGGACAGTCCGCAAGAACGTGCGTTCCAAGTGGGCGTGCCGGCACTGCGAGCGGCACGCCGAA
>NZ_JBNDKT010000163.1:0-1127 GCF_050435685.1 Paraburkholderia sp. GAS448
CTGTTCTTTTTGCCGTGGAATCGGCGTTCACTTTGCCGTGGAATTCGTGTTCTTTTTGCCGTGGAATCCCTGTTCACTTTGGCGTGGAATATTCAATCAACTTTCCCACAAAACGTCACTGGAGTGACGGGAGCCTGATCGAAGATATCGATGCAGGCCTCTCGGATCTGGTGAACGTCCTCCGGCTACGGCATATCCGCTCGATCGCGATTCCACCGCTTGGCTGTGGTCTTGGCGGCCTGGACTGGAAGGACGTGCGACCATGTATCGAGCTGGCCATGCGACAGGTTCCGCAAGTGTACGTCCTGCTTTGTGAACCCCGCCAGCAGGCACGGGGATAGATGGCTGGCCCGGGGAGGCGCCGGTTCAGTTCGCTGGCAGTGCGAGAGCACCGACCGCACGAAGGATGCGCAATCCTATGGGCGCAGCCTGCAGCGCCTTCACGTCGCTCCTGTCTGTCACACGGGGAGCGGGATTGATCAATCGAACCGTGAGGCAGACGAAGATGAGTACTCCCGAGACCGATGCGGGCGCGGCCACGCCCACACTCGACCAGCAGGTCAACTTCATGTCCAGCTCGACAAGTCCGCCATTACAGGCGTGCGTCGTGCAGATCTGGCCGGATGGCCTCGTCGATCTTGTCGTCACCGACCCATCGGTACTGGATGTGTTCAAGGTGCGGCGCGTGCCCTTCGTCGCTGCAGATGGCACCAACACGCCCGTGTATGCGGGTGATCCACGATACGCGCAGGCGCCGGCCACGTCGTAGGGTCAGCAGCCGTAGCCGCGCGTCCGGCCTGCCGCCTCGCGGCACACGTAGAGGTGATCTGGCCGGCACGTCGGACGTTTCCAGTCGCGCAGAACCGCCCTCACTTCGCCACGGCGCTTTCAAGGACCGTGGCGCTTTTGCCGTCGATGTCGCCGCCGGTACAGCGGCCCCCGGCGCGCAGTAAAAGCTGACCGCGTCAACCCATTCAATGGAGGACACCCGCCGAACTCGCAATGCGGTGCGGTGGGTCTTCCTCACCCCATTTACTGACAGGTGCACCAAATAGTGCCTTGCGCGTTATACAGGTATGAAGACGAAAAATGATGGCCGAAAACTGGATCAGGCGACGCAGGCCCAC
>NZ_JBNDKT010000164.1:0-1103 GCF_050435685.1 Paraburkholderia sp. GAS448
GGCGCGATCAAATGTGAACTGCAACACCTTGATCTGCTAAGGTGCGCACATGAATAAAAGCAAGTATCAGCAGTTACAGCCTGAAGAACGTCTCACTATCGCCAGCATGAAACAGCAGGGATTGAGCGTGCGGGCCATGGCCCGCACGCTCGGCCGCCCGGCTTCGACCGTGAGCCGCGAACTGGTGCGCAACACCTGTGCTGTGCGCGGCTACGCTTCGGTGCTCGCGCAGACCATCAGTTCGGCCCGGCGGGCGGCGGCGCGCCCGCCGCGCAAATTGGATCACCAGGGCGCACTCTCGCGCATCGTGCTCAGCCTGCTCAGCTGGAAGTGGTCGCCGCAGCAGATCTCCGGTACCCTGAAGCGCATGTATCCCAACGATCCAACCCAGCACGTCTCGCACGAGACCATCTACACCGCCATCTATGCGCAGCCACGCGGTGAGCTGCGCCGCCAGCTGATCGCCTGTCTGCGCCACGGCCACAGCACCCGCATGTCACGCAAGCGGGGCACTGACCGGCGCGGCCAGATCCCCGACATGGTGAGCATCCATGTGCGCCCGCCTGAGGTCGACGACCGGGTGATGCCAGGTCACTGGGAAGGCGACTTTATCAAGGGCGCCGGGAACCAGTCTTCCGTCGGCGTGCTCGTTGAGCGCACCAGCCGCCTGGTACTGCTGGCGAAGATGGAAGACGCCACCGCCGCCTCGGCCCTGGCGGGCTTCACTGCCAAGCTCAATTCGATCGCTGCCCCACTGCGCCAGAGCCTCACCTACGACCAGGGCAAGGAAATGACCCGTCATCAGGAGCTCAGCGCCGCCACCGGCGTGCGCGTGTACTTCTGCGATCCGCACAGCCCCTGGCAACGCGGCTCCTGTGAGAACACCAACGGGTTGCTACGTCAGTACCTGCCCAAAGGCACCGACCTCTCGATCTACAGCCAGGACGAGCTCGATGCCATCGCTGACAGCCTCAACAGCCGACCGCGTGCTACCCACGCATTTCACTCCCCATTCGAGGTCTTCGAACGTATGCTCAAAACCGCTTCGATCACTTCAGCTTCCGTTCATTAACCCCCTGTTGCGCTTCCCCTTTGAAACCGCC
>NZ_JBNDKT010000165.1:0-1054 GCF_050435685.1 Paraburkholderia sp. GAS448
GCGTCGAGCGTGGACGCGGTGAACGGCTCGCAGCTGTTTGCGACCAACACCAACGTGACGAACCTGGATAACCGGGTGACGACGGTGGAAGGCGACATGACCAGCATCAGGAGCGGCCTGAACAATACGGGCATCGGTCTGGTGCAGCAGGCGGGGGCAGGCGAAGCGCTCACGGTGGGCAAGGACACGGACGGCAATGAAGTGAACTTCGCCGGTACGGCGGGCGAGCGCGTGCTGTCGGGCGTGGCTGCCGGTACGGCAGACACGGACGCGGTGAACGTGTCCCAGCTGAAGGCGTCGGGCCTGATCGGTAACAACGGGCAGACGATTGCTGCGGTGACCTATGATACGAACGCCAACGGCATGCCGAACTACAACAGCATAACGCTGGGTGGTGGACTTTCGGCAGGTCCGGTGGTGCTGACCAACGTTGCCAGCGGCACAAGCCAGTACGACGCAGTGAACTTCGGCCAGCTGTCGGAGCTGAAGGACTACGTCACCAGCATTGACGGCCGGGTGACGACCGTCGAGAACAGTGGTGGTTCAAACCCGTACTTCAACGCGAACGACACCCAGCCGAACAGTGGCGACCAGGCTGTGATCAACGCTGCAGTGCCGGGTGCCGGGACGGGGAGTACGGCTGCGGGCTCGGGCGCAACGGTGGCAGGTAACTACGGCACGGCCGTGGGTTCAAATGCCAGCGCTGCGGCGGACAATACGGTGGCGATCGGCTCGGGCGCGCAGGCAAACGCTGCCAACTCGGTTGCGCTCGGCCATGATTCAGTGGCCGATCGCGCCGGCTCGGTGTCGGTGGGTTCGGCGGGCAACGAACGTCAGGTCACTAACGTCGCAGCGGGTACGGCATCGACTGATGCGGTCAATGTTGGCCAGCTGAATGACTCGATTGCGGCAGCCGTGGGACCGCTGCCGGCCGGCACGACGGCCAAGGACTACACCGATCAGCGTATCGCCGGCGTCCAGAATCAGATTAACGACGTAGCGAAGGGCGCCTACTCCGGTGTCGCGGCTGCGACGGCGTTGACGATGATTCCTG
>NZ_JBNDKT010000166.1:0-1034 GCF_050435685.1 Paraburkholderia sp. GAS448
TGAACCGCCTCCGATTTTTCTGGACACGAATTTGGGGTAAAACGTGTGTCTGGAAATGGAGTTGAACATGCTGAAGAAGTCGAATGTCGATGAGGTTGTGCCGGGGGCGGTGGAAGGAGCGCGTAGCGCGACTGGAAGCGCCCCCGGCGCGGCCGCCGAAGTGAAACGGTGGTCAGCGAACCGGAAGAAGAAAGTCGTCCTGCGGCTATTGCGCGGCGAGCCGGTGGATGCCATTTCGCGCGAGGTATCGGTGCCGATATACCGGCTCGAAGAATGGCGCGAGCGTGCCCTGGCCGGTATGGATGCCGGCCTCAAGGAGCGCGAGAACGATCCGCTGGAGGCCAGGCTTGGCGAGGCGACCCGGCGCATTGGCGAGCTGGTCATGGAAAACGAGTTGCTGCGCAAGGAAAGGCAGGCTCGACACCCTTTAGGCAACCGGAGGTCGTCGAAATGAGCCGCACGATCTCCGCTGGCACCGGCAAGCCTTATGGGTTGGAGCGGGTCTGCAGGGTGCTCGGGTTCCCGCGTTCGACGATCTATGCCGCTCAGGCGCGCGCGTCGGGCAACGTGGTGCCACTCGTGGCACAGCGACGCGGCCCGAAACCCAGGATGCCCGACGCCGACCTGCTGGAGGCCATCCGGGCCGATCTGGCGGCCTCGCCCTTTACCGGTGAAGGCCACCGCAAGGTCTGGGCGCGGCTGCGTATCCTGCGCGATATCCGCGTCTCCCGCACCCGTGTGCTGCGGCTGATGCGGGAGAACGCCTTGCTGTCGCCGCATCGTCGGCCCCAGGGCAAGTCTGCCCAGCACGACGGCACGATCACGACGAGCCGCCCCAACGAGATGTGGGGCACTGATGGCGTGCGCATCGAGACCGTGGATGACGGCTGGGTCTGGGTGTTCTCTGCAGTCGATCATTGCGATGCCTGCTGCGTCGGTATCCATGCAGTCAAGACGGGCAACCGGTTCGCCGCCTTGCAGCCGATCGCACAGGGACTGCTGGGCGAATTCGGCGGCACGGGTGCCGAGGTCGG
>NZ_JBNDKT010000167.1:0-1030 GCF_050435685.1 Paraburkholderia sp. GAS448
GGCGGCGCGGTGGCCGCGAAGATCGTGCTGGGCATCGACATGTCGTTTTTCGCGCGGGCGCTGCCGGGCGTGGTGCCGATTGCGAACCTGTGGTTCGGGCTCGGCAAGGGCATGGCGTTCGGCATGCTGATCGCGATCGTCGGCTGTCACTTCGGGTTTCGCATCAAGGCCAATTCGCAGAGCCTGGGTGAAGGCACGACGGCGTCGGTGGTGACGTCGATCACGGTCGTGATTCTCGCGGACGCAGTGTTCGCGATTCTCTTCCAGAACGTGGGGATCTGATGACAGCGCCGCTCGCCACGGCCGTGCGCGGCCATCCGATGCCCGAGATCGCCGAGCCGGTGATCGAGGTGCGCGACCTCACCAAGCGCTATGGACGCACGATCATCCATCAGCACCTGAACTTCGACGTGCGGCGCGGGGAGATCGTCTCGGTCGTGGGCGGCTCGGGCTCGGGCAAGACGACGCTGGTGCGGCAGATTCTCGGGCTCGAGCGCCAGAGCGCGGGCACCATCAAGCTGTTCGGCGAGGACACGTCGACGATGTCGCCGGAGAACGCGCGCCTGCTGCGCAGCCGTTCCGGGATGCTGTTCCAGCGTGGCGCGCTGTTCTCGTCGCTGTCGGTGTTCGACAACATCGCGCAGCCGATCCGCGAACTGGGCAAGGTGCCGGAGGACCTGCTGCGCGACATCGTGATGCTGAAGCTGGAAATGGTGGGGCTGCCGTGCCGGCATGCATCGAAGATGCCGGCGGCGCTGTCGGGCGGGATGGTCAAGCGCGTGGGCATTGCGCGGGCGATTGCGCTGGAGCCGGAGCTGCTGTTTCTCGATGAACCGACCGCGGGGCTCGATCCGCAGGCGTCGGACGAGTTCGTCGAGCTGATCGGCACGCTGCGCCGGGCGCTGGGGCTCACGGTCGTGATGGTGACGCACGACCTGGATACGATGATCGCGCTGTCCACGCGGGTGGCGGTGCTGGCCGAGCGCAAGGTGCTGGTGGCCGCCCCGGTCGAGGAAGTGGCGGGTGTGGA
>NZ_JBNDKT010000168.1:0-1009 GCF_050435685.1 Paraburkholderia sp. GAS448
CGGCTGGTGCACAACGCTCATCGCATCACGCTCGCGGGCGAATCGCTGCGCAAGACGCGCAGTCGATTGACCGCAAAGCCGCAGTCCGAGTAAAAAGATAAAGGTCCCGCGTCGCTGCGCTCAGTTTGTTCGCGATGGCGTGGAATCCTTCTTCACTTTGCCGTGGAATCACGATTCACTTTGCCCTGGAATGGCTGTTCTCTTTGCGTGGAATACGCAGCGCGTTGTCTTCAGGCGGCTTTACCGACGACTGTAGGCTTGATGATGCGCCGATGGCGTGAGCCGGCAGTAGGATGACGGGCGTGCCCTCGCGTGATAGCGCTTCGGTACGCTCAATGCTGTAGTACTCGCCATCGGCAATGACCTTATCCACCGGCAGATTCGCAGGCAGCACGGTGTCCATGCCTTCGCTGTCCGACACTTCGGCGGTCGTGATACTGATCGCGTGAATGTTCATCTGCGGGTCGATGGACAACTGCATCTTGCGCCACGGCGTGCGCGTGGCCTTCTGACCGTATTTTCTTCGTACCACTGACTGGCCCGCCCGAAGCCTAGCCCCGTGCTGTCGATGATCAGGCTCACGGCTTCGCCTCTTGCCAGCCGTTTTGCCAACTGCCCGCAGCGCTGCGTGACGCTCACCTCCAGCGCGGCAAACCGGTCGCACAAATGGCCGAAGCTGGGCACCGGAATGTCCAGTCCACGGGTGGACCAGTAATAGGCCACATAGCCGGTAGAACGTGTAGATCAGCTCGATGAACCGGCCGTACAGGTCGGCTCGCGGCCCGACACCCCGCGCGTATGGGGCCTCGCGTTGATGAACTGGGCCTTCAGTTCACCGTCTGGAAAATACAGGCTGTATCATCCCGCGCTTTCCCAGACTCTGGTTATACGCGTGGGCGTCACCTGCTGTTACTGAGTAATGCCGGGCCATTTCCTGGTAGGTTGGATTGATGTCCGGATCGTAGAACCCCGGCTTGTGGACGCCCGATTTCAGATTGTCGGGCACCAG